>JBATAQ010000104.1:0-9455 GCA_049661925.1 Dokdonella sp.
AGCGGATCGTGATCGAGAAGGCTTCGCAAGGTTGCCGACATTGAGCGGATCGGCGTCAACGAATTGTTGAGTTCGTGGCCAAGCACGCGCAGCAAGCGTTGCCAGGCCAGTCGTTCTTCTTCGCGCAGGGCACGACTGAGATCGCTGATGACGATGAGATCGTGCGGACGTCCATCTTCGCGAAAACGCGCGTGGCGTATTTCCCAGCGACCGCTCGCACCAGGGAAACTGCGTTCGACAAGGCTGGTGAGCGGCACGTCGATGTATTGCGCGAGTCCGAGTTCGCTGGCGCTGCGTCGATCAAGGTCGGTCAACTTCGCGCCGAGCAGGCGTTCGCCGGCGGCATTGGCAAGCTTCAGTGATCCGTCGCTGTCAAAAGCAAAGACGGAGATATCCAGTGTCGCGATGACCTTCGCCAGCAAGGCGCTTTTTTCCTCGACGGCCAAGCGTTGGGTACGCAAGGTATTGGCAAGCGCATTGATTTCCCAGACCACTTCGCCGACCGCATCGTGCCTTTGCGCGCGCGAGCCACGCAGGCTGTAGTCACCTTCGCGCAAGGCTTCGAGCAGGTTGGAAAGTGTCTGTAACGGGTAGATGGCGCGGCGGCGAACTTCCAGTATCAACACCAATGTCACCATGAAGACGCCCAGCCAGATCGCGATGGCCGTCTGCAACGGCAGCAGCAAAGCCAACGCCACAGCCAGGCCGATCAGTCCCGGCAACGTTGCCAGCAACGTGCCAAGCAAGGTCCGGGTTTGGTAGCGCCAGCGGAATACGGGTGGGGGCACGGCTTGCTCTTAAAGAAAGGACGCTCGAAACAGTTCATCGAAAACCTACGGAATACCGTATTTCTCCATGCGTCGATACAGCGCCGGTCGGCTCAGGCCGAGCAGCACCGCAGCCCGCTGGATATTGCCGCCGGTGGTCTGCAAGGCATCGCGAACCAGTTGTTCCTCGGCTGCGCCAATGGTGCCGACGGCATTTGATGCGCTTGTATCGCCGCTTGCAGTGTTGGTTGCAGCGGCCAAGCCTTGGCCCGGTTTCAAGCCTAAAGCTTCGCCGTCAATCTTATCGCTGGCGGTCATCAGGACCGCGCGCTCGATCGCATGCGAAAGCTCACGCACGTTGCCGGGCCATTGGTAGTTGGTCAGTGCGTTGAGCGCCGACGCGGAAAAGCGCAAGCCGTCGCGGTTATAGCGCTTGCCGAACCGCTCGAGAAATGCTGTCGCCAGCAGCGGAATATCCTCGCCGCGTTCTCGTAGCGGAGGCAGCCGCAGCTCAACCGTGTTGAGTCGGAACAACAGGTCCTTGCGGAACAATCCGCGTTCAACATCAGCGACAAGATTTGCGTTGGTCGCGGAAATGATGCGTACGTCCACGGTCAATGTGCGCGACGACCCGACCCGCTCCAGCTCACCCTCTTCCAGCACGCGCAGCAACTTGGGCTGCTGCGCGATAGGAATGTTGGCGATCTCGTCAAGAAACAGGCTGCCACCGTCGGCCAGCTCGAAACGGCCGATGCGATCAGACTTGGCATCGGTGAACGCGCCGCGCACGTGGCCGAACATTTCTGCCTCGAAAACGCTTTCCGGAATGCCACCCATGTTGACCTTTACCAGGGTCTGCTTCGCGCGCCGCGAACGCGCGTGCAGACGGGTCGCGATCACGCCCTTGCCGGTGCCGTTCTCGCCGAGGATCAATACGTTCGCATCGGTCGGTGCGACACGATCCAGTTGATCGAGCAAGCGCTTCATGGGTGCCGACTCGGCAATGAAGTTGTCGTCACCGGTGTCGCGCAGGATCTCGTTTTCGCGGCGCAACTTTTCGGTTTCGCCACGCGACTGCGCCAGCGCTAGCTGGTTGCGCAGCACGCCAAGCAGGCGCTGGTTGTCCCACGGCTTCTCGATGAAATCGTTCGCGCCGGCACGCATCGCCTGAACCACCAAGTCAATGCTGCCCCAGGCTGTCATCGCCACGATCGGTAGGGCCGGATCGAGCTTGCGCAGCGCCGCGATCAGCTCCAGCCCTTCCTTGCCCGACGTGGTATCGCGACTGTAGTTGAGGTCCATCAACACCAGTGCCGGGTTATCGCTGGCGAACAGTTGCAGCGCTACCTCGGGACTTTGCGCCGGCAGTGTCGGGATGCCTTCGCCCTTCAACAAAAGACGCAGCGCTTCCAGCACGTCAGGCTGATCGTCGGCGATCAGAATGGGTGGGCGGGTCATTGCCACGGATTGAACAACTCGATGTCGAGATTGGAAAAATCCCTGGTGTTGCGCGTGACGAGCACCAACTCGTGTTCCTGCGCAGTGGCGGCCAGCAGCGTGTCGATCAACGGCAGGCTTCTGCCCTTGCGCTTCGCTGTGCCGAGCATTCGCCCCCACCGGTGCGCAATGTTCGCATCGACATCCAGCGTGCGTGATTCGAACAACGACGTGACCGTTTCATGCAACCAGTGTTCGAGGGTGCGTGCCTTCTGGTTGTTTCCAAGTTTGCCGATGCCCTGTTCGATTTCACCCAACGTGACGACGCTCATGTAGAGACTTTCTGGCGCGGTTGCGTCGAGCCACGCAAGCACGCTGTCGGATGCTTCGGCGCGAGTTGATTCGGATATGACACAAGTGTCGAGCAGGTAGCCACGCATCATTCGAAATCCACATCGCGCCCAGTGTCGCGCGAGCGTTCAATGACCAGGTCGACCTTGGGTGCGCTTTCCCACAGCGCAGTTCCCAGCGGCGACTGATTTTTCTGCAGTCGGCGCAGTTCGGTTATCGAGACGACCGCTACTTCGTCCCTGCCGTGCACGGTAATGATCTGCGGACCCTTTACCTTGGCCGCTTTCACCACTTCGCTCAAGCGATTCTTCGCTTCCTGCAACTGCCAATTCATGTCACATACTCCATCTAGCTAGTCTGGCTAGATCATACACCGGGCTTTTCCAGCCAGCCGTCGAACAGCTTGACGACGCGCTGCGCCTCGTTGCCGTATTCGGTGTTGTGGGTGACCTGCACGATGGTCATGCCATCGCGATGCAGCTCATGCAGCAAGTCCATGATCACCCTTGCCTGGCTGGAATGCAGCGCACCGGTCGGTTCATCGGCCAGCAGCAGGCGTGGCTTGGTGATCACCGCGCGAGCGACTGCGACTAGCTGCTGCTGGCCACCGGAGAGCTGACTGGGATACAGATCCTTCTTGCCGACGATCTGGAAGCGATCAAGCAGGTCGGCGACGCGCGCGGCACGTTCCTTCGCCGCCACGTCGCGATACTGCAAGGGCAGGTCGAGGTTCTCCCATACCTTCAGATCATCGATCAGGTGGTAGTGCTGGAAGATGAAACCGATCTTCTCGCGCTGCAGGTCCTGGCGTTGTCGCGCATTGAGTTTCTCGACGGCGACGTCATCGAATGCATAGCTGCCCTCGAACTCCGAGTCCATCAGTCCGAGTACGTTGAGCAGCGAGCTCTTGCCCGCGCCCGACGGCCCCATCACGCTGATGAAATCGCCTTCCGCGATTTCGAGATTGATGTTGCGCAGAACCCAGCTTCGACCGCCGGCCAGGGGATAGGACTTCTGGATGTTTTCCAGTTTGATCATGGAGGCACTCTTCCTTAGCTGTGTGAATCAGAGGTGGATGTACTTATTCGTGTCGCAGCGCTTGCGTGGGCGACAGCCTCGATGCACGTCGCGCCGGCAGCCAGCACGCAAGGAGCGCGACCAGCAGAACGCAAGCCAGCGCCGCCAGCCAACTCGCTGCATCGCTGAACCTGATTTGATACAGGTGATCGTCGAGCAGGCGTGCCAACGGAATACCAAGCAACAGTCCGAGAGCACCGCCAACCACGGCCAGGATGGCACCCTGACGAAGAACCAGATTGCGCACCCGGGCAGGCGTTGCGCCGATGGCCAGACGCACGCCGAGCTCGGCGGTGCGTCGGCGAATCGAAAAACTCAACACGGCGACAAGGCCGATGCTCGCCAGCAACAGCGTCGCGAGTCCGAAAGCGGCAATCGATTCGAGCAAGGTACGACGTGGAGCAAGGGTTTCAGCGACGCTGTCGGCCAACGGTTTGTTGAACATGATCACCGTGCCGGGTTGCGTAGCAAGAATGCGTTGACGAACGGTTTCGGCGAGCTGGCGTGCGTTGCCAGCGGTGTGCGAAAGCAGGAACGCAACAGGCATTGGTGCCTGCGTGAACGAGTAGACCATCGGCAAACCACTCGGTTCGTCCAACGTGTCCTGTTTGACCGTCTGCGCCACTCCGATGATGCGCGCCTTTCGGTAGTTGTCTCCCGTGGTTCCGATATTGAGATAGGCGTCGATTGGGTTGGCGTCCTGCAGGAAGCGTTTCCGATAGGCCTCATCAACGATAACTGGTGAAGCATCGCCCGAATCCTCGGTCGTGAACTCACGCCCGGCCGCCAACGTGATTCCGAGCGTCTTGAAATAGCCGGGAGTCACGAATCGGAACCTTGCGTCCTGATCCTCAGCGACGCCTGGAACACGTATGGTTGAAACCACTTCGTGCTCACTGAACGGTGGCGCGTCGGCCAATGCGACGCTGGTCACTTCGGGCAAACTGGCTACTTCATCGCGAATCCGCGCCATGATCACGCCCAGTTTTTTCCTATCGGTAGTCGGATTGAATTCCGCGTTGTCGACACTGACGCCAAGCGGGTCGATCAGGGTCATCAATACGCCTTGATCGTTGAAGCCGCGATCGGTCGAGATCAGGTTGACGGCGCTACGCAACAATAGAGCGCTGCCGCCAAGCAAGATCGTGGTCAGCATGACTTGGCCGACAAGCAATGCGGGTCGCAAGCGTCCCATGCCGGCGAAACCACGACTCGATAGTCCCTGTCGGCGCTGCGCATTCCATGCGGCAAACAGGACTGTCGCCACGATCAGGACCATCGCCACGCCACCGCCGATGATTGCCGCGGGTCCGAACGCCACGCCCTGAGGCAGGTTGTCCGGCAACAAACCGCGTTCCGCAATCACTCGCAAACCGATTGGAGTGGCGAGTAGACCCAACAACAATCCGACCAGGGCAGGGGGCAGGATATCCGCCGCTACATTCCAGGCAATGGATAGCTCGCTGGCACCCAAGGCACGGCGAATACCGAATTCGCGATGGCGCATCATCAAGTGATCGAGGTTGAGATTGATCAAGTTCGCAACAGCGACAACCAGCAGAATGAGAGCCGCCAATTGCAACAAATCCAGCGCCCGCTCATGCCCTGATGAATAGCGCTCGCGCCACGGCCGGACTCGCGCTTGAATATCGGCCGAGACGGCCAGTTCGGCGAGCTGTTTGTCATTCGCGATGATCGACGCCAACACCTCGCGCGCCTGTTCGATGGACGTGCCTGGCGCGGCTCTTGCCACGACTTCAAGCGCACCAAAGCTGCTTCGATCACTTTCCGCAACGTAGGGGCGCCATGCATCAATCCTGGTATCAGGAAATGTGAAGCCCGGCGGCATGACACCTACCACGCTCAGCTTCATCTTGCCTAGATCGACAACGCTGCCGATCACGGCGGGATCGGCATTGAATCGCTGACGCCAGACACGATCTGAAATCACGGCAATCTGATCCACGCCATCGACCGCATCGCCATCGCCAATGCTGCGCCCGATAGCCGGCGCTACGCCGAGGACTTGCTCGAAGTGCGGCGTGACTTTGGCAAAGCGCCAAGTCTGATCCGTGGTATCAACACGCTCTTGTCCTGACTCGATGAATCCCGCGACGCCAGAAAAGTGAGCGCGGTCTGCTTGCAGCGCGTCGCGGATTCGCGCGTTGAGCCCGGCGATGAAACCGAACTTCTGCATGCCGCTACGCATTTCCAGCAGCGCATTGCCATCGACGTAAGGCAACGCCTTCCAGCGCAACGCATCAATCGCCGCAAAGGTGCTCGCGTTGATCGCGACCACGCTCGCCACCAGCACGATCACGACCAGCGCAAACATCGGTGCGCGCCGGAACGAACGAGTCAGTGAATGGATACTCATTGAGCGGGCTTCATCACGGCGTGCGATCAGGATGGGCTTTTGCGTGCGGACGGCTGCTGCCGCTCGCAAGGCCAGCACTGGCGAATGAACTACTCACTACGCAACGCAACCATCGGATCGACGCGCAGCGCTCGCCGCGCCGGCACCAGGGCCGCGGCGATGACGGCGAGCAGTAACACGCCGGCGACGCCAAAGTAGATGAGTGGATCGGCTGCCGTTCCCGGCGTCACCATGCTGTCTAGAGCGCGCGCGAAGACCATCGCCAGTGGAATGCCGATGCCGATGCCGAGCAGCACCTGGATCACGCCTCGGCGCAACACCATCGACAGCACGCTGCGGGTATTTGCGCCAAGGGCTCGGCGTACGCCGATCTCGCGGGCGCGCTGGGCGACGTCGAAGGCGAGAACGGCGTAGATGCCGGCCACGGCGAGCAGCAACGCGAACGCCGCGAATACGCTGAACATGTTCGCCAAAATATCGCTGCCCCAGAATATGCGGTCGCGCCATTCGCGCATCGGTCGCAACCAGTACACCGGCAGGTCGGCATCAACCGAGCGCACGGCGGCTTGCAGGCCATTCGACAGCGCATTCACGTCGCCATCGCTGCGCAGGGCAACGCTGACGAACGCTGGTGGATTCTGCGCGATCGGGCGAAACACATTGCCATCACCGCGATGCGCCGAGATGGTGACGTTGTTCGCGAGGTAGTCCGCCTGCAAGCTGTTGCTGACCACGCCGACCACTTCCAGCCATTGGCTGGATTCGTCCTTCGGCGAGAGGCGCACACGTTTCCCCAGTGCGCTTTGTCCCGGCCATGCGGCTTCGGCGAGACTGGCACTGACCAGCGCAACCGGCACGCTGTTGGCGTTGTCGCGTGCGTCGAACATGCGTCCTTCGCGCAAGGCGATGCCATACACATCGAGGAAGCCGTTGTTGACGCTGGATGCCCAGGCCTGTGGCAAGTGCGCGTCGCGATCGGTTGAGTCGCCGATCTTGCCGTATTCCTGTCGCTCGTAGCCCATTAACGGCAGCGTGCTGGCGAAGGCCACGCTGGTGACGCCCGGCAACGCGGCGAGGCGTGGTTGCAGCGCATCGATAAAGCGCTCGCGCGAGGCGTTGTCGGGATACTTCGATTCGAACAGTCCGATGCGACCGGTCAACACGCCATCGACGGTGATGCCGAGCGGGGTGTCTTGTGCGGTGATCGAACTGCGGATGGCAATCCCCGATCCGACCAGCAACACCATGCACAGCGCAATTTCACCAGCGACCAGTACGCGCGACAACTTGCTGCGTTCGCCGATGCCGCCGCCTTGGCGCAGCACGCTTTGAACGTCGACACGGCCAGTGCGCAGCGCGGGCAGTAATCCGGCCGCGAGCGCGGACAACAAGGCAATGCCACCGGCAAACAACACGTCGCGCAGATCGGTCGAGCGATTCAGCCAGTACGGCATCTGCGCCGGGGTCGACTGCATGAAGCGATCCATCATCTGTGCTGCGATCATGGAACCGAGCCATCCGAGCGCCGTCGCACACAGCGAAACGATCAGCGTCTCTGCCAACACCTGCACGATCAGGCGACGTCGGCTGGCACCCAGTGCGGCGCGCACCGCCAACTCCCGCGAACGCGTCGCAAAACGAGCCAATACCAGGCTGGCGACATTCGCGCACGCGATCAGCAGGACCAGCAACACCGCAACAAACATCGCCCGATTGGCTACACGAATCTGCGGCAGGATGAACTCGTCCGCGAACGGTTGCACCTTCGCAGCATCTCCTCGCAGTGCCTCGCTGCGCTCGTTCGCCAACACCTTGATCATGCCGGCGAAATCCGAACGCGCCTGTGCAATGGAATCGCCGTCGCGCAAGCGACCGAACGCCTTCACTTCCTGCGCCGCGTCACTGGCAGCGAAGGCGCGATCACTGGACAGCGGCATCCAGATCGACTCGGCCACCGGAAATGCGAAACGTTCCGGCATCACGCCGATCACCGTCGTGGGCTTGCCGTTGATGCGCATCGCGCGGCCGACCACGTTTGGATCGGCATTGAACTGCAATTGCCATACACGCTCGCCGATCAAGGCAACCGCTGCAGCGCCTTTCACGGCATCGCCGGCAGTGAAATCGCGTCCCAACATCGGTCGCACGCCGAGCGTGGTGAAGGCATCGTTGCTCACCCAGGCACCCGACAAGCGTTCCGGCGGTCCCTCGATGCCGCCCAGGTTCATGGTGCCGACCGAATACGCTTGCAGCGATTGCAATGATTGCTGGCGAGCCTGCAGATCAAGCCAATCGATCAAGGGAATCGCCAGATTGCGCCGACCGGTTTCGCTGTCGGTGTACTGGATACTGACCAGTTGATCGGGTTTGGCAAACGGCAACGGCTTGAGCGCATAGATGTTGATCGCGCCAAACATGAAGATTGCCAGGCCAATGCCGGCAGCCAGCATCACTACCGAGACGCTGGTGAAAACCGGACTGCGCGCAAGCGCACGCAAAGCAAAACGAAGATCGGTGATCATGGGGTGGTCCTATTCATGGCGGAGTGCAACCATCGGATCGATACGTGACGCGCGCCGCGCCGGCAGGAAACTTGCCAACAGCGCAATGGCTCCCAGAATCACCGCGGAACCGAGGAACGACAGCGCATCGCTGCTGTTGACGCCGTACAGAAGCCCGGACACCAATACAGCACCGCCCAGCGATAGCGCCGTGCCGATCACCAGGCCGGTGCCCGAAAGCCACGCACCGCGACGCAGCACCTCAGCCACGATGCGTTTCGGGCTCGCCCCGAGCGCCAGGCGCACGCCAAATTCACGCCGACGATTGGCGACATGCAGTGCAATCAATCCATACAGGCCGATCGCCGCCAGCAGCAGGCCAATCGCTCCAAGTACCAGCGACGCCATGCCGGCAATGCGTTGCGGCAACAGCGACACGGCAATCACGTCGGTCAAGGGATGCACTTGCCCGACCGGTAACGAAGCATCCAGTCCGTGCAGCTCGCTACGTAACTGCATCGCGAAGGCGTTCACCGGCAGGTTCGTCTTTGCGACCAACGTGGTCTCGGCGCGCGGCCACTGCGCCAGCGGCAGAAACAGGAATGGGTCGGCGTTGTCGCGCAATGAGGTGTACTTGCCGTTGGCCACGACTCCGATCACCGTGAGTGCAATCGGGTCGTCGTCCGAGTTGAACGAAAAGCTGCGGCCGACTACATCGCCATCAGCTGCAAGCAGGTGCGCCAATGCCGTGTTGACCACGCCCACATAGGCACTGCCTTTCACATCGTGCTCGTCAAAATCGCGTCCCTGCACCTTGATATCGAGTGTATTGAAGTACCCCGGCGATACCTGGTTGGTGGACGGCGTCAGTGCATCCTCGGACATGCCCGGAATCTGGAAGCTGCCGTTTTCCATTCTCGACATGACATCGAGCGGAACCAGGGC
>JBATAQ010000105.1:0-6794 GCA_049661925.1 Dokdonella sp.
GCGGCCATCATCAAGGCGCGTGGTGCTTCGTCGGCTGCATCGGCTGCATCGGCCGCAATCGACCATATTCGCGACTGGGCGCTCGGCACGCCGGATGGCGACTGGGTGTCGATGGGTATTCCGTCCGATGGTTCGTACGGTGTCGAGCCGGGCGTGATCTTCGGCTATCCGGTCACGGTCAAAAATGGCGACTACACGATCGTGCAAGACCTGCCGATCAATGCGTTCTCGCAATCGCGCATCGATGCGACTGAGAAGGAATTGCGCGAAGAGCGCGCCGCTGTCGAAGGCTTGTTTGGCAAGGCTTGATCGATTGCTTCGGACCATCCAGCAAAGCCCGCCTCGTGCGGGTTTTGTTCTTCCGCTTTTCGGTGGCGGTTTTGTGCCGTCGCCGCGACATGGCAAACTGAACGCATGACCAGAATTCAATTCCCGGCTCGATGAAGATGCTCAACTGGGGCCCGCTGCGGCGCATTCGTGACTTCATGGATGGCGAGGCCGCCGGCGGCCTCGTGTTGATGGGAGTCACCGTGCTGGCCCTCATCGTCGCCAACTCGCCATTTGCCGATATCTATTTCGAAAGCCTGCACGCCAAGGCCGGACCGCTGAGCGTCCACCATTGGATCAACGACGGATTGATGGCGGTGTTTTTCCTGCTGGTTGGTCTTGAGATCAAGCGCGAAGTACTCGATGGCGAATTGGCGAGTTGGCCGCAGCGCATCCTGCCTGGAATTTGTGCCATCGGTGGAATGGTCGTGCCCGCGCTCGTCTACATTGCGTTTAACAGTGGCGATAGCGCGGCGATGCGCGGGTGGGCCGTGCCGACGGCGACCGATATCGCATTCGCACTCGGTGTGTTGTCCCTGCTCGGCAAACGCGTGCCGCTTTCCCTGAAAGTGTTCTTGACCGCACTCGCGATCATCGACGACTTGGGTGCGGTCATCATCATCGCCTTGTTTTACACCAACGAATTGTCGATCGCCTTCCTGGCCGGCGCGTCCGCCGTGCTTGCGCTGCTTGTCATCCTCAATCGAAAAGGCGTCCGCGTATTGTGGCCTTACCTGATCCTGGGCGCGGTGCTGTGGGTACTGGTGCTCAAATCCGGCATCCACGCGACCTTGGCTGGAGTTGCGCTGGCAATGACCTTGCCGCTGGACGCCACCGGCGGCACCCGGCGTCCCAAGGACGAAGCAAACTCGCCGCTGCTACGACTGGAACACGCTCTTTATCGCGTCGTGCCGTTCCTGGTCATCCCGGTTTTCGGATTCGCCAATGCCGGCCTGTCGTTCGAAGGGATCGGTGTCGAGCAGTTGGTCGCACCGCTGACTCTCGGCGTTGCCGGCGGCTTGTTGATCGGCAAGTTGGTCGGCGTCTTCGGCTCGGCATTCGTTGTCGTCAAACTCGGCATTGCGCGACTGCCCTCGGGCGCGAACTGGCAGCAGATGTTCGGCATTGCGGCGCTCTGTGGAATCGGCTTCACGATGAGCCTGTTCATCGGCCTGCTCGCGTTCGCGCGCGATCCGATCCTTCAGGACGAGGTCAAGATAGGCATCCTCGCCGGTTCGCTGATCGCCGGCCTCCTTGGAGCCATCATCCTCGCCAGCGTGCCGCGACCGAAGTTGAACTAGCGTGGTCGTGTAGTCTCGGCCATCTCGAGTCCTGGAAAACACGTCATGCGAAATCTGCACCGTTTGCGTTGGATGGGACTGATGTGGCTGGTTGCTTTCACCGGCACTGTTGCGCAGACAGTGCCCGCAGATCTCAATCTGGTCACGGTGACAACGGCGATCACCGCGCCAATCGCGATCCGCGCGCCGAGCGACAACAGCGGTCGCGTGTTCGTTGCCAGTCAGGCCGGGACGCTTCGCATCGTTAAAAATGGCGTGCTGCTGTCGACGCCTTTCCTCACCATTCCGGTCAGCTACGTTGCCGGTGCTGAAAGCGGCATTCTCAGCTTCGAATTCCACCCGAATTTCGGCCAGGCAGGGCTGCCGCACAACGACGAGTTTTACGTTGGCTACATCCTGCCGACGAACGATCCACGCCTTGGTGCGAAACCCGACAATGTACTGGTGCGCTATACGGCTTCTGCAAACCCCGACATCGCCAACTCAGCCGGCACCGTCGTTCTGCGGCTGGCCGACAATGCCGATTATCACAGCAGCCTCGACCTGCATTTCGGACCAGACGGTTACCTCTACATGGCGGTTGGTGATGGTGGCACCCAGAACGGCGTGCACGGTTTTGCCGAATGCCTGTGGAAGAAGGCCGCCGACAACAACCCGGCCAGTTGCGGCACGAGCGCCGCGACCTACTTCATGATGGGCAAGATACTGCGCCTGGATGTCGACACCCGAGACACCGTCGCCAGCGCCGACATGTGCGGCACGCCGAGCGGTCAACTCGCGCAGTACGCGATACCGCCCGGCAATCCGCATGTGGCGACCACGAACACCTGCGACGAGATCTGGCTATCCGGCTTTCGCAATCCCTGGCGCTTCAGCTTCGACCGCAAGACCGGTGACCTGTGGATCGGTGACGTGGGGCAGGGCGGTCGCGAGGAAGTCGACCTTCGCCTGAGTGGCTCGACGGAATCGACGTTTTACGGGTGGCACTGCATGGAAGGCAGCAACGTCTACAACACGTCGAACATCTGCAATCCGGCACCCGCCAGCGTGTTGCCGATCATGGAATATGTCACCGGTGCGATGAGCCGCTGCGCGGTCACCGGCGGTTATCGTTTCCGAGGTCCGATCCAGTCCTTGCAAGGCATGTACGTATTCGCCGATTCCTGCAGCAGCGAAATCTTCATGGGCAAACCCGCTGTCGGTGGCGTGTGGAGTTCAACGGTCTGGCGCAACGACGCCAACGGCTATGGCACCTATTCCGCGTTCGGCGAAGATCAGGCCGGAAATCTATACGTGGCGAATACGCTAACCAGCGTCGTTTATCGGTTCGCGTCGGAGCAGATTTTTGCGAACGGCGCGGACTAGGGATGCTCTGATTACCCAGTCACAGGCGGCACCGCAGACGTTGCGGCCCCAACCGATCGATTATATTGACGGGGTGATGCCAGAAAGGCTCTCCGACCGTCGCCCGCAGCTTGTCCAGGCGGCCAGCCTGCACTGCGCCACGCGCGCCAACCCGAGAACCTTTCTGACATCATGCCGTCTGCGCCTGGGTAATCAGAGCATCCCTAGTTGTCGGAATCCATTCGGGCCAAAACCAGTGGCGTGGATGCGACCACGACCGAGCGTGTCGGACGAATCAAGCCAGAACCACCGGAATCTTGCCGATACGACTTTGCCACTCGCGCGGACCGGTTTTGTGGACCGACTCGCCGGTTGAGTCGACGGCGACGGTGACGGGCATGTCCTGCACGGTGAATTCGTAGATCGCTTCCATCCCGAGGTCGTCGAAGGCGACGACGCGTGATGCCTTGATTGCCTTGGAAACCAGATACGCCGCGCCGCCGACTGCCATCAGGTAGACGGACTTGTGCTTGCGGATGGCGTCAATGCCAGCCGGTCCACGCTCGGCCTTGCCGACCATGCCGAGCAAGCCGGTTTCTGCAAGAACCTGTTCGGTGAATTTGTCCATGCGCGTTGCCGTGGTCGGGCCAGCCGGACCAACAACTTCATCGCGCACTGGATCGACCGGGCCAACGTAGTAGATGAAGCGACCATTGAAATCGACGGGCAGTGCTTCGCCCTTGTCAAGCATGCCGACGATGCGCTTGTGTGCGGCATCGCGACCCGTCAGCAGCTTGCCACTGAGCAGCAACACTTCGCCGGGTTTCCAGGTTTGGACGTCGTCGCGCGTTACCATGTCGAGGTTGACGCGACGGCCTTTTGAAGCGTCGTAGGTCAGCTTGGGCCAGTCGTCGAGCGACGGCGGATCAAGCGAGACCGGCCCGCTGCCATCGAGCACGAAATGCGCATGGCGCGTCGCCGCGCAGTTGGGAATAAGCGCGACCGGCAGGTTGGCGGCGTGGGTGGGGAAGTCCTTCACCTTCACATCCAGCACGGTAGTCAGGCCCCCGAGACCTTGCGCACCAATGCCGAGCGCGTTGACCTTTTCGTAGAGTTCCAATCGCAATTCTTCCGCACGGTTGCTGGCACCACGCGCCTGCAAATCGGTGATGTCGATCGGCTCCATCAAGGCTTCTTTCGCCAGCAGCATGGCTTTCTCCGCAGTGCCTCCAATGCCGATACCAAGCATGCCCGGCGGGCACCAGCCCGCGCCCATCGTCGGTACGGTTTTCAACACCCAGTCCACAATCGAATCGGATGGGTTGAGCATCGCGAACTTGGCTTTCGCTTCCGAGCCGCCACCCTTCGCCGCAACGATTACATCGAGCTTGTCACCCGGCACGATGCTGACGTTGATGATCGCCGGCGCGTTGTCGTTGGTATTGATCCGTTTGCCGGCCGGGTCGGCCAGGATCGACGCGCGCAGCTTGTTGTCGGGATCGTTGTAGGCGCGGCGGACACCTTCGTTGATCATGTCGTCGAGTGACAACGTGGCATCCCAGCGCACGTCCATGCCCACTTTGAGGAATACGGTGACGATGCCGGTGTCCTGACAGATCGGACGATGACCTTCTGCGCACATGCGCGAGTTGATCATGATTTGTGCCATCGCATCTTTCGCGGCGACGCTTTCCTCGCGCTCATAGGCGGCGGCCAGACCACGGATATAGTCAACCGGGTGGTAGTAGGAAATGTATTGCAGGGCGTCGGCGATGCTCTGGACGAGGTCTTCTTGCTTGATCGTGGTCATTCGTTGCGAACAGGGCAGGGCGCCGTTTACCGGCTAGCCCGCCATTTTGCGGGAATCGACGCGAATGGCGAAATCGTCGGGGTTCAGTGCGACGCAGTAGCGGGACGCTGACGGAACATCGTGATGCAGGCAACGATGAAGACGAGCAGAACGGCCGATGCCAGGTAGCGACTGAATCCAAGGCCGCCGGCGTTGGTCGGCTTGTCGAGGAAGTCACCGACGACGGCACCCAGTGGTCGAGTCAACACGAATGCTATCCAGAATAACGTAGTCCGCGAGATTCTGGCCCGGAAATATGCCGCCGCGACCAGTGCCAACGCGGCTCCAAAGATCAGCGCCGCGCCCCCGTAGCCAAGGCCGGCACTGTCTGCCGTCCAGTCACCGAGCGCCGTGCCCAATGTCTGGGAAAACATGATGGTGATCCAGTAATACGATTCAGCACGTGGCGAGCTGACCGAATCTACCGCGAGCGTGCCCGTGTTGCGATACCAGACCAGCATCGATGCCAGCAGCAGCCCGAGCAGCAACGCCGAACCACCGGCATAGCCAATGCCGATCGACCGCGTGGCGAAGTCGGCAAGGGTGGTCCCGACCGTCGTCGTCGCGATGATCGTCGCCCAGTAGAGCAGGGGATGAAAGCGATCTGCCCTGATCTGGGCGAATACGGCGATCACGAAAATCACGCCGAAGATGGCCGTCCCGACCAGGTAGCCGAGGTCCATCGACATCGATACCGCGTCGCCGCCGGTCTCGCCGAGCGTGGTTGCGGCGATCTTGATGATCCAGAACAGCAGCGTGACCTCAGGCACCTTGCTCAATGCAAGATGCCTGCCTTTCTCAACGTGAGTCATCCAATTGATCCACCGACGTGCAGTCGCACCAACGCTCTAAGATGACGAAACGGACGTCGAAGAAATGTCGCTTTGCTTGCGACCTGGCTGACAATTTTCAGGAAAGGCACTCGGCCTTCAATACTGATTTGACATCGGCGTCACTGCCCATGTGCTCGGAAAACCTGGCGAGGTTATCCATGCCGGACAAGTCGACGCCCTTGCCTCGCGCCCAGCGCAGCACAACAAACAAGTACGGATCGGCAATCGAGCGGCGACCATTGGCCAGCCAGTCTTTTCCTTCCAGATGCTTGTCGATCGCACCGAACAGTTCGTGCAGCTTTTCCTTGGCCTTGTTCGAAGCCAGTTCCTTGCCGGCGGCGTCGTCGGCGAACTGCCCCGGTCCAAAGACCCGTACGAAGCTCTTGTGCACATCGGAATTGAGATGGGCCAGCCAGCGCATGGTCTCGGCGCGCTCGCGTGGCGTCTTGCCCATCAGGTTGGCGTCCGGGGCGGATTCGGAAACGAGTTGCAGGATCGCGATGTTCTGAACGATCACGTCGTCGCCGTCCAGTGCGAGGGCGGGGACGCCGCCGGCCGGATTGATCTTCAAGTAACGGTCGGACTTGATATCGGAATGGCTGACCAGCTCTGCCTCAAAAGGGAGACCAGTCCATTGCAACGCGATATGTGTGCCATCGAACAGGCACCGGCCATGGTGTAGAGCTTCATCGGGTGATCCTGGTGCGAGGCACCCCAAGATGGTGCCCCGTCCGCGAGGATCAAGTCGCCGGCATTTCCGGGATATCTCCTGGCCTTACCCGTTGAACAAACCCGCTGTGTGTTCGAAGCCGTGATTGAAGATCAGATCGCGCAGCGGTGAGAGGCCTCCCACAAAAAGGATGATGTATCGCGTCGCGAATGGCGCATCGCCGCTTGGTCTTCTGCGTCGGCAAATTCGGGGAGCAGCCTATGCGAAATCAACACGAATTCAGATGGTGCACGCCACACGAGTCCCTTGGTCAATCGCACGTTTGGCATCCAGTTCCATGGCGACGTCGGCGCCGCCAATGACGTGGACGGTCTTGCCGGCGGCGATCAACTCATCGGCTAGTGTGCGGTTGGGTTCCTGGCCGGCGCAGATGACGATGTTGTCGACTGGCAGGACGCGTGACTTGCCAT
>JBATAQ010000106.1:0-6377 GCA_049661925.1 Dokdonella sp.
GTCCAGTCAACGGTGTTTCGTGGCCACTCCGCTTGCGCTTTCCTGCTTGAGCTTCTCGCTGGCTTTCTTCGATACCAGCACGGTCACGATGATGGTCGCGATGAGTCCCGCGCCAAGGAGTACCCACTTCAACGTACTGCTCGATCCACCACCCGCTTCACCGCCGACGATACCGAGGTACACGTAGAGCGAGGTGCCGGGCATGATTCCGAAAAACGTCGCCAGCGCGTAGTGCCAGAATTTCACCTCGGTGACGCCAAAGAAATAGTTCTGCAGGTTGAATGGCACCGCTGGACTCAGGCGCATCAAGCCGACGATTTTCCAGCCGTCCTCGCCGACGACATCGCTGACTGCCTTGAACTTGGGGCGACTGTCGATTGCTTTCTTGACCCGATCCTTGGCGAGGTAACGCGCGATCAGAAACGCCAGGCAAGCACCAATGCTTGCCGAGACGATGACCAGCGGAATGCCCCAGCCTCCAAAGATGAGGCCGGCAGCGATGGTCAGCGGCGCGCCCGGCGCCAGAACAATGGTGGCTGCGATGTAGATCAGGCCGTAGATGACGTAGCCCCAAGGCCCCAGGCCATCGACCCAGCCCCTCAACTGCTTGATCCATTCGTCGACGGGCAGCAGGAACCACGCGACGGTGATGGCGATGAGGATGGCTGCGAACATCACCCATTTCCACGGAAAACCTTTCTTCGAATGCTTGCTTGTCATGCCCATCTCCCAGGTTGATCTGCTGCCAACGCGTCGGTGCGTCACGATCTTCGATGGTAGACCGCCACTGACCGATGACGTGTGCTTGATCGTTCGCGGTCCATGCCTGATTCATCCTGAAAGCTACTCAGACATGATCGAAGCCGTATGACAGGAGGAAACGCGAACTTGGCCGCGCGGCCAACAACAGGCGCGCACTCGAAGAATCGGCACAGCTGGGAACTTTTTGGCGATCCTGTGGTAATTGACCTGTCGGTTTCGTCACCGGCAACGGGGATTCACGGCCGGCACAGTTCAGCGAGACAGCGATGATCCAGACCAGCAATCTTTCCAAACACTACGGCGACCTCGTCGCCGTGGATGGCATCAGTTTCACCGTCGAGCCCGGCCAGGTGCTCGGTTTCCTCGGCCCGAACGGTGCCGGCAAATCGACGACCATGAAAATGATCGCCGGTTTTCTGACGCCGACGTCAGGTACGGCCACGGTCTGTGGATTCGACGTCGAAAAGCAGCCGATGCAAGCCCGCCGCATGATGGGCTACCTGCCCGAAGGCGCGCCGGCCTGGGGCGAAATGACGGTGCTGGAATACCTCGGCTTCATTGCCGATATACGCGGACTCAAAGGCGCCGAGCGCGGCAAGCGCTTGCGCGAAGTCGGCGAGCGATTGCATCTTGAAAGCGTCATCGAGCAGCCGATCGATACCTTGTCGAAAGGCTTCAAGCGTCGCGTCGGCATTGCCCAGGCGATCCTGCACGACCCGCAAGTGCTGGTACTGGATGAGCCGACCGATGGCCTCGATCCGAACCAGAAACACGAAGTGCGTGCGTTAATCAACGCGATGGCACGCGACAAGACGATCATCGTGTCGACCCATATCCTCGAAGAAGTCCACGCGGTCTGCACGCGCGCCATCGTGATTGCCTGCGGCAAGGTGTTGGCCGATGCGACGCCGACGGAACTGGAAGCGCGTTCGCGCTATCACGGTGCGGTGTCGCTCTCGACCTTGCAGCCCAGCCACGCGCAGGCGGCGCTGGCGCAGGTGGCCGATGTCGCCAGTGTCGAGATTGATCCACAGGACGGTCGCATCACCGCGTTCCCGAAACCCGGTCGCGATATTTTCGTCGCCGTCAGCGATGCGCTGAAAGAGCAAAACGTGGCCGTGCACGAACTCGCACTCGAAGCCGGGCGGCTCGATGAAGTGTTCCGAACCATCACTCAACCAACCATCGCGGAGGGCAGGGCATGAGTGCCGTCGCCACCTTGTTCAAGCGCGAGTTGCGCAGCTATTTCGCGACGCCCGTCGCCTACGTGTTCATCGTCATCTTCCTGGTGCTGGCTGGCGCATTCACGTTCTACCTGGGCAGTTTCTTCGAACGCGGTCAGGCCGATCTGCAACCGTTCTTCAATTTTCACCCATGGCTATACCTGTTCCTGGTGCCGGCAGTGTCGATGCGCTTGTGGGCGGAGGAGCGCAAAAGCGGAACCATTGAGTTGCTGCTCACATTGCCAGTCACACTTTGGCAAGCGGTACTGGCCAAGTTTCTTGCGGCTTGGGCATTCGTTGCGATCGCCTTGCTGCTGACCTTTCCGATCTGGATCACCGTCAACTATCTCGGCGAGCCGGACAACGGCGTCATCTTCGCCAGTTACATCGGTTCGTTGTTGATGGCCGGGGCGTTCCTCGCCATCGGTTCGTGTCTTTCGGCAGCGACGCGCAATCAGGTAGTGGCTTTCATTCTTACCGTGGTGGTCTGCTTTCTGCTTCTGCTCGCGGGCTATCCGCTGGTGCTCAATTCGGTGTCGACCGTCTTGCCGCAAGGCATCGTTGATGCGGTTGCGGGTTTAAGTTTCCTCACCCACTTCGCGTCAATCAGCAAAGGTGTGATCGACCTGCGCGACCTGCTCTACTTCCTGTTGATGATCGGCTTCTGGCTATATGCCAGCGTGCTCGTCATCGAAATCAAGAAGGCCGATTGACCATGGGATTCAATACTCGCAAGACACTCTCCGCCGGCGCCCTGGTCGTAATCGCTGTGTTGTTCATCGCCGTGCTGATCCTGGTCAACACCGTGTTCCGTGGTGCGCGCCTCGACCTCACCGAGAACAATCTTTACACCTTGTCGGGTGGCACCAACAAGATACTGGCCTCGATCGACGAGCCGATCAATCTCTACCTGTTCTATTCCGACGAGGCGACGCGCAGCGTGCCGCAGTTACGCACCTACGCGACGCGCGTTCGCGAGATGCTCGAAGAAATGTCGGCACGCTCTGACGGCAAGATTCATCTTGAAGTGATCGACCCGTTGCCGTTCTCGGAAGACGAGGATCGCGCGTCGGCCTACGGCCTTACGCCGGTGCCATCAGGCGCTGGTGGCGACAACATTTTCTTCGGCTTGGCCGGTACTAATTCGACCAACGGCAAGACCATCATTCCGTTCTTCCAGCCGGACAAGGAAGCGTTCCTGGAGTACGACGTCGCCAAGCTGATCCACGAACTGACCGAGGCGCACAAGCCCATCGTTGGCGTGATCAGTGGCATCGACATCAACGCCGGTTTCGACCCGGCGACGCGGCAGACGTCGCAGCCGTGGGCGATTACCGGGCAGCTCGAACAACTGTTCGACCTGCGCATGTTGACGCCCGCCAGCGTCAAAACCATCGACAAGGAGATCGGCATGCTCGTGCTGATCCACCCCAAGCAACTGAGCGAGGATGCGCAGTACGCGATCGACCAGTTCGTGTTGCGTGGCGGACACCTGCTGGTCTTCGTCGATCCGAATGCGGAAGCCGATCGCAGCGGCGACGATCCGAATAATCCAGAGGCGGCGTTGACGGCGGACCATTCGTCGAACCTGCCGACCTTGTTCAAGGCCTGGGGCGTCGAGTTCGCCAGCGATCGCGTGGTGCTTGATCGGCAGCGCGCTTTGACGATCAGCCGTGGGCCCAACCAGCCACCCATCCGCCATCCGGCTATCCTGGGACTGACTGCCGCCGACATGAGCACCGATGACGTCGTCACGGCCGGGCTTTCGACGATCACCATGTCGAGCGCCGGCTACTTCGAAATGGCGAACGATGCCAAGACCACGCTGACGCCGCTACTGCAATCCACCACCGATGCGTCGACGGCAAGTGCCGATCCCGCGTTACTGTTTGGGGATCCGGCGGCATTGCTCAGGGATTACAAGGCCAGCGGTCCGTATGTGCTCGCCGGACGATTGACCGGCAAACTCGTGAGCGCTTTCCCGCAACGCAGCGAGGCGGGCCATCTCGCCGAATCGACCGATGACGCACAAATCATCCTGGTCGGAGATGTCGACATGCTGACTGATCGCATGTGGGCGCAGGTGCAGGAATTCTTCGGTCAGCGCGTGTTGAATGCGTTCGCCAACAACGGCGATTTCGTCGTTAACCTGGTCGACAACCTTGGCGGTTCCGGTGACCTCATTTCGATTCGCGGTCGGGCCACTTCGCAGCGGCCATTTACCCGCGTCGACGCGATCCGAAATGCCGCCGACGAGCGCTTCCGCCAGACCGAGCAGACCTTGCAAAAAGAGCTGACCGATACCGAGCGCAAGTTGACCGAATTGCAGACCGCGAAGACTGGCGACCAAGCGCAGTTCCTGTCGGCCGAGCAGAAAGCCGAGATTGACAAGTTCACCGCACGCAAGCTCGAAATCCGCAAGGAGTTGCGTGGCGTACGGCGTCAGCTCGACGAGCGGATCGAATCCCTCGGCACGCGCTTGAAGATCATCAATATCGCTGTTGTGCCGATCATCGTTACCTTGATCGCGTTGGGTTTCGCCATGCTGCGTCGACGCCGTCGCAGCCATCCGCGTCGCGGCATTCTTTGAGGGCCCAGTCATGAACCGGAAAGCCCTCAGCGTCATCGCGATCATCACCGTTATCGTGCTGATCGCTGCCGTTGTCACGCATCGCAGCCGGCAAGCCGACAGCGATGTGACATCCAGCGCGGACTTGCTGCTGCCGCAACTGGCCAGCCACCTCAACGACATCGACACCATCAAGCTGACCAGCGCGGGCCAGAAGGAGATCGCCACCTTCAAGCGCGGCGTCAAGGGTTGGTTGCTCGCCAATCGCAGCGACTATCCAGCTGACGCAGCCAAGCTGCGCGAGTTCGTGCTGAAGCTTTCCGATGCGAAGACCATCGAGGCAAAGACTGAGAATCCTGATCTCTATTCAAAGCTTGGCGTCGAGGATGTCACCGCTTCCAACGCGGCTGGCGTGCTGGTCGAGCTGGATGGCTTGCCGCAAAAGACCGCCGTCATCATCGGCAACGTCAACGGCGGCGGTGGCGGCGGCACCTTCGTGCGTCGTATGGGCGATGAGCAAAGTTGGCTGATTGCCGGAACCTTGACCGTGGATCACAACGCATCGGACTGGATCGCCAGGGAAATCGCCGACATTCCTTCCAGCCGCATTCGGGTAGTCGTGATTGAAAAAGATGGCCAGACATTGCGCATCAGCAAACCCGTCGGCAGCGACGGCAACTTCGTCATTGACGATATCCCGAGCGGTCGCAAGCCGACTACAGAGTTTGCCGCCAACGGGCTCGGTGCAGCGCTGGCGGGCTTGCGCATCGACGACGTAACCGCCGCCGCGCAGATGCCAGCCCCAGCGGACGCGATCAAGGCGCAGTACCTGACCGTGAACGGCATTCGGGTGGATGCGACGGCGTGGACGGCAAGCGACAAGCATTACGCCCAGTTCAAGGCCAGCATTGACGACGCAACCGCCAATCAGTGGATTGGCATGGAACAAGCCAGGCAGGATGCGGCACATCAAGCAGCAGTCGCGGATACCAGTATTCCCGTTGTGGCAAAACCTGAGGCGGCACCCACGGAAACGGTAGCGCCCGACGCGGCACCAACCAAGCCTCTCGCGTTGACCGAGCCGGCCAAGGATCGGGACGAAAAGCGAGCGGCGATCAAGGAAGAGGTCGATCGCCTGAACGCCGCCTTCAATGGCTGGACCTTCACGCTGCCGGCCTACAAGTTCGACAACATCAACCAGGGCATGGACGACTTGCTGCTGCCAGTCGACGACAGCAAGACCACTTCGGCCAAGCCCGCCAAGCCAAACAGGAAATGAGTTCCCGCGTGGCGGCAGTCATCGCCTCCACTGCAGGCCTGCTTGCAGTGGCGCTCGGCGCATTTGCGGCGCACGCCTTGCGGGACCGGCTGACTGTCGAACAACTGACGATATGGCACACGGCCGTCGACTATCAGTTCTGGCATGCCTTGGCATTGTTCGGCGTGTCGATCTGGATGCGGCAGACGGTGGTAGCTGTCCGCGCACATGCAAAGCCATTGTCCATCGCGGCGACCGCATTCTCGATTGGCATCGTGCTGTTTTGTGGAAGCCTCTACGCCCTGGCACTCGGCGCGCCGCGCTGGACTGGCGCGATCACGCCATTGGGCGGCGTTGCCTTCATCATCGGCTGGTTATCGATGCTGACCGCGGCATGGCGTGACCGCTGAGTCGGGCCAACCGCTATCATCGTGGTTCGCCGATCACGGGAGCGCAGCATGACCGACTTCAGCCAATTCACCGCCATCGACATCGATGGCCAGCAACGCGCGCTGTCGGAATGGAGCGGGCAGGTGGCACTGATCGTCAACGTCGCGTCGAAATG
>JBATAQ010000107.1:0-5179 GCA_049661925.1 Dokdonella sp.
TGCCGTCAGCGAGGGCAAGAATGGCAGGTCGAATCATGCGGGCACCGTACTCGTATCGAGGGAATCGCTACGCTCCGGACCACGACGCGCGCTGTCGATCCGGACCGAGTAATGCAGGTCCGGGGGCGCCGCGGGGAAGCGCGACATTGTACGCGGAATCGGGACGCTAATGAATCGAGTTGCGACGCTACGGCGCAGATTCGCGTCGGTTGACGGCGCGTACGACGTGGAAAGCTATGCGGTCAGCCGCTTCAAGGCCGTTTCGAGTCGATCCATCCCATCGTCGATATCGTCGGCCGGAATGTTCAGCGCCGGTACGAATCGCAGCACGTCCGGGCCAGCCTGCAACAACAACAGGCCCTCGTCCGCCGCGAAATCGAGCGCATCGCTGGCACGGCCGGCGTATGCCGGAGCCAGCGCGGCACCCAGCATCAGGCCACGACCGCGCACTTCGCTGAATACGTCCAGCGAGTTGCCAATGCGCTCCAGGCCCAGTTGCAGATGCAACCCTTGCGATGAAACATGCGTGAGCAATTCTGGCGAAGACAGTTTGCGCAGCGCGACGCGAGCGACAGCAGCAGCGAGCGGATTGCCGCCGAACGTGCTGCCGTGCGATCCATATTGCAGCGTATCGGCCGCCCTTTTGCCGACCAGCATGGCGCCGATGGGAAAACCGCAACCCAAACCCTTCGCCACCGTCATCACATCGGGTTTTACATCGTCCCATTGATGCGCCCAGAGCTTCCCTGTGCGGCCAACGCCACACTGGATTTCATCGAAAACCAGCAACGCGCCGTGACGGTCGCAGCGTTCGCGCAGCGCTTCAAGGAAACCTTCCGCTGCCGGCACCACGCCGCCTTCGCCCTGGATCGGCTCGACGATCACGGCGGCAACACTGCCATCGAATGCGGCATCGAGCGCGTCGAGATCGTTGAACGCGCGATGGCGGAAACCGCCGGGCAAGGGCTCGAATCCTTGTTGATATCTAGGCTGGGCAGTCGCGGTGACGGCAGCCAGCGTGCGGCCATGGAACGAGCCAGCGAAAGTCATGATCACACGGCGTTCTGGCGGCCTGCCCTGCGCGTCGGCCCAGCGTCGGACCAGCTTGATCGTTGCTTCAATCGCTTCGCTACCGGAGTTACAGAAAAACACACGTTTTGCAAAGCCACTGGCGGCAACGAGTTCCTCGGCCAGTCGCAGCGGCGGCTCGCTATAAAACGCATTGCTGGTGTGCCACAGCTTGCCGGCCTGCTCGTGCAAGGCCGCGAGAATATCCGGGTCACCATGGCCGAGCGCGCTGACCGCAATGCCGGCAGCAAAATCCACGTACTCGCGGCCTTCGCTGTCCCAGACTCGCGAGCCCTTGCCGTGATCGAGGATGCGCTCGCGCTGGCGATAAATCGAGACGAGGAAATCGCGACCCTTCTGGATAAGTTCGGCGCTGTAGAGATGTGGTTCGGTGGTCATCGCTGCTGCGAAAAACCATGGATGCAGGTCGGACCAGCGGTTGCGCCGGCCGCGACCGGGATCAAGGACCGCTTATCGGACAGACCGCGCGATCGACAGTGTTTGCGCGCAGTGAAGGTTCGATCGCCGCGCCCATCGCATCCTGCGCCGCAGTGATCGCACCGGCGATTGCAGGCTCAATGAAGGCGTTGAGAATCGCGCATCCGGTTCGCGTATAGCTGACGATGGTCGCGGTTGGCGTCGCCAGATCTTCGCTGTACACGCCGTCGAGTCCATCAAGTCCCATCAGGTAGTCGAGGTCATAGCGGGTAACGATTGTCGTCAAGTTCAGAGTGCAACTTCCCTGCCCGATGATCGGAGCCGTGTAGGTAATCGGAATCGGGATGTTGTTGACTGTTCCGGGCGCCGTGAACGCACCTGTCATGAAGTCGCCGGTGAACGCGGCGGAGTGAATCGTCACCGGACAACCCGGAACACCAGTGCCGCAGCCGTTCGGTGCGTTGCAAGCCGTGTACGTCGCCCCACTGCCTGAACCACTTTGCGGCGGCAGGCAACTCATGCCGCCTTCGATGCTGTTGCGCATTGCAGTCAGGAATACAGGCTTGGTTACCGCTGTTGCGAAGCAGATTTCAAAGCCGTTGTGGCTAACCAGGTCGGCGGCTCCTGCGCCAGCCGATCCAAGACCGGCGATGCCGGCGAAAACCAAACGCAAGATGTTCGACATGGCAATCCCCTGAATGGTCAACGGAATGAATCGGTAAGGCGGTGAAGTATGAATCAATCCAGGAAGTAATCCGGTAGCGGCCATTTCGACGGATCGATGGCGTACTGGTCGAAATCGGTGACGCCGGTTTCGCGCAGCACGTCCTCGTCGATCAGGAACTCACCGCTACGCTGCGACGATGGCGCGCTGATGATCGCGTGCGCCGCGTCGGCAACAATATCCGGCGTGCGGCAGCGATCAACCGGTACCCCTTCGATCATGTTGAGCGCATCGGTACGAATCACCGTTTTCGGCCACAGCGCATTCACGGCAATGCCGTCGCCACGAAACTCCTCGGCCATGCCGAGCACGCACAGGCTCATGCCGTATTTGGCAATCGTGTAAGCGACGTGCGGCGCGAACCATTTCGGCGCGAGGTTGATCGGCGGCGACATCATCAGAATGTGCGGGTTTTCGGCTTTTTTCAGATGCGGCAGGCAAGCCTGCGAGACAAGAAAGGTGCCGCGCGTGTTGACCTGGTTCATCAGGTCGTAGCGCTTCATCGGCGTATTCGCGGTGCCCTGTAGCCAGATGGCGCTGGCGTTGTTGACCACGATATCGATACCGCCGAAATGCTCGACGGCCTGCGCCACGCCTGCGTAAACGTCAGCTTCGTTGCGAATGTCGAGTTTCAGCGCCAGCGCCTTGCCGCCTGCCCGCTCAACTTCAGCTGCCGCCGTGTGAATGGTGCCCGGCAGCTTCGGATTGGGCAGATCACTTTTCGCGGCAATCACGATATTGGCACCATCGCGCGCGGCACGCAGCCCGATGGCCAGGCCGATACCTCGCGATGCGCCGCTGATGAAGACCGTCTTGCCTTGCAGGCTTGCCATGGGTGCCTCCCGAATGTGATTTGTGCGGTTTTTCAGTCGCGCTGGAAACGAGGTAGATAATGCATCAACTGATCCAGCCTTTGCAGCGGATCGTCGATCTGCAGCAGCAATTGACGCTCGGCATTGACCAGTGGAAATGCCTCGGCGAGGCGAAAGCCGACCCAGCTCGCGTCGTCGTAGCGTTCGCGCTCGACAGACCCGATCTCGCCGCCGACATGCTCGTGGATGCGTTCGAGGATGCTCGCCAGCAAAACGTATTCGGCAGGCAGTGACAACACAGGATCGGGCGGATACCAATACGCTTCGCCGATCAACAGATGATCGGCCCGGGCATGAGCAGACTCAATCCGATAGCGGCGCCGGCCTTCCACTCGAATGCCGAGCAGGCCATCATCGCGACTGAAAAAATCGACGATGCGCGCTTCGGTGCCGACGCCAGCCGGCATCGGCTGCTTGCCGGATTCGTTGTCTTCAATCAGCAGGGTAATGCCGAATCCGCGATCCTCGCGCGTGCAGTCGCGGACCAAATCCAGGTAGCGCGGTTCGAAGATGCGCAACTCCATTTGCCCGCCCGGGAACAGCACCAGCGGCAGTGGAAACAAAGCTAGCTCTGCGGTACCTGGCGTTTGGATGGTCATTGCGTTGAAGTCAGCAAGTCGACAAATCGACGTGGAGCCGCCTCGAAGCCACCGTTCGACATGAAGACGACATGGTCTTCCGGCTTCACCATAGCGCCGAGCTTCTCGATCAACGCATCGACTGACGACGCAGTCGAGCCGCGCCCGCCCAGCGCGCCGGTGACGGCTTGCGCGTCCCAAGCCAGTTCCGGCCGATGCAGGAAAACCACCGCGTCCGCATCGGCCAGCGATGGCGCCAGTGCATCGGCATGCGCCCCCATCCTCATCGAATTGGAACGCGGTTCCATGGCAACCAGGATACGCGCCGTGCCGACGCTCGCGCGCAAGCCGGCCAGCGTGGTCGCGATCGCAGTCGGGTGGTGAGCGAAATCATCATAGACACGAATGCCATTCAACTTGCCAACCAGTTGCATGCGTCGGGCGACGCTCTGGAATTGGGAAAGCACAGGCAACACTTGTGCGATGTCGACGCCAATCGCACTCGCGGCGGCGATAGCGGCGAGCGCGTTCATCACGTTGTGCCGGCCCAGCAATGGCCAGCGCACATTGCCGATTTCAATACCCTCGTGCGACACCGCGAAAGCCGAACCATCGGCTTCGATCAAGCGCGCACGCCAGTTGCCGGCATCCATGCCGAAACTGTCGACCGGCGACCAGCAACCCATCGCCAGCACTTCCGCCAGCAGCGGATCTTCGGCATTGACGATCAACCGACCGTTACCCGGAACAATGCGAACCAGATGATGGAACTGGCGCTGGATCGCCGCGACATCGGGAAAGATGTCGGCATGGTCGTATTCGAGATTGTTGAGAATCGCGACGCTGGGCCGGTAATGCACGAACTTGGAACGCTTGTCGAAGAACGCCGTGTCGTACTCGTCCGCCTCGATCACGAATGGCGAATTTCCATGCTCATTGGAAGTTGATGCTTGCACCCTTGGCGCAGCGACCCTCTTTCCCTCCTCCCCCCCCGGGAGAGGGTGGCGTGCAGCGATGGTTGAGGGCCCGGTCTCGTCAAAACGGCCACCACCCAACCGCGCGGAAATTCCAAAGTTCGCCGGCACGCCACCAACCAGAAATCCCGGCTCGTGGCCGGCACTTTCGAGCAGCCAGGCCAGTATCGACGTGGTCGTGGTCTTGCCGTGCGTACCCGCGACCGCCAGCACTTGACGGTCGGCCAATACAGTCTCACCCAGCCACTGCGGCCCGGAGATGTAACGAAGTCGCTGGTCGAGAACATGCTCGATCGCCGCATTGCCACGCGACAATGCGTTGCCGACGACAACTAGATCCGGCGCGGGTCGCAGATGCTCCGCGCTATAGCCTGATTTCAGAACGATGCCGAGTTGTTCCAACTGGTCGCTCATTGGCGGATAGACGTTGGCGTCCGATCCTTCCACGTCATGGCCAAGCTCGCGTGCGAGCGCCGCGATGCCGCCCATGAAAGTGCCGCAGATGCCGAGGATGTGGAGTTTCAT
>JBATAQ010000108.1:0-4211 GCA_049661925.1 Dokdonella sp.
GCGCAGCATCGCGTCGCATTGATTGGCGGCGACACGACGCGTGGAACCCTCAGCATCACGGTGACAGTTCATGGCTTCGTGCCCGACGGCAAGGCGCTTTTGCGCGATGGTGCGCGCGCAGGCGACCAGGTTTTCGTCACAGGCACGCTCGGTGATGCAGCGGCGGGTTTGCGATTGTTCAAGTCGTTCGGGCACTCACGAAACGACGTGACAGAGTCCAGCGACCAGCAGCGCGCCCAGTTGATCGAGCGCCTGAATCGACCAACGCCGCAAATCGCTGCTGGCCAGATCCTGCGCGGTCTCGCCAGCGCATGCATCGACATTTCCGATGGCTTGCTGGCCGACCTCGCCCATGTCGCTCGGCGCAGCGAGGTCGCCATCGAGATCGAAATCGACAGGCTGCCGGCGAGTTCTGCGTTGTATGACCAGTTTCGTGGCGAGCAGCGCATCGCGCTGCAACTGGGTGGTGGCGACGATTACGAACTCGCCTTCACCGTGCCGCCGGCGCAGGTTGAAGCGGCGACGCGCGACCTGTCGAAACTTGGCTGCGGCGTCACACGCATCGGCAGAGTGATCGAAGGCAGCAGCGTTTGCGCCATCGATGCGGATGGCGAAGAGTTCAAAGTGCAGAACAGCGGCTGGGACTCGTTCCAGTGAGCCTTGATGCTGCGCAGCGGCGCGCCGTGCTGTCGCATCCCGCTGGCTGGATTGCCGTCGGATTCGGTACGGGCTTGAGTCCGATCGCACCTGGTACTGTTGGTTCTGCCGCCGCCGCGTTGCTGTGGTTGCCGTTGCGCGAAATCGGTGTGGTCGGGTTGCTGATGACGATTATTGCCGCGACCGCGATTGGCGTGTGGGCATCGAACATCGTGATTGCGCGTTTGCAGATCAACGATCCGGGCAGCATCGTCTGGGACGAGTTCGTTGGTCAATGGATCACCTTGCTGCCGCTGCTGATCTGGCCGGCGCACGACGGCTGGATCGTGGCCGGATTCGGGTTGTTCCGTCTGTTCGATATCTGGAAACCCGGACCAATCCGTTGGGCCGACGATCACATCAAAAACGGCCTCGGCGTGATGGCCGACGACGTACTGGCCGGCGTGTTCGCGGCGCTGGCATTTGCCGGCTTACTCGAGTTCGTCACGTAACTACGTTGCCGCTGGCAGCAATTTGCCTTGGCCATCGCCTGACTCGGACGCTCAGTGCGCCACATCGTGTGCGATGCGAACCTTGCCAATTCGCCGGGTTGCACCTGCCGTCGGGTAAACCAACGAAGGCGATCTCTTGCCTGTGGGCTGAATTACACTTCAGCCTGGACAACTGCGCGTCGCCTAACCCCTCACCTGCCAAGGAGCTTCCCATGATCGGCATACTCACCCCGATGGTTCTCGTCCTGCTGGTGACGCTGCTGCCATTGCGCGCGACGGCGGTTACTGTCTCGGTCGGCTCCGTGGCCGGCTGCACTTACTCGACGCTGCAGGCGGCCCTGACCGCACTGTCTGGTCAAGGCGGCAGCCACGCCATCCGAATGCGCACCCAGACCTTCGCAAGTCCGGACGGCGTCAGCTACCTTCCGGACGTGACGCAATCGACCGTGACGATCGAAGGTGGTTATGCCAACTGTAGCGACACCGCGCCCACGATCGGCCAGAGCAGCACACTGGATGCCAGCGGCGGACTACCGCGTTCGGCGCTACGCCTGTTTCTCGACGGTCGCGTTGCCTCGCTGCAGATTCGCCGGCTCACCATCCGTGGCGGCGATGCCACTGATGACGCGACATTCAACGGGGATGGCGGCGGGCTGTCGATCCGCGGCCCGGCCGTGGTCACACTGGGCAGCGGCGCATCGATCAGCAACAACAGCGCTGTGCGCGGCGGCGGCATCGCACTGCAGGGTGGCCGCCTGATCGATGCGGTCGCCGCCAAGGTTGACCTGATCATCGACGAAGGCGCCAGCGTCAGCAACAACACGGCCACCGAGGATGGCGGTGGCATCTATTGCGGCTACCGCGCCAGCATCTCGTCCTCTGGGTACCGCCACGGCAGCATCATCGGGCGCGATGGCCTCATCGCCAACAACACGGCGGGTGGACAAGGGGCCGCGTTCAACTGCTTCGGCACCGTCGAAGGCGGTGGTGGCCTGCGTCCGCTGCCGCGCAATGGCGCCGCCCTGATCATCCTCGGCAATGTGGCCTTACCTTCCGGTGTGTGCGCCGGCGGCTTCGGCACCTTGGATACCTCGGTCGCCAAGAACGCCGAAGGCTACCGGCCGCTCGGTGCCGCCGACGGCGAGACCGGCCTGCTGGCGCTCGTCAACAACGAGGGGCCGAGCCCTGGCCTTTGCCTGTTTGCCAGCACACGGCAGAGCAACGGCAGTGTGCCCTTCGACGAAAGCGTGTTCCAGTTGCAGAATCTACTGGTCAGCGGCCAGCTCGGTCCGCGCGGCGCCCTCGGCCTGTTGCTCAACAGCCAGGCGCTACGCCTGCGCATTCGACCATCCGGCCGCTCGGTGGCGTGCTCATTCTTCAGCCCGACACCTTGCGTGTCGTTCGACAACAACCAGGCCGAGGGCACGCCCGGCAGCGGCGACCCCAGCTACGTCATCCAGAATCTTGGTGACCTCGAACTTATACGTGCATCGATCCGCAGCAACCTGTCACGACCTGCGGTGATCAACAGCTACATCCGCAGCTTGCGCCTGGAAAGCAGCGTCATCGACAACAACGTGGTGCAACTGGCCGGGTCCAGTTCGGGCACGGTGCGTTCGGCGATTGTCGTTGGCTGGGGACTGGCCAACTTCAGCGGACAGGCCAGCATCGTGCAATCGACCGTGCGTTTCACGACGCCGCTGGACCGCTTCTTCACGATGGACCAGGCCAGCTCGGCTGTCACCGCGCGCGCGAGCATCTTCACGTCGACTGCCTTGCCAGCGCCCGACACGCGGGGCGGGGCGGCTGCGGCGAGTAACTTCCGGCGCGAATGGTGCGGCTACTTCCAGCAGACCTTCGATTTCGCATCGCACACCGTCGTGCCCGATCCCACCACCGGCACCTTCCAGACTATATCGCCCAGCGTCATGCCGTTGGCGGCCGGCAGCCTGGTGCCGAATAACGCACTGGTGGACAAGTGCACGACATCGGTGGAAACCGATTTCAACGGCAAGCGCTTTGGCAGCGTGCGTTATTTCCCGGGAGCCGGTCCCACCGATATCGGCGCGGTCGAGAATCGCCTTGACGTGATCTTCGAGCACGGCTTCGAGGTACTTTGAGAACCGATGGAGCGTGCGGTGATCGGGCGTCAACGTTGCAGCGAGCCGCGTCGAATCAGGCGCGATCCGGCAGCAACTTGCCCGGATTGAGTATGTCGTCCGGATCGAACTGCGCCTTGATCGCGCGCATCAGGTCCAGTGCGACCGGATCAACGGCGCGCTGCATGAAGTCGCGCTTGGCGATGCCGATGCCATGTTCGCCGGACAGAGTACCGTCGAGCGCGAACACCAGGTCAAACACCTCGCTCAGACACTGATCAACCACGGCTGCCTGTTCGGGACGCTCGGGGTGATAGAGCAGATTGACGTGGATATTGCCATTGCCGGCGTGGCCGAAATTGACGATGGCGATGCCGTGATGATCGGCAATCGCCTTGACGCCGACGATCAGCTCGGGAACACGGCTGACCGGAACCACGACATCCTCGTTGATCTTGTTCGGAGCGATCGACCGCAGGCTAGGCGACAGCGCCTTGCGCGCAGCCCAGATCGTGTCGATGTCGGCTTGGTTCGTTGCCGCGAACAACTCGATCAAACCTTCGCCACGCGCTGCTGCCGAAACTGCGGCGACCGCGCCGTCCATCGCATCGGCTTCGCCATCGACTTCGATGATCAGCATCGCACCGGCAACCGGGATCGCGTCGCCACCATGCTGGCGAGCGAGTCGCAATGCTTCGTCATCGAGGAATTCCAGCGCGCACGGCGTCACCGGCTGGGCCATGATTCGCGCCACCGTGCGCGCTGCCGCACCGATGTCGTCGTAGGTCGCGCGCAATGTGCGCTTGGCGCTGGGCAGTGGCGTCAGTTTCAACGTCGCCTCGGTGATCACGGCAAGGGTGCCTTCCGAACCAATCAACAGCCGGGTCAGGTCGTAGCCGGTGGCACCTTTCGTGGTCGGTTTGCCGCAACGGAATTCCAGTCCACTGCCGGCCACGGCACGCAA
>JBATAQ010000109.1:0-3829 GCA_049661925.1 Dokdonella sp.
GTTCGTAGGGCGAACGAGCCACAACGCAAAAATCCACGTGTGTGCGAGGACCACGGCGCTGGCGCCGTCCGCGCGGGGCGCGATAATTTCAAGCCAGTAGGCGACATCCGCAGCCAGCGATCGGCGCTCATCAGCGCACAGCGCCTTGCATGTGAACTCGGGTATCTGCGTCACTCGCTTGAGCATCACGCCGGAGACGATTATCTGTCGTTCTGGCGAGTCGCTCATCAAAAAATTGTGGACTGGAAAGTGCGCCGTGCCTGATCGCAGATCAGTCGGTCGACGGCTCATCGCTAGATCCACTCCTGTCGCATCAGTAACGGCGCACGCCGGCGTGAGGCCTAGCTTTGCGGCACGACGCGCTTCGCATGATTGCGCACGCTTCCACCTACGCTGCGATCCGCTCAATCCGATCGACGGCATTGCCGAGTGAGCGGTGCGCTTCTTCCAGATCGTAGTCTGCTTGAAGACCAAGCCAGAACCGCTCGCTGGTGCCGAGTGCGGCGGCCAGGCGCACGGCGGTATCCGCGGTGACGCTGCGCTTGCCGAGCACGATTTCGTTGATGCGGCGCGGCGGTACGTTCGCCGCACGTGCGAGTGCGTTCTGGCTGATTTCCAAAGGCTTCAGGAACTCCTCAAGCAGGATTTCACCGGGATGGATATTGGGCAGATTCTTCATGGTGGATTCCTGGATTTAGTTGTAGTCGACGATTTCAACGTCATACGCGTCGCTGCCACGCCAGCGAAAGCAAATGCGCCATTGATCGTTGATGCGAATGCTGTGCTGACCTTTGCGGCTTCCCTTCAGCGCCTCAAGCCGGTTCGCCGGAGGGATTCGCAGGTCGATCAACGATGCCGCGTTGTTGAGCATGCGCAGCTTGCGACGGGCGACCGCCTGGATGTCCATCGGCAACCGCCGAGAGGCCGTGCCTGCCCAGATTGCTTCCGCTTCCCGGTCGGCAAAACTCGCTATCACTTCGGAATCGTAACGCCGCACGTTACATAACGCAACTCGTTATAGGCGTGGTCGGTCGGACCCAATATCGGCGCAATTGTGGTGACGTCGCCCGGCACGCGAAGCGCGCCGGGATGGGGGTTCGACGAACACTGGCAATGCGTGATGAATGCGTTGCGCCTCCCCGGCGCGCTGCGCGTACCGGGCTACGAGATTGCGCTTGATATCGCCAGACGTAGCTACTGCGCGGCGCTGCGTGACTGGTTCAGCTCGAACAGGTGGCGGAGGATTTCGTCTTCGGTTAGAGGCCATGGCCAGCCGTAGGCGGCGGCGACGGCGGTGTCGAGAGCGTCGTGAAGATTGGCGAGCCAAGTTGGGCGGGTGTTGTAGAGGTTGGTGAGGGTGCGCTTCTTGAGGTCGGCTTCGTGGCCGGCTTTGGCGATGCTGCGGTCGGGATAACCGGCCACCACTTCGGGGACGCGTTCGGTCCACTCGGGTGTATTCAACCAGCGATCGCGCGCTTCGACCAGCGCCTGCGCGGCAGCAGCGATGCGTTGCGCGCGTGGGTCGCTTGCCTAGTCGGCGGCGGGAATGTTCGGGGTGAGGCCTTCCGGGAATGGGAAGGTTTCGAAGCAAGTCGTTGTGGCGTATGCCGGTCGATCTTCTAAGGTGGAACCGACCGCGCTTTGCCGCGATGCCTTTTCAGCTCCGTCGCCGGGAGACCCAAGTCATGGAGGTATCGAACGGCTTGGTAAGCTGGTCGGCCTCGCGCGGCGTGGGATGGCCGACCAGACGGCACCGGTCTTCAAAGAACGACCGCGCACCGCGACGCTCGTCACCCCCGTCGCGCCACTTGGCAATGAATTCGTGCGGCGTCATGTGGCGGCAGCTCTCCCCTGCTTCGCCTGATTATGCCTGCGTACCCTTTCGTTCCTGCGACGATGCGTCCTCGTCGTCCTCCTCGCGAAAGCGGGACCCCATTTTGACTTTGATGTTCTGTCAGCGGCTTGATGAAGATCAAAATGGGGCCCCGCTTTCGCGGAAATGACGACGTTGGGGGGGTGGTGCGATGACGTGAAACGGAAGTTTCCTGCACCACGAAGATGGACTTAAACCGGCTACTTGGGAGTGCAAACCTGACCGAGTTCGGCGATGTCAATCGCAGGGTTTGCGAAGTCGATCTACTGCACAAAGGTTCAGGTTCATTTACCGCAAGGAACCTGTGAACCCGGCCCTTCTGTTGTGACCCCATTTCTTGCGGATCGAGGTTGGGCGCTGGAATGTCTACTGCGGCGGCTCGGGCCGCAACCACAGCCACGTTGCGACCGCTGCCATCATCGTGCTGACGCCGGCGGCTAACCACCAGCGCGGTGAGAAGAAGAACAACATCACTGCAGTGGCGGCCATCATGGTCGTGGCCAGCCACTTCGCGTTTCGGCTTACCGCGCCGGTGGAATGCCAGTCGCGGATCATCGGGCCCATGACCTGGTGGGCGAGCAGCCAGTCGTGCAGGCGCTGCGAACCGCGCGAGGCGGCGTAGGCGGCGAGCAGGATGAACGGAACAGTCGGCATCACCGGCAGCACGATCCCGATGATGCCAAGGACCAAGCTGGTGTAAGCCAGCAGCCACCACGCCCAGCGCCAGCGGCGGGAGTTTTCCGGGATCGGCAGCTCGCTCACGTCAGCTCATCACAGTGGCGATGCCGCTGATTGCGGTGTCGATGGTGCCGTTGATCTCCTGCGGCGTGACCCAGAACGGCGGCATTAATATTGGCGGCCCGTGAGGGTCGTTCGAGCGACCCGCCGCCATCACTGCATCTCGCAGGTAGGCGACGCCCAGCGGAAAGACCGGGTACGGAACTACAACAGTATTGAGGCTTGCCAAAAAGACGCGCATTCGGGGTCAACTCGATTGTGCAATCGTTCGAGCATAGCGCCGGCAATGCGATACGCCAAAGCGCGAACCGCGCAGCAGCGTCCGCGCGCAGACGCAAACGGCTTGACTAGCGCAGATCGACTCCGGAACCGGCAAATTGCTGCACAAATCGTGGTATCTCTTTGCACGTACCGCGGTCACGACGACCACGTAAATTGTTGCGGAATATGGGCATGTGCGACAAATTCAGAAACTGGCGTCTGCGTCGCCTCCTCGCTCGCAGTCCGATCGCCGAAGACCTCTGGCGAAGCGCGTTGCAACGCTGTTCGCCGGCGCGTCGACTCGACGCCTCGGATCAGGCAAAACTGCGCGTGTTGGCCACGTTGTTCCTGGACCGCAAATCGGTGGAACCGGTCAAGGGCCTGGAACTTGACGAAGGCGACCGTGTTTTGCTCGCCACTCATGCCTGCGTGCCGATCCTGAAGCTGGGCTTTGACTGGTACGACGGCTGGCACAGCGTCATTGTGTATCCGGAGGCGTTCATTCCACGCCGCCAACAGATGGATGCCGCCGGCGTGGTTCACCAGACCAACTCCGTACTGGCCGGTGAAGCATGGGGGCGTGGCCCGGTGATCCTGTCGTGGGCGTCTGTACTCGGTATCGGGCAGCATCCCGGACACAACGTGGTCATCCACGAAATGGCGCACAAGCTCGATATGCTCAACGGGGACACCAACGGATTTCCGCCGTTGCATCGGCGAATGGATCGTCGCGTTTGGTGGAAGGTGTTCTCAAGCGCGTGGGATCACCTGATCGAGGAGCACCACAAAGGGGTCCAGCTACCGATTGATCCGTATGGCCTGGAAAGCCCAGCGGAATTCTTCGCGGTTGTCAGTGAGCAATTCTTCGAAACCCCGGCACCATTGCGCCAGCATTTGCCGGACGTATACAAACAGCTCACGCAGTTTTATCGGCAGCATCCGTGCTGAGTACCCGGT
>JBATAQ010000110.1:0-4813 GCA_049661925.1 Dokdonella sp.
GCGGTTTCCACCAGCGGCATCGTCAACGATGCGCAACTGTCGGTGCAGGTGTCGTTCGGCAAGCGTGTTGGTGTCGCGACGATCAACGAATTCGACGACGCGTCCTTGAAGAAGGTGGTGATGCGCGCTGAGGAACTGGCCAAGCTGGCACCGGAAAATCCGGAATTCATGCCGGGCATTGAAAAGCAGGAATACAAGGCGACGCCGACGTACTCCAAACAAACGGCCGCCATCACGCCGGAGTATCGCGCCAGCGTCGCTGCCGCGTCGATCACGCCGTGCAAGGCCAACAAGCTGGTCGCCGCCGGTTTCTTCTCGGACAGCCAGCGCTTCTCGGCCATCGCCAACAAGAAAGGCAACTTCGGGTACCAGACCAGCACCAACGCCGACTTCACCTGCACGGTGCGCACCGAAGACGGCACAGGTTCGGGCTGGGTTGCGCGCAACACCGCCAACGTCGATACGTTCAGTGCTGACGACGACATCAAGACGGCCATCCAGAAGGCCAAGGGTTCGGCCAACGCCAAAGCGCTGGAGCCTGGCAAATACACCGTCATCCTCGAACCGGCCGCGAGCGCAGGCCTGATCTCGTTCATGATGTTCGGCTTCGACGCACGACAGGCCGATGAGGGTCGCAGCTTCCTTTCCAAGAAGGGCGGCGGCAACAAGCTGGGCGAACAGGTGTTTGACGAGCGCGTCAGCATCCACTCCGACCCGTTCGATCCCGAGTCCGCCGTACTGCCCTGGGACGACGATGGCCTGACTCGCGAGAAAACCGCGATCATCACCAAGGGCAAGGTCGATTTCCTCAACTATTCGCGCTACTGGGCGAAAGAGAAGGAGAAGAAGGCGGTCGGACGTCCCGGCAACCTGATCATGGCCGGCGGTGACAAGTCCACGATGGATCTGGTCAAGGGCACCAAGAAGGGCATTCTGGTCACCCGCACCTGGTACATCCGCATGGTCGATCCACAGACCGTGCTGCTGACCGGCCTGACCCGCGACGGCACGTTCTATGTCGAGGACGGCGAGATCAAGTATCCGATCAAGAACTTCCGCTTCAACGAGTCGCCGGTGATCATGCTCAACAACATCGAAGAGATCGGCAAACCCATTCGCGTGGGTGACGACGAGTCGCCGTTCGTGATGATGATTCCGCCGATGAAGCTGCGCGACTTCACCTTCACGTCGCTGTCCGACGCGGTCTGACCGCCACCGTCCCGGCTGGAACTCTGGCCGGGACTTTTATCGAGTTCGTCATGTCGATTTTCAAAGGTTTGCGCACCGTCATCTACCAGGTAAAAGACCTCGACGCGGCCAAGCTTTGGTATGCCAAGGCCTTGGGCACGCAGCCATACTTCGACGAGTCGTTTTACGTCGGATTCAATGTCGGTGGCTTCGAATTGGGTCTGCAACCAGACCAACCAGTCGCCGTCGCCGTCGAGAACGTCGTTGCTTACTGGGGCGTCGATGATGCCGACTCCGCGCTTGCCCATTTGATCTCCGCTGGCGCGAAAGCCAAGGAACCTGTGCAGGAAGTTGGCGAAGGTATCCGCGTCGCTACGGTCAACGATCCGTTCGGCAACGTGTTCGGCATCATCCAGAACCCGCACTTCAAGGCCGTCTGAGATGGCGGCCAGTATGTCTCGCGCGCAATTCCTGCGCCTGCTGCTTTCAGCGGGTGCCGGCTTGGCCTTGGCGCCCCTTTCGCGCGTCGGGCAAGCGCAAGGTGCGCTCGCGAGCGACGAGACCTACGACTTCTGGTTCACCCGGCTGATGTACGACTCCGGCGACTGGGACGTCGACCAGCGCATGCCGTCGAACCTGCTCGACGCGCTGATCCAGTACACAACAATGCGCGTCGATCCCAGGGAGCGCATCGTCGCCCTGGCCGATCCGCGCATGCTGGCCGCACCGATGGTTTACCTCGCCGGCCACAAGCTGGTCGAGTTCAATCCCGACGAGCGACGCAACTTCGAGCAATACGTTCGCAACGGTGGCTTCGTGCTGGTCGATGACTGCAACCACGACATTGACGGCCTGTTCGCGAAATCATTCGAGGCCGAGATGGCGACCATCTTCGGCAGCGACGCTTTGCAGAAACTGCCGAATGATCACCCGCTCTATCGCAGCTTCTTCGACTTCGACGAACCACCCGCGACCGGATTCGAGCTTAACGGCTGGGGTGATGACCTCGTCCACGACTACCTGAAAGGCATCAGCATCAACGGTCGCCTTGGCGTGCTGTACAGCAACAAGGACTACGGCTGCGAACTCGACTACGACTTCCGCAACAAGCGTTGGTTGGCTGAAGACAACTCGAAGTTCGTGGTCAACATCGTCATGTACGCACTGACCGCCTGACTGCCAAAAACGTCACGCTCGCATCGATCATCCATCGCATCCGCGTCGCGGATCGCACACGCAAGACCAAGCCATTGCCATGACCGAACCACTGACCGAAAACACCCTCCAGAAACATCTGTCGCGACTCGCCGAATTGCGCAGCGCGATAGCGGTCGCCGTGGTCGGCCAGGTCGACGTGGTCGAACAATTGCTGATCGGATTGTTCGCTGGCGGTCACTGCCTGCTTGAAGGCGTGCCCGGTCTGGGCAAGACCTTGCTCGTGCGCACACTCGGTGAGGCGCTGAAGCTGGATTTTCGGCGCATCCAGTTCACGCCTGACCTGATGCCCAGCGACATCATCGGCACCGAAATTCTCGAAGAAGATCACGGCACCGGCAAGCGCATTTTCAAGTTCCAGCGCGGCCCCGTCTTCACCAATCTGCTGCTCGCCGACGAACTCAACCGCACCCCGCCGAAAACACAAGCGGCCCTGCTCGAAGCGATGCAGGAGCGCACAGTCAGTTACGCTGGCTTCACCCACGTATTGCCCAAGCCATTCTTCGTACTGGCCACGCAAAACCCGCTGGAACAAGCCGGCACCTATCCGCTACCCGAAGCGCAACTGGATCGTTTCCTGCTGCATATCCGCGTCGACTATCCGAGCGAATCCGAAGAACGCGCGATCATCGATCAGACCACGCGCAGCACCAGTGCGAGTGTGCCCGAAGTGATGGACGGCGCGACCGTGCTGGAACTGCAAAAACTGGTCCGCGATGTCCACGTCGGCGACGATGTACTCGCCTGGATCACCCGCCTGGTTCGCGCCAGTCGGCCGCAGGACAGCAACGTCGATGCGGTAAAAAAATGGGTGCGCTGGGGCGCTGGTCCACGCGCCGGCCAGTCACTATTGCTAGCCGCAAAAGCACGCGCCCTGCTCGATGGCCGCCTCGCCGTCACCCGCGATGACGTCAAGGCACTCGCCGCGCCGGTGCTACGCCACCGACTACTGCTCTCATTTGCCGCCGAAGCCGACGGCAAATCTGCGGACGACGTGATTGCCGCGCTGCTGGCCGACGTCGCGTTTCCAAGTTGATCCGCATGAGCCTGGCGCTCATCTATTTCGCTGCCGCTTCGCTCCCCTCTCACATCGGGAGAGGGGTCGGGGGTGAGGGTCCGACCCTTGTGCACCATTCATCGTTGCGAAGACTTCGACTTCGCCATGCTGGGCCGTCGCCAGATTGGTCAAGCGCTTCTCGCGCCTGCCGGCGCACGAGTCACTTCTCTTTGCTTGCCCAAAGAGAAGTAACCAAGAGAAATGGCACCCGGACCTGTCGCCCGCACGGCGTAGCCGTGCGGGTGTGCAAGTACTGGCCGGGCTGGGTTGAAGGCGCATCCCTGCGCCTGCAACCCAATCCGCGCGATCCCTCGCACGTCCCGCAAGCGGCTGATCCGTCCAGCACTTGCCGACAGGAACGGGCATCAACGTCAAAGGCACAGCGCAGCGCGCTGCGCTGTGCTGCTGTTGACCTTCACCCCGTTTCGGGGAGGCGAGATGGCGCAGGAATTGCCCGCAGGGTGGCCCGAATGGATTCGGGCCAGTTCGCTGCCAGTACAGGGATGTACTGTCAGCGAACCCCGGAGCCATCTCGCGTAGTCGTGCGGCTTCTTCGCACGACCGACCCGCTTAGGGCGCATCTTTGGGCCACGTTTCTGTGCGAGCAGAAAGGTGGCTCGCGCGCCGGCAGGCGCACGAAACGCTTGACCCGTCTGGCAACAACCGAGCTGAGCGCAGCGACACACGAGAATCGCGAAGATGAAATCTTCGCAATCATGAAGATTGCTCAAGGCCCGGACCCTCACCCCTACCCCTCTCCCGGAGGGAGAGGGGCAAACGAGAGCACCTCTCTCCCGGCGGGAGAGAGGAAAAAAGCGCGGTCGCGCAATGCGAAATGGCGCAAAAATGAGTGAATCGCTGATCCCGGCGGCAATCCGGCCGCAACTGAAAGGGTTGCGGTTGATGGCGCGCCGCGCTGCGAGCGATGGCATTGGCCAGCATGTCAGCCGCAATCGCGGCGATGGCCTGGAGTTTTCGCAGTACCGCACCTATGCGCCGGGTGACGAGCCACGACGAATCGACTGGAAGTTGTTTGCGCGGTCGGATCGCTACTTCGTGCGCGAGTCCGAGCGTGACAGTGCGTTGACCGTGTGGCTGATGATCGATGCCAGTGCGTCGATGAACCAGGCCGACGAGGCGAAGCCGGAATTTTCCAAGCTTGATGCGGCGAAGATTCTTGCTGCATCGATCATCGAACTCGCCTTGCGTCAAAGCGATCGCTTCGGATTGATCACCATCGCGAACAGTCGCGTTGATCTGGTTCCAGCCGCAGCCGGAACGCGCCAGCGTGATCGCTGCGAAATAGCGCTGCGACAATTGAAGGCTGGCGGTGGCTGGCCCGACGAAACCGCG
>JBATAQ010000111.1:0-15263 GCA_049661925.1 Dokdonella sp.
GCTGTTGCGCATGGTCAGCAAATCGGATACGACCGCGCCGCCATAGCTGCCAACACCGATTGCCGTGCAATTGCGCACGTTGCTGTTGATCAGCGTGATGTTGCCCGCGGAGCCCAGGCAACCGGCATAGCCGATATCGGTACCGCCGGAAATCTGGAAACCGTTGGCGATGTCGAGGTTTTCGACAGTCAGCGTGCCGGTCGCGAAATGCAGCAGCACGCGATCCTGCGCGTTACCGTCGATGGTCAATCGCTGCGTGGTTGAACCGAGCAGGCGCACATCGTCCGCAGTGGTTTCGAGCGCGCCGGTTGTCAGCGTGATGGTGCTGCAGGTTAGTGCGGAGAGATCGACGGTGTCACCACTGATAGCCGTGTCGAGCACGCTGCGCAAGTTGCCCGCGCTGCCATCATCGGCGCAGTTGCTGACCGGCAGGCTTGCTGCGGGACGCGTGACAGCAAGCGCATTTTTTGCAGCGTAACGACGCCAAGCCTCGCGTTTGGCGCGAAGCGGCGTCATCTGCTCGCTGCGTTCGCCCACCAACGGCCATTGCGGGGTAGCCGCCAACGTCGGTGATGGCATCCCGATCGCCGTAGCGACCGCAACTGCGAGCAGCACAGGATGTATTTTCCATGCCGACATGAGTAGGCCATCGCCGAGAAAGGGTGCCAAGGATAGCCGTAGTCAACGATGATCCGCGATGATCGGGTGCCCATCGTCGTCACCGATCAAAGCGGTTCATCCCGCATGGCAAAGTCTTGATAAGCGGCAATCAGGCTGGTACCAGTCGCCGCCAATGTGGATTCCTGGATGCTGCCGCGTCGGCCAGCTTCACGGAACGTCGAACCCATGCTCGAAGATGGTGTCGTCGGTCGGTGCAAGCACGCTCACCTCGGCGAAGTCGATGCTGTTGTCGAGATTGGGATCGAATGCAGCAGACGATCCGCTGGCGAGGTTGACGTGATTGCCCCCTGCACGGACGGTTGCCAGCACGGTCAGCACGCGTGTGCTGGTCGTCCCGCTGTTGGCCAGCGTGCCGACCGACCAGACGCCGGTTGCGGGCACGTAGCTGCCTTGGCTCACGGTGTGGGAAACATAGGTGTATCCGTTGGGTAGCAGGTCCAGAACCTTGGTCGCGGACGCGACATCGGGGCCCAGGTTCTTCACCTGCACGGTGAAGGTCACGTTTGAGCCGGCCTCTGCGGCAAGTGGATTGACGTTCTTCGCGACGGAAAGGTCGGCGACCACGGTCGGTGCCGCGCCACCATCGAAGCGGACGATCGGTGACTCGTACAGACCGCCCCCCTTGCCGTCGCCGATGCGCGCACGTGTGCGCAGGTAATAGGTGCCAAATACAGTCGGAAAGGTGTCGTAACGCCAACTGCCGCCGAGCAACGGCGACCAGGTCATGCTGCCCGGCAGTGCCGTGAAACCGGTCGGGGCGCAGCAGCTCGTCGACATGAGCAATTGCGGCGCACCGAGCAGCGCTGGACTGGCACCGGCACGACGCCACTGCACGCCGCCCGCCGGAGTCATCGACACCACTTCGTTCGCGACGTTCTCGTGATTGCCGATCCGTGCGATATTCGAGCGTGAAACCCCACCAAGAACGTCGAAGCGACCGCCGACCAACAGCCGGCCATCGCCTTGCAGGGCTTGGGTGTTGACCCAGACGGGTTGTTGCAGCAACGGCGAAGTCGCTTGAACGTCGAACGTAGGGTCGACAGTGCCCCACAGGCCGTCATCGGTGAGGATCCGCGCCAAGCGGAGTCGGATCTTTATTCTTCCGTCATACCCGAACTGAGTGAATTCGCCAGCGACGTGGAGTCGACCATCAAGTAGCAGTTGCATCGAAAAGATGCGGCCATTGGGCCAATTCACGAAGTGCAATTTAAGCTTGATTTCCCCGTCCTCCGTGAAGCCTGCGAGGTTGGAGCTGATAGTTTCGGTTCCAGAAGTGCTCAGCACGCAACTGATGTCTCCGCCAATCAGCGCACCGCCTTCCGGGGGCACCGCGATGGTGTAGACGGCTTGTGCGGTCGGCAAGCGGTCGCAGAGCGTTGCGCGGTATGCCGAATCGATGTTGCCATCCAGCAACATCCGCGCCAGACCAAATTGCGCGCGATCATGGACGCGCGTGAAATCGCCGCCGATATAGACCTTCTGTTGATCGGCCGCCATGGCGATGGCGCGCACCGTGTCGTTGATGATGCGATGGACAAAAGCGCTGTCGACGCTGCCGTTGGCCAGCAAGCGGACCAAGTGGGGTCGCGACGATCCGCCGACGTCCTGGAAGCTGCCGCCGACATAGATCCGCCCGTTCGTATCCAGCTCGATCGCGAGCACACTGCCGTTGGGAATGTCGGCGGGGATGAAGCCGGCGTCGAGCGTGCCATCGGCGTTGAAGCGCGCGATGCGACGGCGGATCGCGCCATTGACGAGCGTGAAGTCGCCACCGACGAGGAACTTGCCATCCATCTGCACGACGATGCTGTGCACCACGCCGTTGAGGGCCGGCGCAAAGCTTGACGACAGCGCTCCGGTTGCACCGATCAATCGCGCAAGGTAGCTGCGTGCGTCGCCTGCGATGTTGGTGAACGTGCCGCCTACCAGCACATCGCCATTGGCCAAAACCGCTATTGCGTTGACATCGCCCATCGTCGTGCCACCCGGTGCGAAATCGCGATCAAGCCCGCCGGTCTTCGAAATGCGCGCGACGCGCAGCGCCACGCCGGCACCATTGATCGAGGTGAAGTCGCCCGCGAACAGCACGCCGCCATCGGCCTGCACGGCGACGCTGCGGACGAGGTTGTCGGGATCGATAAGCGGCGAGAATGAATTGTCGACGGCGCCGTTGGAATGCAGGCGTGCGATGTCGTTGCCAAGGCCGACCCCGGTGAACGGGCCGGCGATGACGATGCGACCGTCGGGCCGCACGGCCATGTCGAGAACGTCTCCGTTGAGCGTCGGTCCCTGGAATGTCAGGTCGACGCTGCCGTCGGTATGCAGGCGCGCAATGCGCCGCCGTTGCTCTGCGCCGACCGTGGCCGTGAAGTTACCGGCGATCAGCAATTTTCCATCTGCTTGCAGCGCGATGCCGTAGACGTGTTCCAGGCCCTGCGGAACGGCATCGAAGGTGAACGTGGTATCCAGCGAGCCGTTGCTGTTGAGGCGAAACACTGCATAACCAGCTGCACTGTTGCCGGTGATGCCGAGGAAGGAACCGGCGACGTAGACCTTGCCGTCGGGCCTTTCCAGCACGTCGTACACGGTGCCGGAGAAGACCGGCGGATTGAAGCTGGCGTCGAATGCCAGGACGGAGGTCAGCCGAGCAACGTGGTTGCGGGTGGCGCCGTTGACCGCGCTGAATTCGCCAGCGATGAAGTAGCCGTTACCGAGATGGCGCGGTGCAATTTTGTAGACCGCAGCGTTCACGCTGACGCCGAATCCGGCGACGTTGGAACCATTCGCGTCGAGTTGGGCCAGATAGTCGGCTGAGCTGCCGCCGGTGAACGTACCGCCGACCAGGTAGCCGTTGCTGATCGGTAGAATGCTGCGTGCGAAGCCGGCGGTCGAATTGAATCCAAACGTGAAATCGGTATCGCGCGAACCGTCGGGGAACACGCGAGCCATCCGCCGCGTGCCCGAAGCGAACGCGAAGTTGCCACCAAGCAAGATCTTGCCGTTGCCGTCGACCATCACTTCGTGCACCGCTCCCGCGCTGATCTGCGTGGCAAAGCCGTCGTTGCCGGTTTGTGCCCGCGCTTCAGTGATGCCATTCAGTGCCACAGCCAGTCCTGCAAGCAATCCGGCGAGTCGGGCGAAGCCGTGTAATCCGATGTCAACCATGGTCATTCTCCATTCCATCGAATCTGGGTAGGCACCGCCCGTGTGTTACTGAGACGGTCGGGTGAGGGTAATCAGGGTGTATCGAAGCCGTTGCCGAAGATGAGGTCGGCGGCTACCGCGTCGCAGACAAACGTGCGCACGCCACTGCCGTACTCGGCGAGGGCGACGACGCCGTTGCGCACGGCGACTTTGCGCGCCTCGCCCGAGGTGTTGCGCTGTTCGACGAACTGCGGCGTGGCCGGATTGGTGATGTCGTAGACGAGCAGACCGCTGAACTCGTCGGCGGCGATGTAAAGACGATTGCCGTCCACTGCCACGCCGTTCGCGGTGGTTGGGCCGACGTCGATGCTGGCGACTTCGACCATCGCGCCCGGCACGCTGTTGTCGAGAATGCGCACGCCCGACAGCTGGGTGCCCACATAGACGAAGCCATCGTCGGCGGCGATGTCGGTGACATTCGACGCTAACGTGAAATCGTCGATCAGGGTCGGCGCTGCCAAACCATTCAGTTGCAATACCTGCAAATCCTGCAAATAGCCGGTGTAGGCGAACTGATCGTCCAGCGCGACCCGTTGCACCACCACGCCCGGCGACGACCACTGCCATAGCTCATGTGGCGCAGCCGGCGTTGCCATGTCATAGGCGCTCAGACCGCCGAAGCCCGTCGCAACATAAAGCTGCGTCCCGCGCGCGGCGAGATCGGGCACGTACTGGTTGCCGAGATTGATCGAGGTGATTTCCACCGGGTTGGCCGGCGTGCTGGTGTCGACGATATGGACCTTTCCGTAGGTGCCGGCGACGGCGGCACCGTTGACGATTTCGACGACGCTGACTTCGTCATTCGGGAAGACGAGGCGTCCGGCGTAGGTGGGTGCGAACGGATTGGCCGTATCCAGCACGACCAGGCCGCGCTCACCGTTGGCGACGACGACTTGGCCCGCACCCACGCGCACGTCCACGCTGTTGCCATCCCCCAGTATTTCGCCGCTCTGTACAGGACTGGCAGGGGTGGTCAGATCGAGGATCTTGACGCTGGGGAAGAGGTTGCCGCTGGCCGAGGTGTAAGCGGTATTGCCCTGGGTGGCAAGGCGGTAGTGCCAGCTGCCAATCTGGCTGACCAGGGTTGGTGCCGAGGGCGTGCTGACGTTGTAGACGAAGGTGCCGGAGAACGACGAAATGGCTACGTGGTTGGTTCCGATCAGGTCGGTTTCGAACAGGTAGTCACTGGTGTCTGCGAACGTGCTCACGCGCGTCGGTGCCGTCGCGTTGGTCAGGTCGAGTATGTCGACGCCGAGACTGCCACGGGTCACGTAGGCACGACTGCCAATGATGCGGATATCGGCCGCGCCATTCGATGCGGCATGGGCGCCGGCCACCGTGGGCGTCGCTGGATTGCTGATGTTGATGATCTGCACGCCGTCGTCGCGCTGTGCCAGATAGGCGTAGTTGCCACGCACTTCCACGTCGAACACGTAGTCGCTGACCGCACCGTTCGATTGACCGAGCAGGACAGGCGCATCGGGATTGGCGATGTCGAGTATGCGCAGGCCGATCGTGCGAACAGCTACATAAAGGCGATTGCCGACGATATCCATGCCATAAGGCTGCGCAAGGCCGGTCGAGGTGTAACTGCCGCGCCTGACCGGAGTTGCACGGTTGCTGATATCAACCAGGTTCACATGGTTGCGATGGTCCGCAACGGCGGCGAGCTGGCCGTCGGGTGAAATCTCGATGCTGCGCACCGGATCGCCAACCAGCACCTCGCCAAGTTTCACCGGGGCATTCGGAATGCTGCTGTCGTAGAGCCGCAGTACGGAACCGTCGCCGATCACCAATAGCTGCTCGCCAGCGCCGCTCCAATGCTCGACGGCTTCTGGCGGGCCGCTGCCCCAGTGTCCTTCGCCGACAGCACAAGTGTCCAAAGCGAACCCGTGCGACGCAAAGGCCAGGTTGGCGAGCAGCAGCGCCCAAATCCGGTAGCGTGAAAGAAGATGTCGCATGGGAACTCCATAGCACTGGCTGGAGTTCCGAGCTTGGGCCGCGCGCGCGCCTCAAGACTTCAAGGAATTATCTAATTTCGATGAAATCATGCGTATTTCGAGGGTCTTTGCGCTGGAACACCTGCGTTTTGGCCGGAATAATCCTGGACACGTCAGTAGTACAACACCGGCGGCAAAAGCTCGACCTTGACGCCGATTCGCTCAAGCACGGTCATCGCTGCTCGGCCGGCGACACCGCCCGCAAGTACGTCGGCCTGCAACGCGAGCCACTCGAAACCGCTCTCGCGCGCTCGCGACGCGACGCGGCCGAGTGCGGCTACGCGATCATCGCCCGCCATGCCCGCGCGGATGAGATCAGCGCGCAGGACGAGCTGGGCCTCCGGGTGCTGGGCCAGCGCGGCATCAAGGTCGTCGAGCAAGCGCTCGACCGCCGTCGTGGCCGTCCGCGCCAGCAGTACGCTGGCGAGCAGGATTCCAGCCTGGTTCGCGGCACCGATATCGTCTGCCTCCAGCAGTTCGCGGCGTAGTCGTCGCGCTTCGTCTTGAGCCTCGCCGAGACGCCCCTGGCGTGCGGCGAGCTCGGCCAGGTCGAGATCGCTCATGCGGACCCAATCGGTGAGGCCGGCGGCCTTGCGCAGACGCTTGGCTTCGTTGAAGCCGGTCTGGGCGCTTTCGTACTGACCACGCAATGCGTCCAGCCGTGCGCGAGCAGTCAGGATGGCTGCCAGGCGCTGGGGCGGAGCGGCTTGCGCCGGTTGGGCGGCATCCAGCAGCGCTTGCGCCGAGTCGAGGTCGGCGCGTGAAAGCAGCAGCTCCGCAAGACTCGCCATCGCTTGCAGGCGAAAATCCTCGTTGCCCATCTGGGTGAAACCATCCAGGGCTTCGCGCATGCGTGCTTCGGCCGCGACGAGATCACCACCACGCCGATCCTGCAGGGCGAGGTTGAATTGGATCCTGGTCACATCGGCGATGGCGCCAACGGCACGAAAGTCGACCAGTGCACTCTCGTTGGCTTCGCGCGCTGCCTGCGCATTGCCCTCGCGGGCAAAAATCGTTGCAAGGTTGCCGCGCGCAATCGCGGTTCCGCGTCGGTCACCAATATCTTCGAACGCAGCGAGCGCCTTTTCCCAATGATGCTGGGCGTCGTCAAACCGCCCTGTACGGGCGAACGCCATGCCGAGCTGGTTGCGCGCCGCGGCTTCGCCCAGGTGATCGCCCGCTGCCACATACAACGCGAGTGAACGTTCTCCGTATGCCTGCGCTTCCTTCATGGCGCCGGCGCGCTGCTGGGCAAGGCCGACCACGTCGAGCGTGCTGGCCAGTTCGCGCGGATCGCCAAGCGCATCGTGTTCGTCGACCAGCGGGACGAGTCGCTCCAGCGCTTCCTTGTGGCGACCTGCCAGCGCAAGAACAAAGCCGGCCTCGCGGCGGGCATTCGCGGCGATGGCGCGCTCACCGTGTGCCGTCGCCCGCGTTGCCACGCTGTCGAAAATTGCGATGGCCTGATCGAAGGCAGCGGCTTCCCGCTGCAAGGTCGCGCGAAGAAGGTCGCGACGCATTGCGAGAGGAATTTCCGGCGTTGCCGAGAGTACCTCGTCGAGCCGCGTCATCAAGGCTTCAGCCGCTTCCCGTTCGCCGATCAGGGCGTGTGCCCAAGCCTGCTCGATCCATGCGGCGATTCGTTGCGCTTCGTTTTTTGCGTCACGACTGGCTAGTTCGGCCTGGGCCAGGCGTTCGCGCTGATCGCCACGACTGGTTGCCAGTCGAGCACGCAAAAGCGCAAGGCGCGATGGATCGACGAGCGCGGCAGGCAACTGGTCGATCACAGCCAATGTCGCGTCAGCAGCCTTGGTTTCCCCGGCAGAGATCTGCACCGTGGCGAGACGCAAGGCACTGCCCACATCGCCAGGATCAAGCTCGGACACCGCCTGCCATTTGGCAATGGCATCAGGCAGGCGATAGTCGAGTTCAGCCTCGAAAGCAGCGATGCGCAACTGCTCGACGCGTGGCAATGCCGATGATCCCTTCACCGCGCTGCGCGCCAACTGGAGGGCCTGGTTGCGGTCACCTGACTTCGCGAGCGCCTCGGCCAGCGCGGCTTGTGTCGCGACGGCGGATGGCTCGCGATTCAGACTTTTCTTCAGCAATTCCAGTGCCGAGATCTCGTCGGCCTGTTCGAGTGCACGCAAACCGTCCCGATACCAGCCCAGTGCCTCGGGTTCATTCGGCCGCCCGTCATGCAACAACTCGACGCTGCGCAACGAAGCGTGGCGTTCAATGTCACCGCGGTCGAGCGTCCACCACGCGACCAGCGCAACGGTAATCGCGAGCACTCCGATGGCCGCACCCCATGCGATCAAGGAGCGTCGTCGGAGTTGGGATGTCGATGCTTCAGGGCTGCCCGGATCAACATCAGCCTGCGCGCCGTTCGAGGTGACCGAAGGACACTCATCGACGTCGTGCTGTACCACATCAGCCACAAAGCGATAGCCAAGACGATGCCTGGTTTCGATGTAACACGGATTCTGCGCGGAGTCTCCCAGTGCCCGGCGCAGCTCGAGGATTGACTGCGACAGGACGCCCGGAGTTACCGCCTGGCGACCCCACACCCGGTCGAGCAACTGCTCCTGCCCGATGACGTTGGGTGCATCCTTCAACAACTCGTGCAGCAGGCGCATCGTCATCGCGCGCAGGACAATCTCGCCTTCGCTGCCACTCAGGCTCAGGTTGCGGGCGTCGAACTGGAATGGGCCGAAAAGAAAATGCATGCGTCCATTCTAGCCGTCACCGTTGCAAGGTTAGGCTAGTGGTCAACGCTGATTTGCCCAGAGCATTCCGGGCTCAGTGCCGCGAAAAAATCTTGGCGAGGCGATTGAAGAATCCCGGCTTTTTCGGCGGCTGCGTGGCGGTGGCAGCATCCTTTGCTGACGGGCGTTTCGCTGGCTGCGTGTCTGCGCCATGGCTGCGCTCGCGGCGCGGCTTGCGTTCGCTGCGGCGTGGTTCGCTTCCTTCGGTAGCGGCGGTCGTCGTGTTCTCGGTGCCACTGCCATTGGCTTGCGCGGCCTTTCTGGCGGCTCCGCCACGACCACCGCGACGGCGGCGTTTCTTTGCGGGTTCGCCATCGGCCGTGCTGACGGGATTGACTGGCGCGGCATCGTTGGCGACTGCTGCGACCGGTGTCTCGGCATCACCAATCGGCACATCAACAGCAGGCTTGGGTGAACGTGGTGGCCGTGGCGTGCGTGTGCGTTCGCCGCTTTCGGTCCGCGTTGCCGCGCCGCTGCGTGGACTCGACGAGCGCGATGACGGTCCGCTGCGCGACGTGCCCTTGCGTCCCGTTTCCTTCGGCGGTGCGCCAGCCGTGTTGCGTGCGTTGTCAGCTTCATCGTCGACATCGGCGACAAAGCCATCGGCGCGCTTGCGCGGCGGCGTCGGCATCAACAATTCCGGCGTCACTGGTGCGGTCGGGATTTTCTGTTCGATATAGGTTTCGATATCCGGCAAACCCTGCGCGTACAGATCGCAGGCAAAGCTGATCGCGTCGCCTTCAGCACCGAGGCGCGCGGTGCGGCCGATGCGGTGCACGTAATCCTCGGCGTCCTGCGGCAGGTCGAAATTGAATACATGCGAGACAGCCGGGATGTGCAATCCGCGCGCAGCGACATCGGTAGCGACGAGTATCTCGATATCGCCGGCCTGGAATTTTCCCAGCAAGCGCTCGCGCTTGGCCTGCGGCACGTCGCCCGATAAGGTCGCGACGCGATAGCCGTGGCGTTCCAGCCCGCGCGTTACGCGCTCGGCCATTGCCTTGGTGTTGATGAAGATGATGCTGCGCTGCTCGTCGAGCTTGGCCAGCAGGTTCAGCAGCAACGGCATTTTTTCTTCGGTGGCGGGGAAATAAACCACTTGACGCACCCGCGACGCGGTCACCGATTCGGTTTCGGCGGAGACTTTTTCCGGGCTGTTCATGTGCTCGAAGGCGAGCTCCAGCACGCGATAGCTCAGCGTCGCCGAATACAACATGCCCTGGCGCTCGGACGGCGGCGGCATGCGACGCAAAAGAAACCGGATGTCCTTGATGAAGCCAAGATCGAACATGCGATCGGCTTCGTCGATGACGACGGCTTCGACCGACTTGAACGACACCACGTGCTGCTTGAGGTAGTCGATGATGCGGCCCGGCGTGGCGATGACGATGTCGCAGCCGTTGACCAGCATTTGCCGCTGCTTGTCGTAGTCGACGCCGCCGTAGATCAGCGCCGAGCGCAGGCCGGTATCCCGGCCAATGGCCTTGAAATCCTTGTCAATCTGGATCGCCAGCTCGCGGGTCGGCGCGAAGATCACCGCGCGCGGCTCGCCATCCTTGTGATTGGGCGATGCAGTTTTCGTCAGCAGCCGATTCAACACCGCGACCAAAAAGGCACCAGTCTTGCCGGAGCCGGTCTGCGCCTGGCCGGCCACATCGCGACCAGTCAGGGCGATCGGCAGGGTCAGCGCCTGGATCGGCGTGCAGCGCGTGAAACCAGTGGCATGCAGGCCGGACAACAAGCTTGGATGCAGGTCGAAACTTTCGAAAAAGGTGTCGGTGAGGGTTTGGTCTTGGGACATTCCGGGTCGATTCCAGGGAGGGCGAGGGCGGGCTTGGAATGCGCGTCGGTCACCCCAACTTGCTTGGGGACGGCGATTGGGCTCCAATGGGATCGGATGGCCTTAGCCGTTCCGAACGCCGAACCTGCCGGGGAAAACCGCGCAAGTTTAGCCCAAGCGCCCACGCTGCGCTCGCTATAGACTGCAAGCGCCCCATCCGTAACGAGAGCGAGGTTTGAAGTGAGCGATCTGATTGCCCATGTCAGCGATGACCAGTTTGATAGTGAAGTCCTGAAGTCCGATGGCCCTGTGCTGGTCGACTTCTGGGCCGAGTGGTGTGGCCCCTGCAAGATGATTGCGCCGATCCTCGACGATCTCGCTGCCAGTTACGAAGGCCGTTTGAAGATTGCCAAGATCAACATCGACCAGAACCAGAAGACGCCGCGCAACTACAACGTGCGTGGTATTCCCACCTTGATGATCTTCAAGGACGGCAAGGTCGAGGCGACCCAGATTGGCGCCGTCAGCAAGACTCAGTTGTCGCAGTTGATCGACAAGACCATCTGATTACCGAACCGGGAGGCGCACCATTTGCGCCTTTCGGTAACATGATGCTGCAGAATTGCCGAGCGATCCGACGCTGGACGCCTGCCGCATTCGCTGCTAAGTTCCGTTTCGCCCCGACGTGCGAATCCGCCGTCTCGGCCAGAAACACCGCCCCGCCGAGAAATATCCGGGCAAGAAACTTCCGAACGTTTCCTTTCCCGATCCTCCCTTCAACGGCGCCCACGAGGTTTGCCCGTGTCCGAAAACGATAATTCCGATAGCGACTCGACCGTCGCTGCTCCCGCCACGCCGCGTGCTCCACGCACTCGCGCGCCCCGCGCCACCAAAGCTGCTGCCGCCAAGGCTAGTGGCGGTGATGGTGATGCGCCATCCAAGGCGTCGGCTGCCGATCCGCCGGCACCGCCGCGCGAAGAGGCTACTTCACGCGACGACAGCCCGCCGCGACAGGAAGCCGCGTCCGAACCGAAAGAACGCAACGAAGCGCCACCGCGCCGCGAGCATCGCGACGACGCGCAGCCGCGGGACGAGCAGCGTCCGCAGCAATCCGGTGATGGCAACCGCAACCAGCACGATCGCGGCAGTCAGGACGCTCGCCGGGACAGCGGCGATGCGCAGCCTTCCGGGCAGGGCGAATCATCCGAATCACGCGACCAGGGTGGCCAGCAAGCGGGCAATCAGGGCGGACAGAACCGCCAGAACAACAACAATCCGCATCAGGGTCCGCGCAACGACCGCAACAACAACCGGCGCAATCGCAACAATCGGAACAATCGCAACAACCCCGGCAATCCCAACAATCCGCAGAACCGTGATCGTGATCGCGATTACGACGAGGATGGCGATGACAGTCGCAGTGGTGGTGGCGACGGCCCGCTGATCGACATGAACGAGCTCAAGCGCAAGAGCGCTGCCGAGCTGTTCACGATGGCCGAAGGCCTTGGCGTGCAGGAAGGCGCCGCACGTGCGCGCAAGCAGGACATCGTGTTCCTGATCCTGAAAGCGCATGCGCGTTCGGGTGGCGGCATCTATTCCGAAGGTGTGCTGGAAATCCTGCAGGACGGCTTCGGCTTCCTGCGTGGGTTTGACGCGTCGTACCTGGCCGGGCCGGACGACATCTACGTCTCGCCCTCGCAGATTCGCCGCTTCAACCTGCGCACCGGCGACTACATCACCGGTCGCATTCGCCCTCCCAAGGAAGGCGAGCGCTACTTTGCGCTGCTCAAGGTCGACCACATCAACGGTGACACGCCCGAGCAGTCCAAGGGCAAGGTGCTGTTTGAAAACCTGACCCCCCTGTTCCCGCGCAAGGCCTTCCATCTGGAACGCGGCAATGGGTCGTCCGAAGATATCACTGGCCGTCTGCTCGACTTGTTCGCACCGATCGGCATGGGCCAGCGTGGGCTGATTGTGTCGCCGCCGAAAGCCGGCAAGACGATGATGATGCAGAACATCGCCCAGGCGATCGTTCACAACCATCCCGAAGCGCACCTGATCATCCTGTTGATCGATGAGCGTCCCGAGGAAGTGACCGAAATGCAGCGCGGTGTTCGCGCCGAAGTGATCTCGTCGACCTTCGATGAACCCGCCGTGCGCCACGTGCAGGTCGCCGAAATGGTGATCGAACGCGCCAAGCGTTTGGTCGAGCACAAGAAGGATGTGGTCATCCTGCTCGATTCGATCACTCGTCTTGCACGGGCCTACAACACCGTGGTGCCGTCATCGGGCAAGGTCTTGACTGGCGGTGTCGATGCCAACGCCTTGCAACGCCCGAAGCGTTTCTTCGGTGCCGCGCGCAATGTCGAGGAAGGCGGTTCGCTGACCATCATCGCGACCACGCTGGTGGAAACCGGCTCGAAGATGGACGAGGTGATCTACGAGGAATTCAAGGGCACCGGTAATATGGAAGTGCATTTGAACCGGCGCATTGCCGAGAAGCGTGTCTATCCCGCCATCGACATCAATCGCTCCGGTACCCGCCGCGAGGAGCTGCTGATCGACGCTGATCTTCTCCAGAAGGTATGGATCCTGCGCAAGCTGCTGCATCCGATGGATGAGCTGGGCGCGATGGAGTTCATGCTCGACAAGATGAAGAACACCAAGACCAACGACGAGTTCTTCGGCGCCATGAAACGCGCCTGATCGTTGTGGATTGGGAGTTATGAAAAAGCCGGCGTGAGCCGGCTTTTTCTGTTGGTGAGGTTGAAGCTGGTTCGAGTCAACCGCGAACGTCAGTGCGCAACAACGGCTGGATCGATTGCCACAGCTTGCCGGTCACGTGTTCGACATCCTCGCGCTGTGCGACCAGCCACTCGATGGGGGGGTGCGCTGGCGCGCTGATGCGCGGAGTCCAGTCGGTGACAAGTCGATGCGCATCGATCAATTCGACCCCGACGTGTCGTGCAATTCGTGCCAGCTCATTCGCGGGATCGGCGCATAGCTTGTCGAAGCCTACCCACAGACAGGCGTGCGCGATGGCTGGGTCGCTGTGCATCAGGTCCAACGCGTATCCATATTGCACTGCCCATTGCCGCGCAAAGCCGGCGACGGTTTCATCGCGGGAAAAATGGTCGCCAATGGTCGCGGTCAACGCGTCGTTGCCCAGGTTATAGGCACGCTTTTGCGGACCGAATTCGAAATGGCCGACTCGCGCCATATGCGCGGAGACCGCTGAATCTTCTGCGTGGAGTTTGCGAAACAACGCGTCCTGTCGTCGCAACGATTCGACTTGCGCAAACGGTTCGCGCACCGAGATCACGAAACGTGCCTCGGGATAGCGCCGCAGCAGGTAAGCAATACGCGGTAGCTGGTAGTTCGCCTTGGCGAGATAGCGCTGCGCACCGCGAATCAGCAACAGCTTGCGTTGGTGATCGTCGAACGTGCGGTCAAAGTGTTCGCTGCTTTGCTCGGAGGCAAGGCGTTGATCAACCGACGGATCGTGCCGACCGGGAAACGCCTGCATCCAGAACGCTTCTTCAAACGCCTCCGGACTCTCCGGCGTCACCGTCAGCCGGTCGCGATGCGCTCGTTCGCTTGCAAGCGCGACGTCTTGCGGTAGCCGCGCACGCAGCCAATTGCGCCAGTACGGCGTCCACAACCACGGATAGTCGCCGTACCGATGCGATGTGAAACTTGGCACGCTGTTCAAGACCTCCAGCAAGATCGTACTGCCGGCGCGCGCCATCCCGCAGATCCATACCGGCGGACCCGGTTGCAAGACGTCGATCTCAGCGCGCAACACGCTTGATTCCAGCATCGCCAACGCCGGACCGAGTGCCGGCAGCGCGCCGAGCCAGCGGGCGACATATCGTTGCGCGAATGGAACGTGGTGCATCGAGAGAGACAGAGAAGGAAAGCGAAGGGCATGCAAGCTTAGTCGATGCCGCAAATTCGCCCACTCCAGTCGCACGCAAGCCGCTTGATAGACTGCACATCTTTGCGATGGTGAAACGACAATGCGCGTACTGCTTGCCTTGGCCCTGTTGCTGATCAGCACTCCGGCACTGGCCTATATCGGACCGGGTGCCGGGGTCAGTTTTCTGGGATCAATCTGGGCGCTGTTGGTCGGCATCGTGCTGGCGATTGGCGCGGTCTTGTTCTGGCCGATCCGCTATTTGTTTCGGCGCATGCGCCGTGGAAAATCCCGCCCATCGGAATCGCAGAAACCTCCTCAATGATGCGAGCGTTGCTGCTGGCGGCGACCTTGATGCCGGTCTTGTTGACGGCTTGCCAACCGACCGAAACTCCGCATCGGGCCGAGGCGCGAACCATCGTTGTCGGCTTTGACGGCCTGGACCCGGTCCTGCTGGAACGCTGGATGGACGAGGGCCGTCTGCCGCATTTCGCCGCATTGCGTACGAGCAGCCACTACCAGCGGCTCGGCACCAGCAATCCCGCGCAGTCCCCGGTGGCGTGGGCCAGTTTCGCAACCGGGCACAATCCGGGCGAGCACGCCATCTTCGATTTCCTGCGCCGCGCGCCAGGCAGCTATGGCATCGATTTCAGCATTGCCGAACAGAAGCCGCCCGAGCATGTAGTTTCGCTGTTCGGCTATCGAGTGCCGCTGGATTCCGGCGAGTTGATCAATCGCCGCGTTGGCGAGCCGTTCTGGATGATGGCCGAGCAAACTGGCCAGCGCGCCAGCGTATTCCGCGTTCCGGTGACGTATCCGCCCGATCCAGTCAGCCGCATGATTTCGGGAATGGGTGCGCCCGACCTGCTCGGCTCGCAGGGTACCTACACCATACTCGCCAGCCGTCGCCTGCC
>JBATAQ010000112.1:0-27188 GCA_049661925.1 Dokdonella sp.
AGCTTGCCGATCTGCTCGAAATGGTCGGCGACCGGCGCGGTCTGTTCGGCGTAGATGCGCAGGCGTTCGCGCACAGTCTCCGGCTTGTCGTCGGCACGATGCTGCGCGGCGTAGCGAATTTCGCAGCGACCGATGATGGTGGCGTCGGAAACGTCGAGCTTGACCGCGATATCGAGTGGCTGGCCCATGCGCTCGAGCAAGTCTTCCAGGGCCTGGCATTGCGCGACATTGCGCGGGTAGCCATCGAGGATGAAACCCGGTTGCGCGTCGGCTTCGCGAAGGCGTTCCTCAAGCATGCCGAGCACGATGTCGTCGCAAACCAGCTTGCCGGCGTCCATCACTTCCTTGGCCTTGAGGCCGAGCGGCGTGCCGGCCTTCACGGCAGCGCGCAACAGGTCGCCAGTGGAAATATGGGCGATGCCCAGCTTGTCCTTTAGACGAACGGCCTGGGTGCCTTTGCCTGATCCGGGAGCGCCAAGTAAGACGATGCGCATGAAATTCCATCGCTGACGCGGCCATGCCGCAGGAATGCCCGCATTCGCTAGAATCAGTCGCGAAACAACGCCGACCGCCGCGAATGTACCGGGCAAGTTTACATAGACTCGTGCGTAGCGTCGCCGCCGTCAACCACTCGATCAGCCGATGAAGAATGGAGTAGCCATGTCACGCGGAACCTTGCTGTATGCCCAATCCGGCGGTGTCACCGCCGTCATAAACGCCAGTGCTGGCGCCGTCATCGAGACTGCCCGCGAGCATGGCATCAAGGTTTACGCCGCGCGCAACGGCATCGTCGGCGCGCTGCGCGAAGACCTGATCGATACCAGCAAGGAAACCAAAGCGGCAATTGCTGCACTGCGATACACGCCGGGAGGCGCGTTCGGATCGTGTCGCTTCAAACTGAAATCGCTGGAGGAAAGTCGCGGCCAGTACGAGCGCCTGATCGAGGTCTGCAAGGCGCACAACATCCGTTGGTTTCTTTACAACGGCGGCAACGATTCTTCCGACACGGCACACAAGATCTCGCAGATTGCGAAATCACTCGGCTATCCGCTGGCCTGCATCGGCGTTCCGAAAACGGTCGACAACGATCTCGCCGTCACCGATTGCTGTCCGGGTTTTGGATCGGTTGCCAAGTACACGGCGGTGTCGGTACTGGAGGCAAGCATGGACGTCGCGTCGATGGCGCAATCCTCGACGAAGGTTTTCATCATGGAGGTGATGGGCCGCCACGCCGGATGGATCGCGGCGGCTGCAGGGCTCGCCGGCGATGGCGATGACGAAGCGCCGCACATCATCCTGTTCCCGGAAATCCCGTTCGACGAAAACGCATTCCTGGCCAAGGTGAAGGCCACCGTCGAACGCGTTGGCTGGTGCACCGTGGTCGTGTCGGAAGGCGTGCGCAACAAGGATGGCGATTTCCTCTCCGAAGTGGGAACGAAAGACGCTTTCGGTCACGCACAACTCGGTGGTGCCGCGCCGATGATCGCCGGCATCGTCAAGGAAAAACTCGGCTATAAATATCACTGGGCGGTGCCGGATTACCTGCAACGCTCCGCGCGCCACATCGCATCAAAGACCGATGTCGAGCAGGCCATCGCAGTCGGTAAGTCCGCGGTTGAATACGCCATGGCTGGGATGAACGCAGTGATGCCGGTGATCGTGCGCAAGTCCGATGCGCCGTATCGCTGGAAGATCGAGCCGGTGAAGCTGGCCAAGGTCGCCAACCACGAAAAGAAGCTGCCGAAGAATTTCATCCGCCGTGACGGCTATGGCATCACCGCCGCCGCACGCCGATATCTTGAGCCGCTGATCCGAGGCGAAGACGTACCGCCAACCGGCAAGAACGGCCTGCCCGCCTACGTGCGTCTGCGCAACGCGCCTGTTGCGAAGAAGTTGCCGGAGTACGAACTCAAGGAAGGTTAGTCAAAGCAAAACGGTGCACAGCACCGTTTCCACACGATCAATCAAAGCCGTTTGCAAAAATGCCATCCACGCAGGCGATGCAAAATTGGCGAGTGCTTTCGATCAGACCACTCGATCCGTTGTAATAACCTGAGCTCACTTGGCCTTGCGTGCGCAAGTAGAAGTTGGTGTTCAATGGAGCGACAAAACCGCCAGTCGGAACCGGGCCATCCCGTCGATCATAGTGAAATCGCCAGTGAATATGAGTTTTCGGTCCATCTGGACTGCCAACGTTTGGGCGACACCGTTCGCGTTCGGATTGAACCCATCGTTGGCACTTTGCGCCGCACCGAGCGCCGGCAACAGTACCAGCGCCAGCGTCAAAAAAAGCCGGGTTGTGGCGCAGTATGAAAGAGACTTCGCTGGATACGGCGACATGATTGTTCCCTCCGATGCAAGTTGCAAATGGGCGAATGCCCTTGGTTGAATTCCCGATGGCCGATTTGAATGGCCGATCTGGCACAAGTCACGTCGGCCCATTCCCGCATCGGAGAATACACGCGAGCCGTTCCATTGGAGATGCTCGCTATCGCGCCGCTCATATCGGTGAATCGCCGCGTCTACTTCATCGCCAGGAACGGACGTTCGACGAAACGATAGGACAGCCATGAGATTAGGAGGATCACCGGTGTCGCCATCCCCAGCAAAGAAACCAGTGGCCAACCGCCCAGCCATCCCACACCCGACAGGTATTGCCACACTCGCAATAACGGGTAATGCCACAGGTAAAGGCTGTAACTGATCAGGCCCAGCCAGACAACGACGCGTCCGGCGAACAGCCGTCTGCCTAATGGCGCTCCAGCCGCGACGCCAAGTATCAACATTGCGAACGCCGCGGCGAGCAGGCTGTGATGAAAGAACAACCACGGGTGATCGAAGCGGACCAGGAAATCATCGCGTGGCCCCGCTGCAAGGATCATCGCAAAAAGACCGATCAACCCCGCCGCCAGCCACAAGCCGGGTCTGCGAACCCATTGCGGGCGTCGGACCAGGATCCACGCCGCGAACATGCCGTAGACAAACTGATCGAGTCGCGCAGGCAACTGGTGGATGCTGGGATAGCCGATGTACTGGGCGATGGCCGGGTCGAACCAACCGAGGTAGGCCAGCAGTCGATAGGTGACGGACCATGTCAGCGCGAACAACGCCACCAGCCAGCCCGGTGCTCGGATCATCAACAACGCGAGTAGCGGCAGCGCGACGTAGAAATCCCACTCGATCGGCATCGACCAGTACACCGGGTTGAGCAACTGGCCTTTTCCGAACAGGTTCTGCACCAGGCCCATGTGCGACGCGATATTGGTGGGCTGGATGCGATCAAACTGCCCAAGCCACGCATAGGCAACGATCAGGACCAGCAGTTGCAGCCAGTACGCCGGCAGCACGCGCCGGACTCGGTGACGCCAAAAACGAATCAGCGATGGCGTCGGTAAACCCTGCTCGGCGGCACGCTGCCACGGCAACGACAGCAGGAAACCAGACAGCACGAAGAACAGATCGACGCCGAAGTACCCGCAGGACAGGAACCAGGTGGGGTCGAAGTTCCAGCCAGCGATGGACAGCGGATGACGCACTCCTCCGCTGAACTGCCACAAGTGCACCACCAGTACCCAACCCGCCGCCACGCCGCGCAGCCCGGTCAATCCGTGAATATGGTTTCGCTCGGCCATCACTTTCCACCCCCTGGAAACGTCCCCGATCTTATCCGAAGCAGGTCGCGGTTATACTTGGCGTTCTTGATCACCGTCGGAACAGATCTGGCGGCGTCTGGAAACCCACCGGGTGACTGTGCAGGGACCGCCGCGCAAGCGTGTCCGGGACGAAGCGCGTCCGGGACAACCTGCGGCACCCACGACCACCCAAGAATTCATCATCCAAAAAGTAGAGGGGAGCTTCCGATGCAGATTTTGCAGCAGCACGGCATCCTGATTTCGTTGATTTGCGCGGTGCTCGCGCTGGTCTACGGCATCTGGTCAATCCGCTGGATTCTTGCCAAACCAGCAGGCAACGCGCGCATGCAGGAGATCGCCGGGGCGATCCAGCAAGGTGCCGGGGCTTATCTCAACCGCCAGTACCGCACGATTACGATCGTGGGTGTCGTCCTTTTCATCGCGATCGGGTTCGCGCTGGACTGGCTCACCGCAGGCCTGTTCGTTCTCGGTGCCGTGTTGTCGGGACTCGCCGGCTACGTCGGCATGAACGTATCGGTGCGCGCCAACGTGCGCACTGCCGAAGCAGCCCGCACCGGCTTGGCGGCTGCTCTCGATGTCGCGTTCCGTGGCGGCGCGATCACCGGCATGCTGGTCGTTGGCCTTGGCCTGCTCGGCGTCGCCGGCAGCTATGTGGCGATGGCACACTTCGGCTATCAGCCGAATGAAATCATGCACGCGCTGATCGGCTTCGCGTTCGGTTCATCGCTGATCTCCATCTTCGCGCGCCTTGGCGGCGGCATCTTCACCAAGGGTGCCGACGTCGGTGCCGATCTGGTTGGCAAGGTCGAAGCCGGAATCCCCGAGGACGATCCGCGCAACCCGGCCGTCATCGCCGATAACGTAGGCGACAACGTAGGCGATTGCGCCGGCATGGCCGCCGATCTTTTTGAAACTTATGCAGTCACCCTGATCGCGACGATGCTGCTCGGCGTCATCATGGTCGACCAGACGGGTCCCTACGGCGTGCTGTATCCGATGCTGCTGGGCGGCGTGTCGATCATTGCCTCGATCATCGGTACCTTCTTCGTCAAGGTGAGTGCTGGCGGCAAGATCATGAACGCGCTCTACAAGGGTGTGATCGTGTCCGGCGTGCTCGCTTTGATCGCTTTCATCCCGGTAACCCAAAGCCTGATGGCAGGCAGCGTCTACGGCGTCTGGAACATCTTCGGCTGCGCCGTGATCGGCCTGCTGCTGACCGGCGCCATGGTCGTCATCACCGAGTACTACACCGCGACCGAATACGGTCCGGTTCAGCACATCGCCAAGGCATCGGAAACCGGCCACGCCACCAATATGATCGCCGGCCTCGGCATTTCGATGCAGTCGACCGCGCTGCCGGTGCTGTCGGTGTGCCTTGCGATCTGGGGTTCGTACTATCTCGCGGGCCTGTATGGCATCGCGATTGCCGCGACAGCCATGCTGTCGATGGCGGGCATGATCGTCGCGCTCGACGCTTACGGTCCAATCACGGACAACGCGGGCGGCATCGCCGAGATGGCGGACCTGCCGGCCGAGGTGCGCGGCGTGACCGATCCGCTCGATGCGGTCGGCAACACCACCAAGGCGGTCACCAAGGGTTACGCGATTGGTTCGGCGGGCTTGGCGGCATTGGTGCTGTTCGCGGATTACACGCACAAGTTGGCCGCTGAACATCCTGACGTGATTTACACCTTCGATCTGTCCGATCATATGGTCATCATTGGCCTGCTGATCGGTGGACTGATTCCTTATCTGTTCGCCGCGATGGCGATGGCTGCTGTCGGTGAGGCGGCAGGTTCGGTCGTCGAAGAAGTACGCCGCCAGTTCCGCGAGATCAAGGGCATCATGGACGGCACCGGCAAGCCAGACTACACCCGCGCCGTCGACCTGCTGACCAAGGCCGCGATTCGCAAGATGATCGTGCCCTCGTTGCTGCCGGTTGCGGTGCCAATTGCCGTCGGCTTCCTGCTCGGACCGAAGGCACTCGGCGGCCTGTTGATCGGCACCATCGTCACCGGCATGTTTATCGCGATCTCGATGACCACCGGCGGCGGCGCCTGGGACAACGCCAAGAAGTACATCGAAGACGGTCACCACGGCGGCAAGGGCAGCGAAGCCCACAAGGCTGCAGTGACCGGCGACACAGTCGGCGACCCCTACAAGGACACCGCGGGTCCGGCCGTCAACCCGCTGATCAAGATCATCAACATCGTTGCGCTGATGCTGGTGCCGCTGCTTTGATTTGATTGCTGTCGCAATCTGATTTGCAACTTGAGGCCCGTGAGAAATCACGGGCCTTTTCTCTTGTTCCCCTCGGGAGACAAACCGGCAGGACAGCCGGTTTGCGCGGCGAAGCCGCCCGCAAGGGTGAGCGCCATGGATGGTGCGAATGAACGGTTGGGGTGAGGGTCCGACCCTTGTTCCATGTTTCATCGTGGCGACGATTTCGCTCTCGCGAGTTTTCGGCTGTCGCCAGACTGGTTTGTTTCTCGCGCCTGCCGGCGCGCGAGTCACTTCTCTTTGCTTGCCCAAAGAGAAGTAACCAAGAGAAATGGCACCCTGACCTGTCGCCCGCACGATGAAGCCGTGCGGGTACGCAATTGCCGGCCGGGTTCGGCTGAAGTCACATCCTGTGCCGCAGCCGAAGCCACGCGATCCATCGCGTGGCCCGCAAGCGGCTGATCCGTCCAGCACTTGCCGACAGCAACGGGCGGGTGGGTCACGAGCCAGAGCATTCGCCGCACAGCGGCGACTTTACGCAGCGCATCGCGCTGCGTGCCTTTGATCTTCATCCCGTTTCGGGGAGGCGAGGTGGGTTCGGAATCGCCCGCAGGGTGGCCCGAAGGGATTCGGGCCAGTTCGCTGCCAGCACAGGGATGTGCTGTCAGTGAACCCCGGAGCCATCTCGCGCAGTCGTGCGGCTTCTCCGCACGACCGACCCGGCTAGGGCGCATCTTTGGGTCACCTTTCTGTGCGAGCAGAAAGGTGGCTCGCGCGCCGGCAGGCGCACGAAACGCTCGACCCGTCTGGCCATAGCCAAACACCAACAGGAACGCGGTAGCCCGGCGACAGCCGAAAAATCAAGGGCGCACTGCAGTCACTTCGATTTCGACAAGCATGCCCGGGCCGGCCAGCGCGGCGATCTGGAATGCGGAGCGGACGGGTAGCTTCGGTTGCTCCTTCGTTCCGAAGAATTGCGTGTAGCCCTTCATGAAACCGGCGAAGTCGAGTTTGCCGGCGTTGTCAGGATCGCCGACCAGGAAGACCTGCATCTTGACGACATCGCCCATGCCGAGTTTCAGGCGTGCCAGTTGTTCCTCAATGCGCTTCAACACGGAAACCGTTTGCGTCTGGGTGTCGCCGTAGCTGGCGACGCTGCCTTTCGGTGCGTCCTTGTTGATGACCGGCGGCACCATGCCGCTGAGGAAGATCAGGCTTTTACCCGCAGGGATTTCGACGGCAGCCGAAATCGGAAAATCGCTGCCCGGGATCGGATGACGGATCACGTCGCCTGCGCCTGCGGCGATAGCCGGAACGAATGCCAATCCGATCGCCAGCAGGATTCCGTTGCAATTGATTCGAAGATTCATGGTGATTCCTTTTTTTCTTCGGAGTGAAGTGCACTCACATCATCTGCGCTGATCGCATCTTGGTAGTGATTGCCGAAATGAGTGCGAACGTAGTTGATCACGTCAGCTATCTGCACGTCGCTGAGTTCGAACTGACCGAGCGGTCCAAATGATCCCATTGGGTGACCGACCGCGAATGCCGGCATGTCGTTGCGACCGTGCAGCACGACGGTCGCGGCAAATCGAGACGAGGCAAGATTGACATCACCAGCCAGCGCCGGATAGTGACCGGCACCAATCGCGCCTTTGCCGTCCGGCATGTGGCAGCCCTGGCAGATGTGCTGATAGATCTGTTCGCCGCTGGCACTGGCGAGTTCATCCCGACTGAGCAGCAGCGACTTGCTCTCGACCGCAGGCGATTGCGCAAACGTGAGTGCGGGTGCGAAAACACATGCGACTGCGAGCGCGCCATGAAGCAGAACCGTGCCCGAAGTGAACTGCGCGGCCTTCATGCGCCACCCCCTGCAACCGCACGTTGATGCAGTCTTCCGATCGCATCCAACGCGGACGAGATCGCTCCTTCCTGCCAGGCCGGCAGGTACGAGGCGTGCTCGCCGGCCAGCGCAATTCGCCCGTCGATCCGGCACAGATTTTCATAGTGCTTTTCGCGCGCGGCTTCGTTCCAGTCACCATAGCAGCCCATCGTCGACGGCATGCGATGCCAAGCCACCGAAACACCATTCTGGAATTCCTGCGGATACTGCGGATGGATTTTCGCGCCCTGCCTGACCGCTTCCTCGATGCGCTGTTTCGGACTCAAGGCCGTGAATTGCAATGCATCCGGACCCCAGTTGTACCCGCCGAGCAACACGCCGGGGCCCCGCGACTGGAAACCCGACGAGGGATAGCTGATCTGGAATATCGGCAAGTCGGTGGCGGTGACGCCGCCGTAGATCTGCTCATCCTCCTCCCAGAATCGGCGCTTGAACTGCAAGCCGATCTTGACCGACGACGCATACGGAACCGCCGAAATCGCGTCGCTCATCGCGCTGCCGACATTCATTGGAATCTGGCTGAGCACCGATAGTGGAATGGTGCACAAGCACCAGTCTGCACGTGCTTCGCGCGTTTCGCTGCCACGATTCGCATCGACGTAGTGCGCCGTCACGCCGTGCTCGTCCTGCGCAATGCGGGTGACCTTCGCGTTGTACTGGATCACGCCCGGCAGTTCGCGCGCGAATGCATCGGCGATGTGACCCATGCCGCCGACCGGTTGGAACAAGGTGGTCTGGAATTCGTACAAGTCGTTGACGAACAAGCTTTGCCATAGATCGGAACCCAGCAACTCGTTCGGCGTCAGTGGCGTTGAAGGAACCGGTTTGCCGCCGAGGCCGCCGCCAGGGTCCTTGTCGAAACCTCGATTCGCGCTGCTGGCATCGCCACGCTGGTAGCGATATTTGTCATCGAGGTAGCCCCAGCTTTGCAGCGAGGCGAGCAGCTTCTCGCGATCCTCGGCAGTGACTTCGGTATCCAGCGCGCTCTGTCTGACACTCTTGGCGAGCAATTCCGCAACCATGCCCTGGTAATCGGCGCGGACACGACCGTATCGCTGCGGCTTGCCACCAAACGCGGTCGCGCTGTGCATGTAGGCGTTGGAATTGACCTGCACGAACGGCTCCAGCGCGACGCCGAATTGCCGGCAGTAGTGCAGCAGGTTCTGGTGGTGAAACGGAATGCGCCACGGGCCGGGATTGATGTAGAGCCCCTTGTCGAATTCGCAGGACTGTTTCGCGCCGCCAAGTTCCGTGTAGCGATCACCACCGCGCAGCGTCCAGCAACGTCCGCCGGGGCGCGCGTTGTACTCAAGCACTTTGACCTTGTAGCCGGCGTTACGCAGTTCGTATGCAGCGGTCATGCCGGCCAGGCCAGCGCCAAGTATCAATACCGACGCGTCGTGAGGCACGCCGGAAAGTTTCAATGGCCCTGCGTAACTCGAGCCTTGCGCGAAGCCCAACGACGTCATCGCCTGGTACATCGCAGCACTGCCTGCACTCAAACCAATCATTCGCAACAGCGCACGTCGGCTCGGCAGCAATCCGGAATTTCCAACCATCGATCCACCCCCTTGGTGATGGCCTGCTGGTGCAAGCCGTGTGACGGTATACACCGATCCGATCCACGCTGCATTGGCCGCGGTGGACAGCAAATGTCGTCTTGACCCGTCTTTTCAAGCGTATGGGTCGGTTGCCGGTTCGCTCTTCTCCTCTCTCCCTCGGGAGAGAGGTCGGGAGTAAGGGTCCGGTCCTTGCACCACATTGGATCATTGCGACGTTGTCGCTTTCGCTGTGCTCGGCTGCTGCCAGCAACAAGAGCGAAGCGGCGTCGAACCATGCCCCGGATCAAGTCCGGGACAGTCTGGCGACAGCCGGCAAGATACACAGCGGCGGGCCGTAGCCCGTGGACGTGGCGCAAGCCACCAGAAAAAGCCGTGCGAGGTAACATGCGCGCGATCCGAACAATTCCCTGTTCGAGCCATTGACCATGCAATGACCGAATCGCCAAAAGCGACTGAAAAATCAGACGAACCCGTCGACCAGTCGCCGAAGTCGATGTTCGAGCGCCAGTTTTCGCCATCCAGCGAAACCGGCTGGCGCAATCACTGGTATCGGTTGATCTATCACCACGACACGCCGGAAGAGCGCAATTTTGACCTCTTCCTGATCGTCGCCATCCTCACCAGTGTTGCCGTGGTGATGCTTGACAGCGTCATCTCGGTCAAAGCTACCTGGCACGAAGTGCTCTTCATCGCGGAATGGATATTCACCATCCTGTTCACGATCGAATACGGCCTGCGCATGCTCACCATTCGCCAACCGCTGCGCTACGCCACCAGTTTCTTCGGGGTCATTGATCTGCTCGCGATCCTGCCGACCTACCTGTCCCTGGTTTTTGCCGGCGGCCCATATCTAGTCGTCATTCGCGTGCTGCGTCTGTTGCGCATCTTTCGCGTACTCAAACTGGTCGAGTATTCGAGCGAAGCTGGACTTTTGCTGACATCGCTGCTTCGCGCGCGCCGCAAAATCTTCATCTTCATCTGCGCGCTCATCACCATAGTCATCATCTTCGGTGCGTTGATGTACGTGATCGAAGGGCCGGAGCGAGGATTCACCAGTATCCCAACGGGCATGTACTGGGCAATAGTCACGATGGCGACGGTGGGCTATGGAGACCTGGCACCCTCTACCCCACTGGGCCGATTGATGACGTCGATCCTCGTGCTGATCGGTTACAGCATCATCGCCGTGCCGACCGGCATCTACACGGCGGAACTGGCGAGCACGCTGCGGCCCAAGCGCCGCCATGTGCGCTGCAAGGAATGCGGCCTGCCCGAACACGAAATCGACGCCTGGCATTGCCGCCGTTGCGGCATTGCGCTGCCGCACGAATACTGAAACGACAACCATCGGGACAGACGACGATGCAACTTGAAACCATTGCCATCCACGCCGGCGGCGAAAGCGACACGGCAACCGGCGCGGTAACGCCGCCAATCCATCTCGCGACGACGTTTCGGCATGGCCCTGCAGGCGAGCGCGTTGCCGGTTACGAGTATCAGCGCGAAGGCAACCCAACCAACGATCACCTGCGCACCGCGATTGCTGCGTTGGAATCGGCTGACGTCGCATTGACCTTTGCATCGGGAATGGCGGCGATCACGGCCGTGCTCGAATCCATGCCGAGCGGCGCGCGCATTCTCATTCCGGACGATTGCTACACCGGTTTGAGAGCGCTCTGCACTGAGTATTTGCCGGAGCGCGGCATGCGCATTGCAGCGGTCGACATGGCCGATCTTGACGCGGTTCGGCGGCACTGCGACGGCGGCATCGACATGATCTGGGCGGAAACGCCGTCGAATCCGCGCATGACGATCAGCGACATTGCTGCCCTTGCGTGCATCGCACACGATGCTGGCGGCCTGCTCGCCTGTGACAACACGTTTGCGTCGCCGGTACTGCAGCGACCGCTGGAACTGGGTGCCGACATCGTCATGCATTCGACGACCAAATATTTTGGTGGTCACAGTGACGTGCTTGGGGGCGCGCTCGCGTTCAAGCACGACGATGCGTTCTATCAGCGCGTTGCCCACCGCCTGCACATTACCGGCGCGACGCTGGCACCGTTCAACGCATGGCTGACGCTACGCGGTTGTCGATCACTGCCGGCGCGCATGGCGATGCATTGCGCGAATGCGAAGCGGCTTGCCGAATTTCTCGACGCACACGCCGGTGTCGAACGGGTCAACTATCCCGGCCTCGCATCGCATCCCGGCCATGCCATCGCGGCGCGCCAGATGAGCGCGTTCGGAGGCATGCTCAGCATTGAAATGCGCGGCGGACGCGAGTCGGCGCTCGCCGTTGCCGGCCGCCTCAAATTGTTCACCAATGCCACGTCACTGGGTGGCTGTGAATCGCTGATCGAACATCGCGCGTCGGTCGAAGGCAAACATCCTGTCTCGCCGCAAAACCTGCTGCGGATCTCCGTGGGACTTGAACACATCGACGACCTGATCGAGGACTTCCGGCAAGCGCTGGCGTAGCTGCGCCGGCGATACCGCGATCAGCGCGGCGTGAAGGTCAGCAGCAGGGTGTTGCTGAAATCGGCCGGGTCTTTCGGTATCGGCAAAGGCGACGAATCGCGGACGGCGGTTTCGATGGAGGCATCCAGCGCCACGTCGCCGCAGGAACGAACCATCTTTACGTCATCGACGCCGCCGAACGGGGTCAGCTTGACCATCACGTCGCAGGAAAATTCGGTCGGTATCTTCGGTCCGCGTGGTTGCACCCAACGACGGTGGATGGCCTCTTGTACAGCGAGGCCCCAGTCATCAGCACCAATTGGATTCCCGGCGGCGTTCGTGGCGACGGATGAGTCGACAGGCTCGCCGACGGTTGGCGGCCTTGAAGGCGACGCATCACCGCGGTCGTCCAGATCGATCACAGGCTGATTGCGATCGACGAGTGGAACCGACAGATCGATTGATGTATTCGCCGCGTGAGGTTGGACTGGGCGCTCGCTGTTCGGTTCGAGCGGCGGTGATACCTCGGTATCGGCTGTTGATGCTTCCGTATCCCGCCGATCCGTTGTCGTTGAGGTGGCGGGTTCGGAATCGGACTTGCCCCAAGGCACGATGCGTTTCAAGGTCGCGCAACCATCGAGCACGACGCAAGCGAAAACGACAACAGTGATACCGACGAGCCGAGTCCGTTGCGCAATGCCCTTCTGGCTCATTCCCATCGAGTGCCGTTGACGCGAATCGACACTCTTGCCTCGCTTCGCCGATGAGCCACAACGCCCATCGCGCCAAGGAGGAGACCCAGCAACGCGAGCAGAACGCCGTTGGAGCTGGGAACCGCCATGTTCTGGGCGCCTTGCGGGATAGTCAAGGGCACGGTTACGGTGGGGCAGACCGCACTCGGCGTCACGTTCCTGGCGATCGGTCGAATCGACACCGTGTACGTTCCCGCAGGTAACACCCCAAGCGGGACGAAATGAATCGGGATCGATGGAAACCCGACATACTCGCTCGGTGCATCCAGACTGATATTGAACCCGCTCACGACGATGTTTTCGCCAACGAAGTCCCATGAGTTGAAGCGAATGCCAATGCTGACCGAGACGTTTGAATTGATTGGAAATGCTGGCGCCGGCGGCGTCGCGATGAACACAACGTTGCCTGCACCCGTTGGGCAGATGGGCGCGGGCGGCACCTGAGCCAACGACACGACCGCAGTCATTGGCCCGAGCATCAAGAACACCAGAGCCTGCTCGAAAATCTTCATGGACATCTCCCGTCCCCGAGCCGGTCGACTCGTGCCGCCGATACTGGACCGGATTTCGGACCGCTACAACCTGGCGAGGCAACCACGCTACTGTTGCGCGGCGTCATGGTCATACCGTTTCCGGATTCGGCTTGTCCGGATCGAGCTTCCACAGCTTGATCGCGCGTGCCGCATCCTCGGGATTCATGCTGCCCTCGGCGACCAGCGCGGTGATTGCCGCGTGGGCAATCCAGTAGCGATCAACCTCGAAGAAGTCGCGCAGGTGGGCACGCGTGTCGGAGCGCCCGAAACCATCGGTACCGAGCGCGACAAAGACGCGATCACGCGGCACGAATGCCCGAATCTGATCGGAATAACCACGCACGTAATCTGTGGCGGTCACGACCGGACCGGAATGGCCTTCCAGGCACTGCGTTACCCATGCCTTGCGCGGTTTCTTGTCCATCGGATGCAGGCGGTTCCAGCGTTCGGCGTCGTAGCCATCGCGACGCAGTTCGTTGAAGCTGGGGCAGGACCAGATATCGGACTGCACACCAAACTCCTTGTCGAGTAATTCCGCAGCCGCGATCACTTCGCGCAGAATGGTTCCCGAGCCCATCAACTGCACGTTCGGCGTCTTGGTTTTTGATTTCTTCCCGCTGCCAGCGCTGCCGTCCTTGAACAGGTACATACCCTTGATGATGCCCTCCTCTGCACCTTCCGGCATATCCGGATGGGTGTAGTTTTCGTTCATCACCGTGAGGTAGTAATAGGTATCTTCCTGCTCGGTCAACATGCGACGCACGCCGTCCTGCAGGATCACCGCGACCTCATACGAAAAGGTCGGATCGTAGCTTCGGCAGTTCGGAATGGCACCGGCCAGCAGATGTGAATGACCATCCTGGTGTTGCAAACCTTCGCCGTTAAGCGTGGTGCGACCGGCAGTGCCGCCGATCATGAAGCCACGCGCGCGCAAATCGCCGGCCGCCCAGCACAGATCACCGACGCGTTGCTGGCCGAACATGGAATAGTAAATGTAGAACGGCAACATCGGCACGTTGCTGACCGAATAGCTCGACGCGGCCGCCATCCATGAAGCCATCGCGCCGGGTTCGCTGATGCCCTGCTGCAAGACCTGGCCGCTCTGGTCCTCGCGGTAGTACATCAACTGGTCGGCGTCCATCGGCTTGTACTTCTGGCCGAATGGCGCGTAGATCCCGATCTGGCGGAACAGGCCTTCCATGCCGAACGTACGCGCCTCATCGGCAACGATCGGCACGATACGTGGGCCAATCGTCTTGTCGCGCAGCAAAAGGTTCAAGCCACGCACAAACGCCATCGTGGTTGAAATCTCACGCTCACCACTGCCTTTGAGGATCGCCTCGAATACCTTGAGTTCCGGCGTCGGCAGAGCTTCGCTTTTCTCGCGACGCTGCGGCAGGTAGCCGCCAAGCGCAGCGCGGCGTTCCTGCATGTATTTCACTTCGGCGGAATCGGGGCCCGGGTGGTAATACGGAACATTGGGCAGGTCTTCGTCGGACACCGGGATGTTGAAGCGGTCGCGGAACGCGCGCACGCCAGCGTCGTCGAGCTTCTTCTGCTGATGGGTGATGTTCTGCGATTCGCCCGAACTTCCCATGCCGTAACCCTTGACGGTCTTGGCGAGGATCACGGTCGGCATGCCCTTGGTCTTCACGGCCTGGTCGTAGGCCGCGTAGATCTTGTGCGGATCGTGGCCGCCACGATTCAAACGCCAGATGTCGTCGTCGGACAAACTCGCGACCATCTCGGCGGTTTCCGGATACTTGCCAAAGAAATGCTCACGCGTGTAGGCACCACCGAATGCCTTGCAGTTCTGGTATTCGCCGTCCAGCGTTTCCATCATCAGCTTGCGCAACACGCCCTTGGTATCGCGTGCGAAAAGTGGATCCCAGTAGCTGCCCCAAAGCAACTTGATCACGTTCCAGCCGCCGCCGCGAAACACGCCTTCCAGTTCCTGGATGATCTTGCCGTTGCCGCGTACTGGACCATCGAGGCGTTGCAGGTTGCAGTTGACGACGAAGATCAGGTTATCGAGTCCTTCGCGACCGGCAAGCGAAATCGCGCCCAGCGATTCGGGCTCGTCCGACTCGCCATCGCCCATGAAGCACCAGACCTTGCGATCACTCTTCGGAATCAGCTCACGGTGTTCGAGGTACTTGAGGAACTGCGCCTGGTAGATCGCCTGCAACGGGCCAAGGCCCATCGACACGGTCGGCACCTGCCAGTAATCGGGCATCAACCACGGATGCGGATACGACGATAAGCCATTGCCCTTGCCTTCCACTTCCATGCGGAAAAGGTCGAGCTGATCGGTATTGATGCGACCTTCGAGAAACGACCGCGCATACACGCCGGGGCTGGAATGACCTTGGTGGAAAATCAGATCACCCGGATGGTCGTCACTCGGCGCGCGCCAGAAGTGATTGAAGCCAACGTCGTACAAGGTGGCCGACGAAGCGAAGCTGGCGATGTGTCCGCCAAGGTCACCCGGCTTTCGATTGCAACGCACCACCATCGCCATTGCGTTCCAGCGGATCAGCGTGCGGATTTTCCATTCCATCGCCGCGTCACCGGGCGAGCGCGTCTCGGCATTGGCGGGAATGGTGTTGATGTATTCGGTGGTCGGCTGGAACGGCGGATTACTGCCGGAGCGACGTGCCTCCTCGACCATGCGTTCGAGCAGGTAGTGCGCCCGCTCGGGGCCGTCGGCACTGATGACGGCGCGGAGCGATTCGGTCCACTCCTGTGATTCGACCGGGTCCATGTCCTGATCGAGGATGTCCTGGAGCTGATTCATGCGTGATCTCCGGGGCGCTGCGCCCGCTACCTGTCGCCGATTGGTCTATGCCTGCGGCCCTGCGCACCCGCGCATTGCCGACTCCGCAGTCTAACCGCCACCCCGAAATGCCGCCAATACGCCGAGGCGGCCGGTTCATCACATCCGCCGATAGCCGCCGTGATTGACGGCAGCGCCGAAACACTCCGATCATCACGACATGACCCAATTCCGCCGCTTGTTCGCACTGTTGCTATTGGTGTTTTCGCTGTCCTGCCCAGCGCAGGAACCACGCGAAAACTCACTCGATTCGTTACGCGCGCGGATCGACGCGATCCCGGCTCAGTCGGGCGAAGACGCCGACGACCGCCAGTTGACCAAGGCCATCGTTGCGGCCTACGACGTGCTCGGTCAAACCGATGCTTTCGTCGACAAGCGAACACCAGCGCTCACTAACCTGGACGCACGGCTTGCCGAACTGGGACCGGCTCCAGTGGCCGAGGCAGGTGCCGAGGATTCCGATGTCACTGCACAGCGCGCTGACTTGCAGCAGTCGCGTGCCGCTTTGGACACCGAGTTGCGCCGCGCCAAGCTGCTCGGCGTGGATGCACAGCAGGCTATTGCGCGCCTGGTTGAATTGCGCCGGGCGCGCTTCACGGCGCAACTGTCCAAGCGCAACCACTCGCCGTTCGGTATCGCCTTCTGGAACAGCATCGACCGTGCCTATCCCTCAGACACCGAACGTCTTCGGGCACTGACGGTGGAACTGCGCGGCGGTCTCGCGAACGCGTTCGACGACGCCAATCGACCGTCGTCTCTGCTCGGCTTGGGATTGATGGCGCTGCTGCTCGCTCTCGGGTACGCCATGTGGAAGCTCGCCACGCTACAGAGGATTTTTTCTCGGATGCCTGCCGGTCGTTTGCGGCGTTCCGGCTTGACCGCGGCTTCGGTGCTGGTGACGATTGCCATCGTCAGCCTCGCCGGCTATTGCGCCTTGCAAGGAATTGCGGCGAACGATGCGTTGCCCGGTCGAATCGAGGATCTCGCTCGCGCCCTGCTCCGCACGCTGATCTTTGCGGCGTTCGCCTGCGCGTTGGGACGCAGCCTGCTCGCTCCACGTCGCGACGACTGGCGCTTGACCAACATCGACAACCACGCCGCAACGCGGATCGAACACCTGCCATTGATGCTTGCGATCGCCATCACCGCCACATGGATGCTGCAACTGATCAACGCCTCTGTCGGCGCCAGCCTGTCTGCCACGGTCATGACACAGACCTGCACTGCCCTGCTGTTGAGCGGGCTGCTCGGCTGGGCGGTATTGCGACTGCGCCAACGCCTCAGCATCGACGACATGAGCGGCGACGCGCGACGCAGCGACGAGGAAACCGCACGGCCGCGCGCGCGCCCCGCGTGGCTTGGCATTTGCCTGGCCTTGATCACGCTGGTCACGATGACGATCTGGATCGCCATCGCATTCGGCTACATCGCGTTGGGTGCCTTCCTGGCCCGGCAGATGGTGTGGGCGGCCATCGTCGGCGCATCGCTCTACCTGGCAATTCATTTTTTCGATGATCTGATCGCTGCCCTGGTGTCGTCGCGAGGCCACGTCGGCAGGCGTTTCCAGGCACGGTTGTCGGTGGAACCCCGCGTGCTTGACCAGACCGCGATCCTGCTTTCCGGCATCGTGCGCGTCATGTTGCTGGTCGCCGCGCTGGCGGTATTGCTGGTTCCGTTCGGGAGCAGCCCGACCGACCTGGTGCAGTCGGCCTGGCGGATCGGCAACAACTGGCACATTGGCGAAATCGCGATCGCACCGGGTGCAATCGGCAACGCTTTGCTGGTGCTGGTGGTTGGTCTGGGCACGCTTGGCATCGTCAAGCGCTGGTTGAACGAACGTTTTCTGCCGCAGACGCGGCTGGAACCGGGGATGCGCAACTCGGTCACAACCTTGCTCGGCTACGTCGGCGGCGTGATCGTGATCGCCATGGCCATGTCCGCGCTCGGCGTCGGGCTGGAACGCATTGCCTGGGTTGCCAGTGCGTTGTCGGTCGGCATTGGTTTCGGCTTGCAGGCCATCGTCCAGAACTTCATTTCGGGGCTGATCCTGCTCGCCGAGCGACCTGTGCGCGTCGGCGATTGGGTAGTGCTCGGCGACACCGAAGGTGACGTGCGGCGCATCAACGTGCGAGCGACCGAAATCCAGCTTGGTGATCGCTCCACGTTGATTGTCCCTAACTCGGAATTCATCACCAAGACCGTGCGCAACGTTACCTTGGCCAATGCCGAGGGCCGCGTCCTGGTCCGCTTGCCAATGCCTTTGGACTGCGAGGCGGAACGCGTGCGAAAGCTGTTGCTCGACAGCTTCGAAGCGCATGAACACGTACTGGACGTACCCAAGCCCAGCGTCACGCTGGAAGGGATACAAGACGGCAACCTGATGTTCCTCGGCACCGCGTACGTGCCCAGTCCTCGACAAGCAGGCGGCGTCCGCAGCGATGTGCTGTTCGATGTGTTGGCGCGGCTGCGTGCCAGCGGCATTCGAATGACGCCCGAGCTGCCTTCCACGGCAACGGTCGGACAAACGAGCAAGCAACCGACGGTGCCGCCAATGGGTGGGACGTAGCGCTGCTCAGGCCGACGCCGAGCCAGCGTCAGCGATTGGTCAGTTGAAGCTCGATGCGGCGGTTCTTCGCATAAGCCTCGGCGCTGGTCGCGGGATCGAGCGGATGGAATTCGCCAAAGCCATTCGCCGATAGCCGCGCTGGTGGAATGCCGGCGACGACCATGTGCTTGACGATGGCGACGGCGCGCGCGGTGGACAGTTCCCAGTTCGACGGATAGCGCGCGGAATTGATCGGCGCCTTGTCGGTATGTCCATCCACGCGCAGCACCCAGTCGATGCTGGACGGGATTTCCGATGCCACTTCGGCCAATGTGCGCGAGAGTTTGTCAAGCGCTTCTTCAGACTCCGGCGTCAGGTCAGCCGAGCCGGATGCGAAAAGAATATCGGTTGGCACCACGAAACGATCGCCAACCACCTGCACGTCGGCACGATTCCCAAGCGCCTCGCGCAACTTGCCGAAGAATTCCGAGCGATAACGTTGCAGTTCGTTGACCTTGTTCGCCAGCGCGATGTTGAGCTTGTCGCCGAGACTGGCAATCTCGACATCCTTGGCGGCGATGTCCTTGTCCTTGATGTCGAGCGCGGATTGCAACTGCGCAAGTTGCTCACGAATCGCCGCCATCTGTCGATTCAGCAGTTCCACCTGCGCGGTCGCGGAACTGGTCAATTCGGTCTGCTTGACCAGATCGGTCCTGGACGCATCCAGTTGCGTCGTCATCGCGGCGATCTGCGCTTCCAGTTGCGCCTTCAGTTCACTGAGCAGATTGACGTCGGTGCTGAGCTTGGCGGCTTCCGTGCTCGTGCTGTCGAGCGCGGTCTTGAGCTCGTCCTTGTCGGAACTGGCCTGCCCCAGCGACGCAGCGAGTTCGGCAGCGCGCGCATCGAGCAACTTTTTCTGGTCTTCGCTAAGCGACAGCGTTCGCGCCAACTGCGCCACTTGTGCGTTCAACTGATCGAGCGCGCGATTCTTTCCGGCCAGCGTGTCGGACAACACGAACTGGCCGATCGCGAAGATCAGCAGCACGAAGATCATCACCATGATCAACGAGGTCAGGGCATCGACGAAACCCGGCCAGATATCGACCGACGTGCGGGAACGGCGCCGACTCACGGGCGCGGCTCGCGCGTTCCACGCGTGCCGTCGACCGCTGCCGCGATGGTGCGCGACAGCAGGCGCAACTCGCTGCGCAGTTCGTCGTTCAAACGGCTCTCTCCACTGGGCTGGTTGGACAATTGGCGCAGCACTGTGCGCAATTCGTCCTGCACTTCGTCCGCATTCTGGCGATCGCGTGCGTCGCGTGTCAGCACGTCGGCGACACGACCCATTTGCGTCGAAAGTTCACTTAGCCGTTGCGCGGTCAACTGACGATCACGTTCGCCCTCGGCCATGTTGCGCTGCATGCGCTCCAGACCATCCGCAGTCTGTTCAAGCAGAGCTTCGACATAGGCCGGCACCGAGCCACCATCACCGTCGCCGCCCAGCCCGCCCGACGACAAGCGCGTCATGCCCGACAGCCATTCTTCCAGTTCGTTGTAGAAGCGGTTCTGTGCGTGACCCGCTTGCAGATCAAGAAATCCGATGATCAACGAGCTGGACAGTCCGAAAAGCGAAGTCGCGAAGCTGGTCGACATGCCGGCCAGCGGTTGCTTCAAGTGATCCTTGAGTTGATTGAACATCGCCAGCGCATCGTTGCCGCCACCCATCGTGCCGATGATGTCGGACACCGCACGGATCGTCGCCAGCAATCCCCAGAACGTGCCAAGCAGGCCGAGGAAGATTGCGAGGCCGATCAGATAGCGCGACAGGTCGCGCGACTCCTCCAGCCGCAATTGCACGCTGTCGAGCAAGGTGCGCATCGATGCCGACGACAATGCACTGCGACCGCGCTCTCGACCAACCAGCATGCGCGCCATCGGGGCAAGCAAACGCGGCGGATTGGCGAGGTTTCGCTCCGGATCGGAGCGGCGAAAGTCCTCCATCCACTCCACCTCGCGCGTCAAAACCGTCACCTGACGCAGGTTGACCACGATGCCGGTGGCCAGCACCAGCAAGATCACGCCGTTGAAAAACGGGTTGGCCAGGAAAATCTGCTGCAACTGCGGCGCCAGCAAAGCCGCCAGCACCACAACGGCCAGCAGGAACGCGGCCATCCAGATCAATACGCGGGTTGGTTTGCTCATGCGGGAGTTCCGGTTTTCGAATGATTCGCCAGTTTCGGCGTGAGTGATTGCGACCATGCTGCGTTTGGATGGTTCACTGTCGTGGCTTCGCTCGATGCGTGGCCGTTGCGGTCCAAGGGTCGAGAGGCCAAGGATGCTTCGGATACCTGCCCTTCAACTCCTTGCGTACTTCCGGGTATGTGCGTTCCCAGAAGCTGTGCAGGTCTTGCGTCACCTGGATTGGCCGGCCGGCTGGCGAGAGCAAGTGCAGCATCAAGGGGATGAGTCCGTTCGCTATCGTCGGCGTGTCGGCCAGACCGAACAGTTCTTGCAACTTGACGGCCAGCACTGGTGGACCGCATCCGCTGTAGTCGATGCTGCGCGATTGACCGCTCGGCACCACGATGCTCGACGGCACAAGTTGATCGAGCTGGCGCAGCGTGGCGTAGTCCAGTTGCCCGGCAAGCGCGCGCGACAAGGCATCTGCATTGAGTGCGTCGAGCTTGCGCTGACCGTCAAGAATGGGTGCGAGCCATTGCTCCAGCGATTCAAGCAAGGCGGCGTCGGACCAATCAGGCAAGCCGAGTTCCGGGCACGCCTCGCGCAACACGTTCACGCGCAAGCGCAGGCCTCGCGATGCATCGCTCCAAGGCAGGCTTTCGAGGCCAAGCGCACGAACGGCGGCGAGCAGCGCCGGCACCGCGTCGCTACCGGTGACGGGCACGCTGCGGCGTTCCAGAACAATCGCGTCGAAGCGCTGTTCCTCAAACGCTTCGGCAGCACGGGTCGTGTCGTTCCAGCGAAGTACGCGCTCGCGGCGCAGCCGTTGTGGAAATTCCGATTCGAGTTGATCCGGGTCGAATGGCGCGGCCGCCAGAATCAAACTGTCGCGCTCGTCGTAGCGCAAGTCGACGACGACCAACCAAGGCTCGCCAAACAAACTCGACTCTTCAGGCAATCGCGCGCCGCGGCCATTGGCCAGAGTGTAGCGGCGCGGATTGGCCTGGTCCTGCCGCGCGATGCGATCGGGGAACGCGTGGATCAGCAGGTTGCCGATCGTGGTTTGGCTGGCGTCGAGCAAATCCCGATTTGCGTTGCCAGAAGATAGTCGCGCGGCATTGCCGGAATCAGGCACGCGACGCCGCCATGCATCGGCAGCCTGCGCAATCGTCGCGAGCTGGCCAGCATCCGCAGCCACATCGCGCGCAGCGCCACGACTGCGCGAACGCCACGCTACCAGCGCGCGATGGCGAATTCGGAAATCATCGTCGCGCGCATTGGCGCCACGCAAGGGATTGCGTGCTTCAATCAATGCGACCAGATCGCAGACGAACGCGCGCTGCTCGGGTGGGCTGCGCAGCACGGCGGCGGCAAGGCGTGGATGCGCGCCAAATTTCAGCAGTTCGCGGCCAAGCGGCGAGATGCGACCGTTGTCGTCGAGCGCGCCAAGCCGGACCAGCAAGCCTCGCGCCTGTGCCAGCGCGCCTGCCGGCGGCGCATCCAGCCAATTGAGTTGGTCGCTACCCCATCCGGCCATTTCGAGCAGCAATGGCGCGAGTTCCACTTGCGCGATTTCCGGCGTCCGCGCCGTGTCGAGACGACGGCTTTGCGGCCACAGTCGATAACACGTACCCGGACCGACACGACCGGCGCGACCCGCACGCTGGTCGGCCGATGCTTGGGAAATATTGACCGTTTCCAAACGCGAAAAACCCGAGCCCGGATCGAATCGTGGCTCGCGTGCCTGGCCGAGATCGATCACCACGCGCACGCCGGGCAAAGTCAAACTCGACTCGGCGACATTGGTCGCCAACACGATGCGCCGCTCACCTTCTGGCGCTGCGCGCAACGCGGACTGCTGTTCGTCGAGCCCCAACTCGCCATGCAGCGCGAGCACGTTGACGTCCTTCCCATTCGACGAAAGCGATGCGCTGTCGAGTATGCCGCGAATCCGTTCGATCTCTCGCTTGCCCGGCAGGAAAACAAGGACATCGCCGTCGTTGTCAGCCAGCGCCACGTCGACCGTACGTCGTAACTGGAATGTCCAGTCCTCGTTCGGTCGAGCAGGCGGATGTTCGATCCGTACTGGAAAGCTGCGACCCGCACTGCTGATGCGCGGCGCATCAAACCAATTGGCGATGCGCGCGCCATCCAGTGTTGCCGACATGATGACCAGACGCAGATCAGGCCGCAGCGTTGCCTGAGTTTCCAGCGCCAGCGCGACACCCAGGTCGCCGTGTAAATGACGCTCGTGGAACTCGTCGAACAGGATCGCGCCGATGCCGGGCAGTTCCGGGTTGTCTTGCAGCATCCGGGTGAGGATGCCTTCGGTGACCACTTCGATGCGCGTTGCTGCCGTTACGTGGGATTCGAAGCGGATACGATAACCAACGGTGGCACCAACTGCTTCGCCGAGTTGCGCCGCCATGAAACCTGCCGCCGCGCGCGTCGCGATGCGGCGTGGCTCAAGCATCAGGATTTTGTTGCCTGCCAACCATGGCGCATCGAGCAAGGCCAAAGGCACGCGGGTGGTCTTACCGGCGCCCGGCGGCGCTTCCAGAACCAGTCGCGGATGCGCGACCAACGAGTCGCGTATCGCCGGAATGACTTCGTCGATTGGCAGTGTTGGATTCGTCATCGGAATCTGTTGCGCTGATTGCCGATACCGATTCGTCTGTCCATCAACGCTGGCAGCGCGGGCAGAAGAACGTGCTTCGCTGGCCCAATCGGATCGACCGGATTGGCGTTGCGCAGACACGGCAAGGCTGCCCGACGCGGCCGTAAACAAAAAGCTCCTGCTCGAAATAACCGGGCGCGCCGTCCGGGCTCAGGAAGTCGCGCAGCGTGGTGCCGCCGCGCGTGATGGCGTAGGCGAGGATGCGCTTCACCTCGTCGGCGAGTCGCGCGTAACGCGGCCGCGATATGACGCCTGCGGCGCGCGTCGGTCGAACGCCGGCGGCAAACAAGGCTTCGGCTGCGTAGATATTGCCGACACCAACGACGATGGCCTGATCCATCAGAAATACTTTCACCGATGCGCTGCGCCCGCGCGACAGGCGAAACAGATGGTCGCCATCAAATGCGTCGGACAACGGCTCGGCTCCGAGGTTGACGAGTAGCGGATGGATTTCTCCGTGCGCCTGCCACATCTGCGAACCAAAACGGCGCGGATCGGTGTAGCGCAGCACATGACCGGAATCGAGTAGCCAGTCGACGTGATCGTGTTTGCCGATCGCGGTCGCACGCGGCAACACGCGCAGGCTGCCCGACATGCCAAGGTGCAACAACGCGCTACCCGGCGCGGTCGCTACCAGCAAATATTTGGCGCGCCGCTCAACAGATTCAATTCGCTGCCCGCGCAGTTGCTGTAACCCCGCTGCCACCGGCCAGCGCAGTTTCGGTTGTCGAATGATGAGATCGACAACGCGCCGGCCAACCAGATGCGGCTCAAGGCCGCGCCGCGTCGTCTCAACTTCCGGTAACTCGGGCATATCAACGCTTGCGTGCGACCAGCAGCGCCGCGAATACGCTGGCGGCCATGAAGATCGCGAAATCGACCAGGTTCAACCTTTTCAACATCAAGTCCGTGGTCATGGCGAAACCCGACTTGGACAGACTCTCCCGAAACGGTAGCGCGAAAATCGATGCAATCTCCGCAGTGGCCAGAAGGTATTGCGCGTAAAAACACGCCAGCGCAGTTCCAAACGCCGCAATGATCGCGCCCAAGCGACTTGCCGGGTAACCATGGCTGCGCAACGCCCAGGCAATGATCGCGGCAATCGGCAACGCCAGGATCGCCAACTCGCGTCCCAGCGCCATGGCGATCACGCACCACACGGCCCCGGCGGCCAGTGCACACATCAGCGCGGTCAGCAGACCATTGATGCGACCGCCGCGCGAACTAGCCATGCGCAACAAACAGGCGTGAACGGTGAGGTGATACGCACGGCAAACAATCGGCAGGAACAGGCATCAGACGCTCGTACTCCGGGGCCGATGATGATAGCGCAGCAATTCCGGCAAGCGGCTCGCCGGAATGGACTAGGACAATGCGAGTAGCGAATCAGGAATGCTTATATCCGGACTCAAGTCTGCTGCCGGAATGGGTTGGTCGTAGCCCTGCCGCAATGGCAGGAGTCCGGCCCAATGGGGTAGCGACAAATCGGCCGCATCATCGGCCGGGCCGCCCTCGCGAACTTTTGCGCTGGCATCGACCATACGGAAACGCAGCAGATTGGTCGCGGCGAGTTCCTTCCGGTTTGCCGGTCGTGCCTCGGCTGCACGACCCGGCAGCATCGCATCGACGAAGCCGGCGAGCCCTGCGGCTTTCTCGGCAGGATCGACTACTGGTGTCGCCGTTCCGAATGCCACCACGGAACGGTAGTTGGCCGAGTGGTGGAAATGCGAGCGGGTCAGCACCAGCGCGTCGACGATGGTCACGCAGACGCAAGCTTCAACGCCTGCTCCGAGCTGCTTCAGCAATCGGCTGGCGATCGAGCCGTGCAGCAGCAAGTCGTCGCCATCGCGCACGTAGAGCATGGGAATCACGAACGGCTGGCCGTCGCTGGCGAACGAGACATGGGCAAGCCAGGCAGCGTCCAGGATTCGGTAAATGGCCGTGCGGTCGTAGTCCGCGCGTTTGCGAACGCGCTGCACCTTGTGTCGCGTGGGTTTGGCCATCAACTGCTCCGCTGGAAAGAATGCCTGGGAAGCCACTGATGATCGGCACTTTCCGGCCTGCCGCCAACCCCTGCGAGCACAAGATGCACGTCAGTAGCACCTCGCTTGTGGGGTTTGATTCCCTGCCGCGCGCCACCATCTCCTGACGGACCGTCATAATGGCCGGCGAAATTCGCCGCTACGATCAAGCTCATGGGCTACAGCAACACATCAGAACCGTTCCGCTTCACGCGCGATTGCGAGGCCATCCTCGTGCCGCAGGGCGAACACGTCACCTTGCCGGCCGGCGAATCGGGCTATATCACGCAGGCGCTGGGCGGCAGCTTCACGGTGTTTGTCGACGGCAACCTGTTCCGCATCGCAGGCACCGACGCCGATGCTATCGGTAAGCCACCACCGGCCGTGATCGAGGTCGCCGACAACGCCAGCGATGCCGATATCGAGCGCGTGGTCTGGGACCAGTTGCGGACCTGCTACGACCCGGAAATTCCGATCAACGTGGTCGACCTCGGCTTGATCTACGACTGCACGCTGGAGCCGGGTGACGACGGCCAGCGCCGCGTCGAGGTGCGGATGACCTTGACCGCGCCGGGCTGTGGCATGGGCGATATCCTGGTCGAGGACGTGCAATCGAAGTTGATGATGATTCCGACGATCAGTGAAGCCGATGTCGAACTGGTGTTCGATCCACCCTGGAACCGGCACATGATGTCCGAAGCGGCGATGCTCGAAACCGGGATGATGTAAGCGGAGCATTCGAGAGCACTTCCGTCTCTCAACGTCATCACGCCAAACGAGACAACGCCTGAAATGAAAGACAAGCAATCCATCGTCCGCAACTGGCTGCCGCGTTATACCGGCACGCCGCTGGAGGATTTTGGCCAGTACATTCTGCTGACCAACTTCAGCCTCTACGTGGAGCTGTTCGCGCAGTGGCACAACGTGGAAGTGCATGGGCGCGACAAGCCGATGCTCAACGCGCACGCCGACGGTCTTTCGATCATCAACTTCGGTATGGGCAGTCCAACGGCGGCGACGATGATGGACCTGCTCTCGGCGGTGATGCCGCGCGCGGTGCTGTTTCTCGGCAAGTGCGGTGGGCTGAAAAAGAAGAACCAGCTTGGCGACCTGATCCTGCCGATCGCGGCAATACGCGGTGAAGGCACGTCGAATGACTACTTCCCACCCGAAGTACCAGCGTTGCCAGCATTCACCTTGCAACGCGCGCTGTCGTCGACCATTCGCGACCACGGCCGCGACTACTGGACGGGCACGGTCTACACCACCAATCGCCGCGTCTGGGAACACGACGAAGAATTCAAGAAATACCTGCGCAAGACGCGCTGCATGGCGATCGACATGGAAACGGCAACGCTGTTCAGCGTCGGCTTCGCCAATCGCATTCCGGCCGGTGCCCTATTGCTGGTGTCGGATCAGCCGATGATTCCGGAAGGCATCAAGACCGAAGAAAGTGATCGTCGCGTGACCGGTGATTTCGTGGAATCGCATATCCGCATCGGCATCGACGCGCTCAAGGAAATCCGTGACGACGGCAACTCGGTCAAGCATCTTCGGTTCTGATTGGCTTCGCTGCGACCGCACCATCGCGTGAAAATTGCAGCGTCGCAACTGCTCCGCCTTGCGGACGTGGTGCCAGCGACACTTTCCAGCCGGAGAGCTCACATAGCCGCATCACGATTGCTAACCCGAGGCCTGCACCCTTGCCTTCATTGGTACCGCGCACACCGCGCTGGAAAAGCTTTTCCGCATCTTCGGGCTTGATGCCGGGGCCGGAATCTTCCACCGCCACTCGACCATGGCCCACGATCACGGTCACGTCGCCTGACGGCGTGTACTTGAATG
>JBATAQ010000113.1:0-16623 GCA_049661925.1 Dokdonella sp.
TGTTCGAGGAGGCACAACTGGCGGAAGGAGCGACGCTGGACGATCCTGCTGCGTTCATCCGCCGCTTGAATCGGGTCATCGGCGCAGCGAACTGATCCGCTCACTGGAATGCCGTCGCGCGTATCGCGACGGCAACCGGTTTGGTATTGAACAGTGAAGCAGACAGTGACAGCACTGCATTCCCGGAACGCGCGATGCAGATGCCGTCAAGCCCTGTCAGTGGTCGCGTTGCCGCTGGTACAATGCCCGACTTGATCCTTCGCTGATGCGCCTGTGGCGCGGAGGTGGTTCGTGTTATCCCAGTACTACCCGGTCCTGCTACTGCTCGGCGTCGCCAGCGGCATTGGCATCGCCTTGATCCTGATCGGCCTGTGGTTCGGTCCGAGCAAGCCGACGGTTGAAAAGCTGATCCCCTACGAGTGCGGTTTCGACGCGTTCGAGGACTCGCGCATGCGTTTCGACGTGCGCTACTACCTGGTCGCGATTCTGTTCATCATTTTCGATCTGGAAATCGCCTTCGTTTTCCCGTGGGCCACCGTTTTCGGTGAGCTTGGCCTGTTCGGCCTTGTCGAGATGGGCGTGTTCATTCTCCTGTTGCTGGTCGGCTTTATCTACGCGTGGAAGAAGGGAGCGCTCGAATGGGAGTGAGCGACGCAATCGGCCGGGCGATGCACAACCCCGACCCGGTCAACGTAGTCGATGACATCCTGCGTCCCGGCGACAGTAATCCACTGATCGAGCGCGGCTTCGCAACGGCGCGTCTGGACGAACTCGTCAACTGGGCGCGTACCGGATCGATGTGGCCGATGACGTTTGGCCTGGCCTGTTGTGCGGTCGAAATGATGCATGCGGGCGCGGCGCGCCTTGATCTTGACCGTAATGGTGTGATCTTCCGGCCCAGCCCGCGTCAGTCCGATGTGATGATCGTGGCCGGCACGCTGGTGAACAAGATGGCACCGGCATTGCGCAAGGTCTATGACCAGATGCCCGAGCCAAAGTGGGTGATCTCGATGGGCTCGTGCGCCAACGGCGGCGGTTATTACCACTATTCCTACGCGGTCGTGCGCGGCTGCGACCGCATCGTGCCGGTCGATATCTATGTGCCCGGTTGTCCACCAACCGCCGAAGCGCTGATCCACGGAATCCTGCAATTGCAGAAAAAGATCCGTCGCACCAACACGATTGCGCGCTGAGGCCAGGATGACCGAACGCAGCGCAATCGCACAGAAATTGTCGGCCAGCCTTGGCCAGAAAGCCGTGGCTGTCAGCGAAGTTGGCGGCGAGCTGGCTGTGGACGTGTTGCCGGAAAACTGGTTGTCGGTCGTCAAGCACCTGGCGGAAGAACCCGAGTGGCGTTTCGACATGCTGATCGACGTTGTCGGTGTCGACTTCCTGAGCTACGGCGATGTCGAATGGGACACCAGCGAAGTGTCGTCGGAAGGGTATTCGCGCGGCGTGGAAGGCGAGGGCGCTGGACGTTTCACTTGGGCAGAACGCCCGCGCAAGGTTGACGTTCCGAATCGCTTTGCGGTGGTCGTGCAGCTGTTATCGATCGAGCACAACCAGCGCGTTCGCCTGCGCTCGTTTTGCAGCGATGACGATGTGCCGATGATGCCTTCGCTGACCGGCCTGCATCCCGGTGCAAACTGGTTCGAGCGCGAAACCTTCGATATGTTCGGCATCGTCTTCGAAGGTCATCCGGATTTGCGCCGTCTGCTGACGGATTACGGGTTCGTTGGCCACGCGTTCCGCAAGGATTTCCCTTTGATCGGCAACGTTGAAGTGCTCTACGATGCCGAGCAACGCCGCGTGGTCTACCAGCCGGTGACGATCGAGCCACGCGTGCTGGTGCCGCGCACCATCCGCGACGATTCGCGTTACGAACAGGCCATGGCTGAAGGCGTGCTGGCGGCTCCGGCTGCTGCGCCACCGAAGGCGAGCTGATCCCATGCAGGAATTTCGCAACTACACGATGAATTTCGGCCCGCAGCATCCAGCGGCGCACGGCGTGCTGCGCCTGGTGCTGGAGATGGATGGTGAAACCGTGGTTCGCGCCGATCCGCATGTCGGCTTGCTGCATCGTGGCACTGAAAAGCTCTGCGAGTCCAAGCCGTTCAATCAGTCGATCGGCTACATGGATCGCCTCGACTACGTGTCGATGATGTGCAACGAGCACGCCTATGTAATGGCGATCGAGAATCTGCTCGGCATCCAGGCGCCGGAACGTGCGTTGTGGATACGCACGATGTTCGACGAGATCACGCGCATCCTCAATCATCTGATGTGGATCGGTTCCAACGGTCTCGACCTTGGTGCGATGGCGGTTTTCCTGTACGCCTTCCGCGAACGCGAAGAATTGATGGATTGCTACGAAGCGGTGTCGGGCGCGCGTATGCACGCGACCTACTACCGTCCTGGCGGCGTCTATCGCGACCTGCCCGCGCAGATGCCGCAGTACAACGAGTCGCGCTGGCACAAGGGCGATGACTTGAAGCGCCTGAATCGCTGGCGCGAAGGTTCGCTGCTCGATTTCATCGAAGCGTTCTGCGGCGACTTTCCGCATCGCGTCGACGAGTACGAGGAATTACTCACCGACAACCGTATCTGGAAGCAGCGCACGGTCGGCATCGGTGTCATTGGTCCCGAATTGGCGAAAAGTTGGGGCATGACCGGCCCCATGTTGCGAGGTTCCGGCGTTGCCTGGGATCTGCGCAAGAAGCAGCCGTATGCCAAGTACGCCGAAGTCGATTTCGACATTCCTATTGGCGTGGAGGGCGATTGCTATGATCGCTATCTGGTTCGCGTCGAGGAAATGCGCCAGTCCAATCGCATCATCCAGCAATGCGTCAACTGGCTGCGGGCGAATCCCGGTCCGGTGATCGTGCAGAACTTCAAGGTGGCGCCGCCATCTCGTGTCGAGATGAAGGACGACATGGAAGCGATGATTCATCACTTCAAATTGTTCAGTGAAGGCTACAGCGTGCCGGCTGGCGAAACCTATGCGGCGATCGAAGCGCCGAAGGGCGAGTTCGGTTGCTACCTGGTTTCCGATGGCGCCAACAAGCCGTTCCGCGTGCACCTGCGAGCACCGGGCTTCGCTCATCTGTCATCGATGGATGCGGTGGTGCGTGGCCACATGCTGGCCGACGTGGTCGCGATGATCGGCACTTATGACCTGGTATTTGGTGAGGTTGATCGATGAAACCCACCGGCACTTACGAGCAGATCAAGGACGTTGTTCCCGACGACGTACTGAGCATGCAGACGCGCGCGCACATCGATCACTGGGTGGCGAAATTCCCGGCCGACCGCAAGCGTTCGGCACTGATCCAGGCGTTGTTCGCAACGCAGGAGCAGAACGGTGGATTCCTGACTGATGACCTCATCCTTGCGGTAGCTCGTTACCTTTCACTGCCGCCGGTGTGGGCATACGAAGTGGCAACGTTCTATTCAATGCTCGAGACCAGTCCGGTCGGCCGCAACAACGTCGCGATCTGCACCAATATTTCCTGCTGGCTCAATGGTGCCGAAGACATCGTTCGGCATTGCGAAAAGAAGCTGGGAATCAAGCTCGGAGAAAGCACGCCGGATGGCCGCATCTACCTCAAGACCGAGGAAGAATGCCTGGCTGCCTGTTGCGGCGCGCCGATGATGGTCGTCAATGGCCACTATCACGAGAAGCTCGACACCGACAAGGTCGACGCGCTGATCGATGAACTCAAGTGAGGATGTGAGGATGGCCGTCGGCCCCGCACCGCAGGAACACCAGGTCGTCTACACGACCTTGCAGTACGACACGCCGTGGTCGCTGGAAAGCTATCGCAAGGCGGATGGTTACAAGGCGTGGGAGAAAATCCTCGCCGAAAAGACCGATCCGGTGAGCTTGATCGACGAAGTCAAGAAATCGTCGTTGCGTGGACGCGGTGGTGCCGGCTTTCCGACCGGATTGAAATGGTCGTTCATGCCGCGCACGGCACCGGGCCAGAAGTACATCCTCTGCAACTCCGATGAATCGGAACCCGGCACCTGCAAGGATCGTGACATCCTTCGATTCAACCCGCACGCGGTGATCGAGGGCATCGCGATTGCCTGCTATTGCACGGGTTCCAGCGTCGCCTACAACTACCTGCGCGGTGAATTCCACCACGAGCCGTTTGAGCATTTCGAAGCAGCATTGAAGGAAGCCTACGACGCGGGCCTGCTTGGAAAAAACATCAACGGCACCGGCATTGATGTTGATATCCACACCGCCCTTGGTGCGGGTGCCTACATCTGCGGCGAAGAGACCGCGATGATGGAATCTCTGGAAGGGAAAAAGGGCCAGCCGCGCTTCAAGCCGCCGTTCCCGGCCAACTTTGGTCTCTACGGCAAGCCGACCACGATCAACAACACCGAAACCTATGCGTCGGTGCCCGCCATCATTCGCAATGGCGCGGACTGGTTCTTGAATCTCGGCAAGCCGAACAATGGCGGCCCGAAGATTTTTTCGGTGTCGGGCCATGTCAACAAGCCCGGCAACTTTGAAATCCGTCTGGGCACTTCGTTCGCCGACCTGCTCGAAATGGCTGGCGGCGTGCGCAACGGCCACAAATTGAAGGCGGTGATTCCCGGCGGATCGTCGATGCCGGTGTTGCCGGCCGACGTGATGATGGACATCACGATGGATTACGACGCGTTGCAAAAGGCCGGTTCGGGCCTGGGTTCCGGCGCGGTCATCGTGATGGATGAAACCACCTGCATGGTGCGCGCCTGTCGCCGCATCAGCCGTTTCTATTACAAGGAAAGCTGCGGCCAATGCACGCCGTGTCGCGAAGGCACCGGCTGGATGTATCGCGTGCTTGATCGCATCGTCAGTGGCGAGGGCAGGCCGGAAGATCTGGAACTGCTGAAAGCCGCGGCCGGCCAGATCGAAGGCCACACCATTTGCGCATTTGGCGAAGCCGCCGCGTGGCCAGTGCAGGGTTTCCTGCGTCACTACTGGCACGAGTTCGAGTATTACATTGAGAATGGTCGTTCGGTCGTCGATGGCCTCGTGCCGCAGCTTGCCGAGGAGCAGGCCGCATGAATGCGCAGGCCGTGAGCCCCGACCTGCCACCCGATCACGTCAGCATCGAGATCGACGGCCAGACGCTTGTCGTGCCGAAGTCGTCGATGATCATCCAGGCGGCCGACAAGGCCGGCATCAAGATTCCGCGCTTTTGTTATCACGACAAGCTGCCTATCGCTGCCAACTGCCGCATGTGCATGGTCGAGGTCGAGATGGGCGGTCGACCAATGCCGAAACCGCAACCTGCCTGTGCGACGCCGGTCGCAGACGGCATGAAGATCCAGACCCAGTCGGCACGCGCGCTTTCTGCGCAGCGCAACGTGATGGAGTTTCTGCTCATCAACCATCCGCTGGATTGCCCGATCTGTGATCAGGGCGGCGAATGCGAATTGCAGGATCTGGCGGTCGGCTATGGCCGTTCCGTCTCGCGCTTTGTCGAAGGCAAGCGCGTCGTTCCCGACGAAGATCTTGGCCCACTGGTCGAGACAGACATGACCCGCTGCATCCATTGCACGCGCTGCGTGCGAGTGATGAGCGAAGTCGCGGGTACCTACGAGCTCGGTGGCATGGAGCGCGGCGAGAACCTGCAGATCGGTACCTATGTCGGCAAGCCGCTGATGAGTGAAGTATCCGGCAACGTGATCGACGTTTGCCCGGTCGGCGCGCTGACCAACAAGGTATTCCGGTACCGCGCTCGGCCGTGGGAACTTATCGCGCGCGAGTCCATTGCCTATCACGATGCGCTTGGCTCGAACTTGTGGCTGCACACGCGCCGCGGCGAAGTGCTGCGCACCGTTCCGCGCGATAACGATGCCATCAACGAGTGCTGGTTGTCTGATCGCGATCGTTACAGCCACCAGGGCATGTATGCGTCGGATCGTGCGCGTCGGCCAATGCTCAAGCGCGATGGCGTCTGGAGCGAAGTGGACTGGCCGACCGCGATTACAGCAACGGTTGAAGCCTTGCGTCGCCACCCAGCGAATGATCTTGGTTGCCTCGTCAACGGTGCAACCTCTACTGAAGAAGGTTTCCTGCTCGCGAAGTTGGTGCGCAATCTCGGTTGCGGACACATCGATAGCCGCCTGCGCCAGCTCGACCTGGCCGATGGCGCGACTGCAAGTGCGTTCGAAATGCCGATGGACGAGATCGAAAAAGCGAGCGCCATCGTGTTGATCGGATGCAATCCGCGCAGCGAATTGCCTCTGCTCAACACACGCATCCGCAAGGCGATCAAGAACGGAGCCAAAGTTCATGTCATCAATCCGATCAATTTCGACCTGACGTACCCGCCGACCAGCATGCACATCGTCGCGCCAAACGGATTCGTCGACGCCATGCTGGCTTATGCCAGGGCGGCAGCTGATGCGGGGCATTCCGCAAGTCATTCGGGCCTGTCGGACGCGCTCGGTTCTGCGCAAACCAGCGACGATGCCACTACGTTGGTGAAGTCACTGACGGATGAGAGTTCGTCGGTGGTCATCGTTGGTGAAATGGCTACCAGCCATCCGCAGGCCTCTTGGCTGCGCGCTGCCGCTCGTGACCTTGCCGCCGCGAGCGGCAGCGCTTACAACGAAATCCCGCTGACAGCGAATGCGATTGGTTTGGCCCAGGTTGGAGTCTTGCCCTCGGCAGGCGCTCTGGACAGCAATCACCAGTTGGCCCACGGCCGCCAGGGCTTTGTGCTGTATGGCATCGAATCACCATCCGATTTCGCCGCCGGCACGCGTAGTTGGGGCACGCTTGAAAAGGCATCGACCGTGATCGCGTTCTCCGCGTTCGCCAGCGAGTCGCTCAAGCAGGTGGCCGATGTCATCCTGCCGATCGGCTTGCTGCCGGAAACCGATGCGAGCATGACCAACCTTGATGGCATCGAGCAACGCGCGGCCGCCGGCGTCAAGCCACCGGGCGATGCACGCCAAGGCTGGCGCGTGTTGCGTGCGCTGGGCGGCGCGATGGACAGCGATGGTTTTGACTTCAACGACATCGCCGAGCTGCGCGCTGGAATCACAACGTGCGATCCGCAGGCCGCGACTGTCCAATTGGCCGAACGCGCGCACAAGGTGGATGGGCTGGTGCGCATCAGCTCGACTGCCAGCTATCGTGCCGACGCGGTGCTGCGCCGTTCGCCGGCACTGAACGATCATCCGATCGCGCGCGGCGCTTGTGTGACCTTGCATCCCGAAGATGGCGCTGCACTCGGCCTTACAAATGGTGGAACCAAGCATATAGAAGGCCAGAAGCTGGCGGTCGTGCTGAGTTCGGAAGTGCCGCGTGGTGGCGTCTGGATCGAATCGGGTTACGAGCAAACCGATGCATTGCCGCCTTGTGGCGAGGCCATTGCGATGACGGAGACCTGAGGTGATCGACGCATTGCATCAGTTCCTGCTCGGCTGGGGTGACATCGGTCTGACCATCTGGATCGTGCTGAAAATCCTCGCGATCCTGGTCCCGCTGATCGTCGCGGTTGCCATGTTCGTCTATTGGGAGCGCAAGATCATCGGATGGATGCACGTGCGCATGGGGCCAAACCAGATCGGGCCGTTTGGCATATTCCAGGCCTTCGCCGACGTATTCAAGTTGCTGTTCAAGGAAGTTATCCAGCCAAGCAAGGCGAATAAGGGACTGTTTTATCTCGCGCCGTTGCTCGCGTTGGTGCCTGCATTCGCGGCTTGGGCGGTGATTCCTTTCGACGCCGGGGTAGTGCTGGCCGATCTCAACGCCGGCCTGTTGTTCCTGCTCGCGATGACCTCACTGGGCGTCTACGGCATCATCATTGCCGGCTGGGCGTCGAACTCGCGCTACGCCATGTTGGGTGCAATGCGCGCTGCGGCGCAGACCGTTTCGTACGAGATCGCGATGGGTTTTTCGGTCGTCGGCGTACTTGTCCTGGCCGGTACCATGAATTTTTCCGGCATCGTGTTGGCGCAGGCCGGCCCGCTTGGCATGGGCGAGTGGTTCATGTGGCCGCTGCTGCCGATTTTCGTGATTTATTTCATTTCCGGTGTGGCGGAAACCAATCGCTCACCGTTTGACATGGCCGAGGGTGAATCGGAAATCGTTGCGGGTTTCCATGTCGAGTATTCGGGATCGGCCTTCGCGGTGTTCTTCCTGGCCGAGTACGCGAACATGATCCTGATCGCGTTCGTCGCTCCCTTGCTGTTCCTCGGCGGCTGGCTGTCGCCGTTCCCGCCGTCGATACCGATCCTCGGAGTCGCAGGATGGTGGTGGCTGGCGATCAAGGTGTTCTTCTTCTGCAACCTCTACCTGTGGTTCCGCGCCACCTTCCCGCGCTATCGCTACGACCAGATCATGCGCCTGGGCTGGAAGGTTTTCATCCCGATCACCATTGTCTGGTTGATGGTAGCTGCCTGCCTGCGTTACTTCGGTTGGGTGACGATCGGTGCATAGGCGAATGAGGAGCGAACCATGAAGCGAATCATCAGTTATCTCAGAAGCCTGCTGCTGCTGGAGCTGTTCGCCGGCCTGTGGGTAACGTTCAAGTACTTGTGGAAACCGAAGTTCACGGTGCGCTACCCGGAAGAGCACATCCCGCGGTCGAACCGATTCCGTGGCTTGCTGGCATTGCGCCGTTATCCGAACGGTGAGGAACGCTGCATCGCGTGCAAGCTCTGCGAGGCAGTCTGTCCGGCACTCGCCATCACCATAGACTCGGCGCCGCGTGCAGATGGAACCAGGCGCACGACCCGCTACGACATCGACCTGTTCAAATGCATTTTTTGTGGTTTCTGTGAGGAAAGCTGTCCGGTCGATTCGATCGTCCTCACCAACGTTCTCGAATACCACATGGAAAAACGCGGCGAGAATGTCGTCAACAAGACGCAGTTGCTGGCGATCGGTGATCGTTTCGAAGATCAGATTGCCGCCGACCGTGCTCAAGATTCGGCTTATCGCTGAGCGCAGGAGTAGCCCGACGTGACCTTCCACTCATTCTGCTTTTTCGCCTTCTCGCTGGTGGCCGTACTGGCAGCCTTGGGCGTGATCAGCTTTCGCCATCCGGTGCATGCAGCGCTCAGTTTGGTGTTGACGTTTTTTTCTGCTGCTTGCTTGTGGTTGCTGGCGGAAGCCGAGTTCCTCGCTATCGCGCTGGTGCTGGTCTATGTCGGTGCGGTGATGGTCTTGTTCCTGTTCGTTGTGATGATGCTTGACGTCGATAAAGTACCGGCGCGCGAAGGCTTCGTGAAGTCCGCCCCGTTCGGCATCCTTGTCGCGCTGGTCATGCTGGCCGAAATTTTGCTGCTGATCGGCGTGCGAACGATTGGTCTGGACTTGCCGCCCAATCCTGCCGCAGCCGCCAGCGGATCGAACGTGGTCTGGATCGCTCGCGCACTCTTTACTGATTACCTGCTGCCGTTTGAAGTGGCTGCGTTGATCCTTACCGTTGGCGTTATCGCAGCGATTCCGTTGACCGTCCGTCACCGTACCAACGTAAAGGCGCAAAACCCGTCCAGACAGGTAAAGGTCAAGCGCGATGATCGCGTTCGCCTGGTCAAGATGGCCGCTGAGCCAACGAGGAGCCGCACACCATGATGGCGACCATCGGCCTCGGCCACTACCTGACCATTTCGGCGATCCTGTTCTGTATCGCTGTTGCCGGCATCTTCATCAATCGCAAGAACATCATCACCCTGCTAATGTGCATCGAGTTGATGCTGCTGGCGGTCAATACCAATTTCGTTGCGTTTTCGCGTTGGCATGCTGACCCCGCCGGCCAGGTGTTCGTGTTCTTCGTGTTGACGGTGGCGGCTGCGGAGGCGGCGATCGGCCTTGCCATCCTGGTCGCGCTGTTCCGCAACCGAGCGACGATCGACGTGACTGAAGTCGACACGTTGAGAGGCTGAGCCATGACGCTATCGAGAACCCTGCTACTGGTCATCGTGCTCGCTCCATTGTTCGGCGCGATCATCGCTGGCCTGTTTGCACGCCAGGTCGGCCGCGTCGGCGCGCACAGCGCCACCATCGCCGGTGTGGCGATCAGCTGTGGCCTGTCCATCTGGGTGCTCTACCAGTTGGTGTGGGGCGGGGCGGCGGTGTTCAACCAGAACATCTACACGTGGTTTCAGGTTGGAAATTTGAGCGCGAATGTCGGCTTCCTGGTCGACAACCTGACCGCAATGATGATGGTGGTGGTGACCTTCGTGTCGCTGCTGGTGCATATCTACACCGTCGGTTACATGCGTGACGATCCGGGCTACCAGCGCTTCTTCAGCTACATCTCGTTGTTCACGTTCTCGATGCTGATGCTGGTGATGAGCAACAACTTCATGCAGTTGTTCTTCGGCTGGGAAGCGGTCGGACTGGTGTCGTACCTGCTGATCGGCTTCTGGTTCAAGAAACCGACAGCAGTGTTCGCCAACATGAAGGCGTTTCTTGTCAACCGGGTCGGCGACTTTGGTTTCATTCTTGGTATTGCTGGCGTCCTGTTCTGGTTTGGCGGATCGCTCGACTACACCACGGTATTCGGCAACGCGAACGACTTGTCCGGCGAGTCCGGCATGCGCACCGTGGAGTTGATTTCGGGCCATCCCTGGTCGGTCGCGACCATCGTCGCAATCTCGTTGTTCGTCGGCGCAATGGGCAAATCCGCTCAGGTTCCGCTGCATATCTGGCTGCCCGATTCGATGGAAGGTCCGACGCCCATTTCGGCCTTGATCCACGCCGCAACCATGGTGACCGCCGGTATCTTCATGGTCGCGCGCATGTCGCCGATTTTCGAGCTGTCGGACACGGCGTTGTCATTCGTATTGATCATCGGCGCGACCACGGCGCTCTTCACCGGGCTGATCGGCATCGTCCAGAACGACATCAAGCGCGTGGTTGCCTATTCCACGCTGTCGCAATTGGGCTACATGACTGTCGCGCTCGGCGCGTCGGCATATGCGGCCGGCGTGTTTCATTTGATGACCCACGCGTTCTTCAAGGCGCTGCTGTTCCTTGGTGCGGGCTCGGTCATCATTGCCATGCACCACGAGCAGGACATGCGCCACATGGGCGGCCTGCGTCGCTACATGCCGATCACCTGGATCACCATGTGGATTGGTTCGCTGGCGCTGGCTGGCGCGCCTGGTTTTGCTGGCTTTTATTCCAAGGACGCGATCATTGAAGCGGTCGGCGAGTCGCATCGCTTTGGTTCCGGCTATGCCTATGTCTGCGTGCTGATCGGCGTATTCGTTACGGCGTTGTATTCGTTCCGCTTGCTGTACATGACTTTCCACGGCAAGGAGCGCTTCGTCGTCGACGATCATCGTGGCCACGGTCATGGTCGCAGCGATCATCTGGATGACGACCACGGCCATCACGAGCCGGGCCATCTCGCGCACGCGCCGAAGGAATCGCCGTGGGTAGTCACCTTGCCATTGGTGCTGCTCGCGATTCCATCCATTGTGATTGGTTATCTGACCATCGGTCCGATGCTGTTCGGTGAATTCTTCCGTGGTTCGATCTTCGCGCGGGAAGCCAACAATGTGATCGGCCATCTCGCCGAGGAGTTTCACGGCGCCGGTGCCATGCTGATGCATGGCTTCACCGCCGCGCCGTTCTGGCTGGCCGTTGCTGGCTTCGCGGCGGCGACCTGGATCTGGCTGTTCAACCCCGCCGTCGCTGACTGGTTCGCGCGTACTTTCCGTCCGATCCATATCTTGCTGATGAACAAGTATTACGCCGACGATGCTAGTCAGGCAGTGTTCTCGAAGGGCGGCATCGCGTTTGGTCGCGGCTTGTGGAAGTTCGGTGACGTGGCGGTGATCGATGGTGCCATCGACGGATCGGTCAGCCTGGTCTCCCGAATGGCGCAACGCCTGCGCGGCGTGCAATCGGGCTATCTCTATCACTACGCTTTCGCGATGATCTTCGGTCTGGTCCTGCTGCTGGCCGGACTGTTGTGGGTCTTCGTGCCGACAGCCGGCTGACACGGGAATGCAGACCATGTTCTTGAATCTTCCCCTGCTGAGCACGCTGATCTGGTTGCCGATGCTCGGTGCCGTCGTTGTGCTGGCACTGGGCCGCAACAACGACAACGCAGCTCGCTGGACAACCCTCTTGTTCGCGCTGGCGACGTTTGTCCTGAGCGTTGCCTTGTACTTTGGCTACGACCACACGGCGACTGGCGCGGCCACCATGCAGTTCATCGAACTGCATCCATGGATCAACGCCTTGCGTGCCAAGTACGCGCTTGGCGCGGACGGGATTTCCGTCGCTCTGATCGGGCTGACCGGATTCACCAGCGTGCTGGTCATCGTTGGCTCGTGGGGACCGATCCAGCAAAAAGTCAGTCTGTACATGGCGGCGATGCTGGCACTGGAAGGCCTGCTGATAGGCGTGTTCGCGGCGACCGACGCGCTGCTGTTCTACGTTTTCTTCGAAGCGATGTTGATCCCGATGTTCATCATCATCGGCATCTGGGGTGGCGCACGCCGCGTGTACGCGACGCTCAAGTTTTTCATCTACACCTTCGTCGGTTCGATCTTCATGCTGATCGCGCTGATCTACCTGCACATGAAGACGGGCGAGTTTTCGTTGGCGGCTTTCGCCAATGCGGGACTGGGGCCAACCGAGCAGGCCTGGCTGTTCTTTGCGTTCCTGATTGCGTTCGCGATCAAGGTTCCGATGTGGCCCGTACACACCTGGCTACCCGACGCGCACGTCGAAGCGCCAACTGGGGGCTCGGTGATCCTGGCCGCGATCATGCTGAAGGTCGGTGGTTATGGCTTCCTGCGTTTCTCGCTGCCGATAGCGCCGGATGCCTCGCAGGAATACGCGTGGGTGGTCATCGCAATGAGTCTGATCGCGGTCGTCTACATCGGCTATGTCGCCCTCGTGCAGGACGACATGAAGAAGCTGATCGCCTATTCGTCGATCGCTCACATGGCCTTCGTGACGCTGGGTATCTTCATCGCGCTTGCGCTGGTACGCGACCAGAACAACGCGCAGGCCGCGCAACTCGGCATGCAGGGCGCGATGGTGCAGATGATTTCGCACGGTTTCGTATCCGGCGCGATGTTCTCGTGCATCGGCGTGCTTTACGACCGCATGCATACCCGCATGATTCGCGACTACGGCGGCGTCGCCAACTCGATGCCGTGGTTCGCGACCTTCTTCGTGCTGTTCGCGATGGCCAATGTCGGGTTGCCAGGCACCAGTGGCTTCGTCGGCGAGTTCATGGTGATCCTGGCGAGCTTCCAGGCCAATTTCTGGTTCGCATTTGTTGCTGCATTCACGTTGATCATCGGTGCCGCCTATACCTTGTGGCTGGTCAAGCGTGTGATCTTCGGCGACGTTGCGAACGAAAAGGTCGCCAAGCTGCACGACATCAACGCGCGTGAGTGGATCGTGCTGGGTGGATTCGCGATCGGCGTGTTGTTGATCGGCCTGTATCCGAAACCGCTGACCGACCTGATGGACACTTCGATCCAGCAGATTGTCGGTCGCCTGCTGCTGGCCAAGGCATGACGATGACATTCAATCCCGTTGACCTGCTGGTGCTAATGCCCGAGCTGGTTCTGCTCGGCGCGACCCTGCTGATCCTGATGCTCGACCTGTTCGTCGAGCAGCCATCACGTGCGTTGACCCATTGGCTGTCCTTGCTTGCGCTGGCAATCAGCGCCGTGCTGGTCTGCGTGGGTGCGCCGGAATACGGCGAGCGGATGTTGGCGTTCAACGACATGTTCATCCGAGACGGCGTCGCGACCATCCTGAAAGTGTTCATCCTGCTGACCAGCGCTCTCAGCCTCGTCTACGGGCGCAACTACCTGCGCGAGCGCAAGCTGCTGATTGGCGAGATCTACCTGCTGATCCTGTTTGCGACGCTGGGCATGATGCTGCTGGTGTCGGCGGGCAGCTTGATCACGGTGTACCTCGGCCTGGAACTGCTGACCTTGTGTTCGTACGCGCTGGTCGCGCTCAATCGTGAAAGTTCGGTCTCGTCGGAAGCCGCGATCAAGTACTTCGTTTTGGGTGCGCTCGCATCGGGACTGATTCTGTACGGCATGTCGATGATCTATGGCGCAACGGTGAGCCTTGATCTCGCGACCATCCACGCATCGATCGGCAATGTCGCGCATCCGAACCTGATCGCGTTCGGCCTGGTGTTCCTGATTGCCGGTATCGCCTTCAAGTTCGGTGCCGCGCCATTTCACATGTGGCTGCCCGATGTGTATCAGGGCGCGCCGACGGCAATTACCGTATTCATAGGTTCTGCACCCAAGCTCGCCGCGTTCGGCATGGCCTGGCGCCTGCTTGACGGAGCGATGGGTCCCCTCAGTCCGCAGTGGACCTTGATGCTGGCAGTTCTGGCCGTGCTGTCACTGGTCATCGGCAACGTGCTGGCGATCGCGCAAAGCAACATCAAGCGCATGCTGGCCTACTCGACCATTTCGCATATGGGCTTCCTGCTGCTTGGCTTCGTCAATGGAAGCTCGGCCGGCTATGCGGCAGCGCTCTTCTACATCATCAGCTACACCGTCACCGCGGCAATGGCGTTCGGGATGATCATGATCCTGGCGCGGGCTGGATTCGAAGCCGAAGAAATTGACGATTTCCGTGGGCTCGCCCAGCGCAGCCCCTGGTACGCCGGCATGATGGCCATGTCGATGTTCTCTCTCGCCGGCATTCCGCCTCTGTTCGGATTCTTCGCCAAGCTACTGGTGCTGAAGGCAGCCATTGACGCCGGTTACATGTGGCTGGCCATCGTCGCGATCATGTTCGCCATCGTCGGTATCTTCTACTACCTGCGCGTCGTCAAGGTGATGTACTTCGACAAGGCCGACGATGGCGCACTGGCGCTGCCCGATGATCGTCCGCTGCGCTGGGTGATGTCCGCCAACGGATTGGCGTTACTGGCCATGGGCGTTGCGTGGGGCCCGCTGTTCGACTGGTGCCTGCGAGCGTTCGCCGTCTAACAGATCACGTCCGTTGCCACCGCTGTTGGTAGCAGTTTCCCGATACTCGGTTTGTTCCTGACCCAGGTGTTTGCGCAATGCTGATTCGAATCCTGTTTGGTGCGATGTTTGGGTTGTTGTTGTCCGCCTGTTCAACAGTGCCGGCGACAGCGCCGACGAGCGACCCGACTGTCGACAAGGATTTCGCTGTCGATCATGTGAAGCGGAAATTCGAGCTGACACCAGCGGTTACCGAGGTGAAAATCAACAACGCGTGGGGCGATGTGCATCTGAAGTCGATGGATGCGGGAAGCATCGGCATCTATGCAATCGTGCAGCGAATCGGGAAGGGGGCGGTGGCCCCGGAATTCGACTTTCACATCGAGGGCAAGACGGCACGACTGGAAGTGCGCTACGCCGCTGCGCTACCGCCCGAAACTTCGGGTCGCGTCGATCTTGCCGTCTACCTGCCAACACTGGCAGATGTCGATGTGACCACCGACGGCGGATTGATTCGCGGCCTGGAGCTGTCCGCAAACCTGACTGCGACGAGCCGCACTGGAACGATCCTCGCGTCGAGCGAGGGACGACTGCAATTGAAGACGCATGCGGGCGATATTCGTGCTACCCAGATCAGTGGCGAGTGGAGTGGCGACATGTCCGTGGTCAGTGGCACCGGTCATGTCGCGCTGCTGATTCCGCCGGACAGCAATGCCCGGCTAGACGTGCGCGGCGGCGGCGGGGTCAGTGAGGACTTCGGTGCTACGATGCAAGTTCTTGAACGCAGCCGATCACGATTGCTTGGCGAGCTAGGCGCGTCTCGGTCAAAACAGCTTGTTACGGTGCAGTCACAGGGTGAGGTGATTGTGCGACCTTTCTACTCACTCGAATAGTTTTGCTGTTTAATTTGCCAGTCCAGGGCGGGCAGGCAGCTATCTCGCAGCAAAGGGACCGACAGCGTGACTTTGCACGGTCGGTGACGCTTTTCCATCGCACAGCGGTCGTGGCAGCCAGCCGGGCCGTTTCGCCACGACTCGCAAGTTGAGAAAAAATGAACAAGTCTTTATATGTTTCCGTTCTGGTTGCGCTGGCCGTCACCCAATCGGCCTTCGCGGCCGGCACGGTCATGCAGCCGGAGATCTTCGTCAATGCCAATGGCGTTCGCGAAATGCGCGGAGCGACGTTTGTTTCCGATGCGGTAGCGCCGACTTCGCATTTCGTCGACATTCGCCAGCTTCCCCCGCTGCGGCCATGGCAGCCCGGCGATCCGGTTCGCGAAATGCCGCGTCGCTACGAGACGCCGGTGATTACCGATCCAGTGCCGGTAAATCCGGTTGCGCCAGGCTTGGACAAGCTCGCGGAACGACAACGCGCCTGGAATCGCGCGCATTCGGCAGATTTTTCGATCACTCCGAGTGCGTTCACGACGCCGCTGCTGAATTTCGAGGGGCAGGGCTACACCAGCGTGGAGCCGTCCGATGTCAACGGGGACATTGGCCCCAACCATTTCCTGGAGTCGATCAACAGCACCACCGGTTCGCTGGTGCAGATCTACGACAAGACCACCGGCGCGGCGGTCGGTCCAGCGTTCCAGATGCGAATGCTCGGTGCGGCGACCGGAAACTGCCCGAATGGCGAGGGTGATCCGGTAATCCTCTTCGACGAACTGGCCAACCGCTGGAT
>JBATAQ010000114.1:0-7491 GCA_049661925.1 Dokdonella sp.
TTTGCCCGCTACTGGTGGCGGCACCATAGAGTCGCCAGGCGCCTCGTCCGAACAATCCGGCGATCAATGCATCGCGCTGTGCGTTGTAGGTCAGCTCAAACACGGGAGCGTTTGGCAAGTCCGTGCCCAAGCGTTTCCAGGCGGTAAATCCGTTGCTGGAAAGCGCGTAAAAGGCACCACGATCGGCACCCACCACGAGCATGTCGCCAGCAGGTCTGGGCACGTACACCATGCTGCGCAGCACGCCCGGCGAAAAGCTGAGGAGATTGCCTGTGACATTGCTGTAGCTCGCGCCCGAATTGGCCGAGAACTGCACGGTCGATGACGTCATTCCGAACACCCTGGCCGGTCGCGCCGTATCGATGGAGATATCGACCACATCGTCTGCCGACGGGCTATCGGGGCTATTCAAGGTTGCCGCCACCAGACCCACGTGAGCGTTCTGGCCAGACTCCGCGGTCGTCCCCGCCCGGCGGAAGTAGACTTGGTCGTCGGACGCCAGATAAATGTAATCGGGGTCAGAGGGCAAACCGTATTCCAGCGGGTCGCCGACAAAGGCATTCACCTTCACGGTGGAAATCCGGTTGACAGTTGCGCCCTGATCCAGCGACTCATAGACGCCATTTTCTGCACCAAACAACAAGCGTCGCCCGTTGACGCGATTGACAGCCAGCGGCGTGACGAACTGCGGCTCCATTGCCGGACTGCCGTTGATCGGCGTGAGCGCCGGATACGTCGCGCTCTGAAGCACATTGGCGGCGTTGTAGACACGCCGACTGAAGCCACCCAGATTCTGGGAACTGACGTAGCGCGAGGAGAGGGTGGCGGAGGAATTATCGTCTACTGCGGGGTCGCCGCCATCCCCGCCATGCACAGTGATGAAGACGCGCGAGCCGATCTGCTGCTGTTCGCTGGTACCGTTGTCCTGGGCACCGCCGATGACGCGGTCGGCACGGCCGTCATAAGCAATACCGTGGTACTCGGTTATCTCAAGATTTCCGATCAATGATTTCCACGAACCGGTGGTCGAGCGCGGAGCCAGCCGCTTGTAGACGCCACCGTCATCGCTCTCGATCAGGTTGCCTGCCGCATCAAACGCCATGGATCGTGAATCGGCATGCGGGGACGAATTGTTGCTCGTGCCCGAATGGGTCAGCGCCACCCAACGGGAAGCCGATGACAGGCTGGCGTTGCCGCGGAACAGCCGGCCGGAATAGTCCAGAGCACCCAGGGAGTTGGGGAAGTAAATCCCGGAACCCGGCGCGGCCTCGCTGAAATAGGGCTGCCGATCACCGCCCACGTAGACGATGTTGCTGTTGGTAGGATCGGCCGCAATCGATAGATTTGATCCACCCTGAGCACCAGGATGTATGCCGAGTCGTGCACCATTTTCTTCGGCGGTTGTGGGTACACCCAGATTGGTCCAGCCACTGATGCCGTTGGATGACCGGATCACAGCCGACAATTTCTCGTCGCTCCCGACCACTGCCAGAAACACATTGGCCGACTTGCCCACGGCGAGCAGGCCACGAATGCCACTATTGAGCAGTGCATTGGTAGCCGCATCGGACACTCTGGTCCAGGTGGCACCTGTATTGGTGGACCGGTAGATGCCGGGCGCGGCACCGCCGTCGACCACGGTGAATAGCAGGTTGTTGTTGTTCGGATCTCCGACCAGGTCACTGGTGCCTCCGACAGGCAATCCACTGCCCGCTGCGCCGGAGAGCTTGCTGAAGCTGGTGCCGGTATTGGTTGATCGATACAAACCCAGGCTGGTTGCCGCCATCAGCTTGCTGCCGCGCGCCGCAACTGCCTTCATGGTGATGTTGTTCAAGATTCCGCCACCAGTGAGAACCGACCAACTGGTGCCGCCGTTGGTCGTGCGCATCACGCCGGTTTGCGCTCCGCCGATCCGGCTGAGATTGGAAACCCGGCCGGTACCGGCGAGCAAGGTTTTTGCGCTGGCATCGGTGGGGTCGAAACGCAATGACGCCATCGACAAGGTTGGACCAGTGTCAAGCAAACGCGTCCAGGTCGGAGTTGTCGCCGTCGCGTTGGTGCTGCGCCACAAGCCGCCATTCACCGCCGCCACATAAAGGATGGCGGCATTGGTGGGATGCGGTGCTACCGCGTTGACCGCACCCGCCGTTGGCCGATTCGCAATGTTTTCAGGTTGTCCGTTGTAGGTGGGAGCCGGGCCCAGATCCGTCCAGCTGCTGGTTAGGCCACCGGATGACCGGATAATCAGGGTCACGTTTGCGCTCGACGTGCCGTTCGAGCAACCGAGATAGAACACCTTGGATCCGGTGCTCCAGGTGTTGATGCTGGTGCTGGTCAGGGTGCCGCCTGCGGTTGGCGAGGCCAATGCGGCGTAGGAATTGTTTGGACGCAGGTAAATGCGGCAGGTCGTGCTTGACGGCAGATTGGCCGTCTTCCATGCAAACTTCACCGGAGTGCCCGAGTTGCGCACGATGGTCTTGGATGTAGGACCGTTGGCACTGTCGAATCGCAGTGAGGCGGTGGGAAGGGGTGGCGTAATAGTCAGCGTGATATTGCTGCTCTGCGTGCCGTTTGAGCAGCGCAGATAAAACACCCTTGATCCCGTGCCCCAGGTGTTCATGCTGGTACTGGTCAGGGTTCCACCTGCGGTCGGCGAGGCCAATGCTGCGAATGTATTGTTTGGACGCAGGTAAATGCGACAGGTAGTGCTTGACGACAGATTGGCCGTCGTCCATGCAAATTTCACCGGCGTGCCCGAGTTGCGCACGATGGTCTTTGTCGTCGGACCACTGGCGCTGTCAAAGCGAAGCGTGGCGCTGGGAGCGGACGACGTGATAGTCAGCGTGATATTGCTGCTCAGCGTGCCGTTCGAGCAGCGCAGATAAAACACCCTTGATCCCGTGCCCCAGGTGTTCATGCTGGTACTGGTCAGGGTTCCGCTGGCAGTCGGCGAGGCCAATGCTGCGAACGTATCGTTCGGACGCAAGTAGATGCGGCAGGTTGTACCTGACGGCAATCCTGTTGTCACCCATGCAAACTTCACCGGAGTGCCGGAGTTCCTAAAAATGGTTTTTGTTGTCGGACCGCTGGCGCTGTCGAAGCGCAGTATGGCGGTGGCGCTGCGGGTGAAGGTGGCCTTTACTGATCGGGCCGCCGTCATCGTTACTGTGCAATTGCCGGTGCCCGAGCACGAGCCGCTCCAGCCAGCGAACGTCGATCCACTCTTCGGACTTGCTGTGAGGGTGACCACGTTTCCACGGAAGTAATTGGCCGTGCAGGTCGATCCACAGTTGATTCCCGACGGATTGCTGGTGACAGTCCCCGAGCCGGTTCCACCCTTGGTGACAGTCAGTTTGTAGGTAACAGGAATTTCGCCGAAGGATGTCGCGGCTTGAATGGTCGTACTGGCACCTGCGGCGATGGTTCGGTTCCATTGCAGGGCAGCGCCGTTGTCGATGCAGCCGGTCGATAGCGCGTTGTTGAGTGTGCCCGCGCCGATCTGTGTCCAGACGCTGGAATAGCCAGCGCCGGTGTAGCCATTGGTGGCGGTTTGCGGAATGAACAGGATCGAATAAGTGGCCGGGTTCGCGCAATTCTGGCCGCCGGTGGTTCCGGTTGTGCCGATGCGATACGGCACGCCGCTGTCACTGCCGGCAAGGTAGATATCCGCACCAAGGAAAACCTTGATGGTCTGCGAGCTTGAGCTGTTGTTCTTGAGGGTGAATCGCTTGGTGAAATAGTTCGATCCATTGATGTAGGTCACCTGCTCGGTAGCGACGAGGCCGGTGCTTCCCAGCTTTCCGCTGACAGTGACGGTGTACGGGCTTGATGAACTACCGCTTCCAGACACGCCGGACAAGGTTTGCGGCGTATAGGCCGTGCGAGTTCCAAGATTGCTGGTCGCGGTGCCGCCGTGCGCGGAAAAATCGGGCGTATACAAGGTGTTGGTGGTGCGCACCAACCAACCCATGTCAGCCGGTCCGCTGGAGTTGCTCGGATACACCTGGCCCACGCCGGGAACTGCGGAGTTCAGCACCTGAAAAGAATGATCGCGCCCGACAATGACCTTTAACGGCGAGCCGCTGATTGTCGATGCGGTGCTCGTCTGTCCCGGTTGCGCGCCCGCCAATGTGGTCACGCCCGAATTGCCCGGATCCAGCCAATCCTTCAGTCGCGATGCGCTGCTGCTGCCATTCCATGAAACCGATAGCTTGCCGTAGCAGTCATCGCCATTGTTCGGCACGCTGCCGCTGCATGCTGCATCGCCGCCGCTCAGGGTGCCGATGATCAGTTTGGCGTGTCCCGTTGGATCGCCACTGGGGACCAGCAGCGCCGATCCCGAGGAGCCGCCTTCGGTGGTGCCCAACGAATAGGGCCCCGAACGCCAATGGCTGGCCACGCCGCCAGTACCGATGCAGGAGTTGGTCGTTGTCAGAGTGCCGACACCCTTGGTGATTGCCTTGACGTCGCCATCCGGGTGATGAATGCCGATGCTGCCCGCTGGTGCCATGCCAGAGATGTCCCAACCGTCGTAGTAAGCGTTGTAGCTTGCCGGCGGTGTCTGGGTAAGTTCGACCAGGGCAAAATCGACATCGGTGCGATGCGCGCGCAGCGTGGCCCCGCCGGTCAGGGTCTGCGTTGTCGAACCGCCGCCGTGCTGGCCGCAACCAGGCGACTGGTAGTTCCAGATTGAGGTGATAGACGACGCCTCGGCCTGGGTCGAAATGCAGTGATTGGCGGTCAAAAAAAACGGCTTGAAATTCCGCGCCGTATTCATCACCAGGGTGCCGGTGCACAGATAAGTGCTGCCGGAGCGGTCGAAGGTGATTTTGGCGACGGCGCGAATCTCGTTACGGTAGAGGTCGCCGAGCGAGCAGACCACGTCTACGTTGCAGGTGCCCGATGCGTCGGGCGATAACAGGCTCGATCCGTCGCGCGACATGATGTTGCGATAGCCGGTGCTGACGCTGGAAAGCACCAAGGCATCGTCGGCAAGATCGGTATCGGCCGGCATCAACAGCTCGATGGTCAACTCGCTGCCGGCGATCGGCGCGGTCCAGAACTGGCCATCGGGAGTTCCGTCGGTACCGTCATAAGGCCCATCGTAGTGGTGACCGACGTTATCGATAAACGTCAGCATCGCTCCCTTGGGAAGATGAAAGCTGGAAAAGCCGAAGCGCAAATCGGTCGCGTTCGGTGAACTCACAACCAGACGCCACAACCGCCGACCGTCCGGCAGATTTTCCCAAGTACCTTCGGTTTGCGGACGCGCCTGCACCGGCTGACTGGTACCGATGCGCAGGCTTTTTTCGTACGCGCCAGCCGCTGGATTCGCCGTTCGCGCGTCTTCCTGCAAGCGGGCGCTGCGATCCACCGCCGGCAATTCAAGCCGCGCCAGACTGGCCTTCTCGATCGTGGACGGATGGGTCCAGGAGTAGGGCTGCTCTCCCTCGCGCGCATGGCCGACCGTGGCAAACGCCAGTGCGGTGACCACCAGTGCCCATGCAATTCTATTCAAGCTATTCATCGTGATATCCCCGTCTGCGGCCGTCGCCACAACATGATTGATTGATCACTCGCGCATTCCCGTTGCAGGAACAGCGCAATTCAGAAATCGATACGCCAACAACATCCCGCCATGCAATCTCGAGCGCACCCTCAATACCCGTTCGCAAGGTACTTGCGGAGTCTAGTCCTAAACAGGGCTATTGAACGCGTCGTTCAGAAATGTTTGCCGGATATTGGCATTACATGCTGCTGTATCGCCCGTCATCAACGCGGTCGCGGCCGATGGCGACGAGGGTGTCGAGACTTTTTGGCAGTTGTAGGGTGGAACCTCCGCAGGAGATTCCACCGTTGGTGGAGCGTTCGCAGGAGGCTCAACCGTTCGTGGAGCGTTCGCAGGAGGCTCAACCGTTCGTGGTGCGTTAGCGGATTAACTCAGCCATCATCCGCACGGAACGGCTAACCAAACTTTGCGGTGGAATCTCATGCGGAGGTTGACCAGCTTCGCTGTTGTGAAGCGCTTCACCCTACCAAGGCATCTGGTACGGACTTGGGCACAACCACCCCAGCTTGGCACGCAAACCCATTTGGCGCGCCGCGTTTTCCGTGCTTGAATGCGCATTCGAAAGCGGGGGTGCCGATGCAGGTCGGCTGAGAGAGTCCCTTTGAACCTGATCCGGCTGATACCGGTGTAGGGAGCTTTGCAGCAGCGGCGCTGGCCGCGACTGCACCTCGCTTCGTCCCTTTAGTCTCCAATGGATCGAAGCCAATGAACGCCGTACCCAACCCACTGCTGATTGAAGCTGCCGAATTGTCCGAAACGGTGGTGCGCCCGATTCCCGGCTCGAAGAAGATCCACGTCGAAGGCAGCCGACCGGATATCCGCGTTCCGATGCGCGAGATCGCGCTCAGCGATACGCCGATCATCGATGGCATCGAGAAGAACGCCGCTTTCACGACCTACGACACGTCAGGTCCGTACACGGACTCGACCTACGCGGTCGACCTGACCACGGGACTGCCGGCACTGCGCGCGAAGTGGATCGACGAACGCGGTGACACCACGCGTCTCGGCGATTTCACGTCGCCATTCACGCGCCGCCACGCGCAAGCGGCGCAACTCGATCACGTGCGCTTTCCGAACGTGCCGAAGCCGCGCGTCGCCAAGGCCGGCGCGAACGTCACCCAGATGCATTACGCGCGACAGGGCATTGTCACGCCCGAGATGGAGTTCGTCGCGATTCGCGAGAACCAGCGCCTCGCCGAAATCCGTGAAGGTCACTTGTTGCTGCAGCATCCGGGCGAATCATTCGGTGCATCGTTGCCGCGATTGATCACGCCGGAATTCGTCCGTGACGAGATCGCGCGTGGTCGCGCGATCATCCCGAACAACATCAATCACCCGGAATCCGAGCCGATGATCATCGGTCGCAATTTCCTGGTGAAGATCAACGCGAACATCGGCAATTCCGCGCTGTCGTCGTCGATTGCCGAAGAAGTGGAAAAGATGGTCTGGTCGATCCGCTGGGGCGGCGACACCGTGATGGACCTGTCCACTGGCAAGAATATCCACGAGACGCGCGAGTGGATCATCCGCAACTCGCCGGTGCCGATCGGTACCGTTCCGATCTACCAAGCACTGGAGAAGGTCGGCGGCGTTGCCGAAGACCTGACCTGGGACCTGTTCCGCGACACCCTGATCGAGCAGGCCGAGCAGGGCGTGGATTACTTCACGATCCACGCCGGCGTGCGCCTCGCCTTTATCCACCTGACTGCAAAGCGCGTCACCGGCATCGTCTCGCGCGGCGGTTCGATCATGGCGAAGTGGTGCCTCGCGCATCACAAGGAAAGTTTCCTCTACGACAACTTCGGGGAAATCTGCGAAATCATGAAGACCTACGACGTCTCGTTCTCGCTCGGCGATGGCCTGCGTCCGGGTTCAATTGCCGATGCCAACGACGCCGCGCAATTTGCCGAACTCGATAC
>JBATAQ010000115.1:0-1550 GCA_049661925.1 Dokdonella sp.
ACCGCCATGGCCAGCAACGAGAATGAGGAATACGTCAGCCAGCTCGAAGAGTTCGAGGATCGCATCCTGGCCGCATTCCGCGATGCGTCGACCAAGGACGACGATATGGAAGTCCGCGCCATCGCCCAGCGCCACATGGCGCAGGTGAAGAAGGACCACGACGACATGCGCGCACTCAAGCGTGCGGCAACCGCGAACAGCTAGTCGGCTGGTTGCGCCTTCGTCGAATGAAAAGCGCCCCGAGTTCGGGGCGCTTTTTTATCGTCATCTGTGAGCTTGTGCTCACGAAGTCGGCTCGGCCTCAATCTCGACCCCGACATTGCTGGACGCGCGGTCGTAGATACTGCGATCCAGCAAGCCTTCCTCGCGCGCGACCAAAACTGGCACCAGCATCTGGCCCGTGACGTTGGTCATCGTCCGGACCATGTCGAGCACGCGATCGATCGCGATGATGTAGCCGATGCCCTCCAGCGGCAGGCCGGCGGAACTCAGCACCAAGGTCACCATCACGATGGCCGTGCCGGGTACGCCAGCCGTGCCGAATGATCCCAGCACCGACGCCAGCAGGATGATGAAGTACTGCGAAAAGCTCAGATCGATGCCGAAATACTGCGCGACGAAAATCGACGTGATCGCTGGATAGATCGCGCCGCAACCATCCATCTTGATGCTGGCGCCAAGCGGTACCGCAAAGCTCGCGTAGTCCTGACGCACGCCAAGGTTGTGGACCACGCAGCGCAACGCGATCGGCATGCTCGCGAAACTCGATGAAGTCACGAAGCCGACCTGCATACCCGGCGCAGCGCCGCGAAAGAAGCGCAACGGGTTAAGCCCATGCAGCGACAGCAGGCCGCCGTACACGACCACGATGTGCAGCGCGCAAGCGAGGTAGATGCTGATCACGAATGTGCCGAGTGGCAGTAGTCGCTCAAAGCCGTAACTACCGACCAATGCAGCGATCAGGCCGAACGTACCGATGGGCGTGAATTCGAGCACGAAGCGCGTCACCTGGATCATCGCCGCGCTCGATTCCGCCATCAGTTCACGCAGCCGTGCCGTTTTTTCACCGAGGCGGACCAATGCGAAGCCAAGCAGTCCGGCGAAGAAAATCACCTGCAAAATCTTGCCTTCGGTCAGCGCCTTGAACGGATTGCTTGGCACCACATCGAGCAACACCTGAATCGGTCCCGGCACCACGCGTGGCGTGTAGTCAGGCGCTACTTGCAAACCACTCAGGCCCGTGCCCGGATTCATCACGAAGGCAACCAGAAAGCCGACGCCAACCGCCAGCATCGCGGTGATGGCAAACCAGCCAAACGTGCGACCACCCAGCCGCGCCATGCTGCTCACCCCGTGCAGACTCGACACCGCGTTCACCACCGCGAAGAACACCAGCGGCGTCGCGATCATGGTGATCAGGGTCACGTAAATGTCGCCGAGCGGCTGCGTCCACGGCGTCACAGACGGGCCGACCAGCCAGCCGACCAGCCCGCCGAGCACGAAGCCCGCCATTACGCGCTGCCAGAACGGAATGCGAAACCAGGCTTTGA
>JBATAQ010000116.1:0-19857 GCA_049661925.1 Dokdonella sp.
GTCTCGCCCAACTTCACCAGTGTGTGACGAAAGCTGTGCGGCGGGAAATACGGCAAGCCTGCGGCCTCGAAGGCATCACGTAATATCTTCCGGATCGGTCCGGCGGACTTCCAGCCTGTTGCGCTGAGCCCCGCCACTTCAAATTGCTGCTCGGTACTCATGCCGATGTGAACGGACGGAAAGAGCGGTGCCTCGCCGTCTAGGAGCTTGGTCTCGCGGAGGAAGGTGAGCCAGTGCGAGACGATCGCCAGCGCCTCGCCACCTACAGGAAAAAAGGTGCTCTTGAACGACTTGCTGAACTTTGTGTTCACTTCGCGCGCGTCCTGGAACACCGCCAACTGGATCAAATCGACGTGCTTCACTTTCATGGATGCGATCGCGCTGTCCCGCGCCCCGCTCAGCAAGATGAATGCAACGAGCGCCCGGTTACGAAGCTGCACTTCGTCGTCGATCGGCATCTGGGCCAATACGTGGTGGATTTGCTCCAAAGTCGGAACGCGCTGCTCACGACGACTGGTAGCGATGCGCACGTCCTTCTCAGACAAGTTGAAGTAGTCGGCGTCGGAGTACTGCAACCGCGACTTGTAGCCTGGTTGACCGGCGAGCCAGTGAAAGAACCGCTTCAAGTTCGCCAGCGTTGCGTGAGCGGTGGCCTTGCTCAACTTGGCGCCGGTCCGATCACTTGGGCGCTCGACCAAACGACGCTTGAAAGCGATCGCTTGCTCAAAGTGAAACGCACGAAAATCCTTGAATTTGTTGTCAGCCTCGAAGCGCGCGAGCGACTTGGCGACAGCATCGACAGTTGACACGCTGTAGCGCTGCGCCTCCTGCAAGTAGGCGAAGTAGCGGCGCTTGATGCGCTCGTTGTTTTGATTGAAGTTGGACACGGTATATCTCCTGTTTAGAAATCACAGTTCACGAGGGGTTGTGTGGTATCGCCTATGCGTGAATGTGCTGGCGGTAGTGAGAGGTCTAGCCGGCCTTTGCTAAGGCCAAGTTTCGCCACGCTTACGATGCGATACATCATCCCGTCGCAATCTGGACAGATGCCTGCAATGACACCTCCAAATAGCGTTTTTGGCTGGTACTCCGCCAATCCGCCTGCCGGAGACTTCGGTGCGCGACAGCGCATGCAGTAGATTTCGCCAGGCTTGCAGGGGTGCTTGTTCTTGGCTCGCCGAGCTCGATGAAATGTCACTACGTCCGCGCCGATGATGAGATGCGGCTTTTTCTCGGCATACACGGGAAGTCCCGCCTTGATCCACGACCTCACGGTGTTGTCGTGTACGTCGTACAGGTGGGCTAATTCACCCACGGTGTAGTTGCGGTGGCACTTCACAAGTCGGGGGTTGAACAACCGCTTTTTAGTAGCCACGGGCTAACCCCCCTCGCGGCAAGTCGTCGGATCGATAGGGCGACGATGGTGGGCGACGCGCTCGCTGATCCACAGGCTGACTTCCGTTGCCAGCCACGCGACGGAGACTGCAGAAAGGCGGATAGGAGCTGGAAATTCGCCCGCGGCGATGAGACGATAGAGCGAGCTACGGCTCAGCGACGTGAGACGCTGCACTTCGGGGCGACGCATGAAGCGCTGACCGGACGGCGGCGCCAATTCAGAGTTGGAGCTGGGATGTGTGGGGTGCATGGGAACCGTCCTTGCATCCGCCGGGATTGGCGGGGACGGTTAAGGCAGCTTAAGAACAGGATTTCGGTTTACCAAAGGGCGGTGAAAAACTGTTCAATTGCGATGGAGGCGCGAGATCAGCTCCTGCTTGCGTTCTTCTTCTTTGCGAACCTGCTGTTCCTTCATGCTGCGTAGCTCAAGCCGAAGCTCCTGGATGAGCTCGTGACAGCGGTCGATATTTCCGGGTAGCACATCCTTTGAGCACGTAGCCGACGCGATTACCGTCACCTCGGCGGAGTCGTAGACCGTCCTCGATTTTGTTGGAAAGTCGGCGAACAACGGCCCGAAGGTTCTCTTCGCCCAGCGCCCGATCTCGTCTGCTGTGAAGTTACCGTCTTCAAGAGACACCAGGCCGCAACCGGTTTCGTCCCGTCCACGCTTTAAAGCGGCGTCAAGCCGCATTGCCACGCGGTTACGCATGCCGCGGACGTTACCTTCGGAAGGCAACCGCGCGGCGATCACGGCGGCAGCTTCGCCGCGGCTCAACTGGGCACCCGGCCCCTCGGACACGATTCGCTGGAATACGGCCGCGTCATCGATTGCTGTTTTGCCCGGCATGACCTTCCTTGTTGCAGTTGATGCTCGCGCTCGTCGGTTCCGATATCTTTCAGTCTGGCTGCCTTCTGGGTCAAGCAGCGGACAACTACTGTTCAATCGCGATGAAAGCGTGAGACCAGCTCCAGCTTGCGTTCCTCTTCCTTGCGAGCTTGCTCTTCCTTCATCGTTCGAATCTCAAGGCGCAGCTCGGTGATGATCCTGTGACAGTGCGCAACATCTGCGGGTAAGAGGTGCGAGGTGCATTCGTCGGAAAATCTCACGGTAGTCTCTGCCAAGTCGGAAACGACCCTTGGCTTGGTTGGAAAGTCGGAAAACTTTGGGCCGAAGATTCTGCTTGCCCAACGCGCGATTTCGTCCGAAGTAAACTTCCCGTTAGTCAGGCATTGCAGTTGTTGACTCATATCGTCCAGTTTGCGGTTGAGCGCGGCATCAAGCCGCGTTGCGACTCGGTTGCGCATGCCGCGGACATTGCCATCCGAAGGCAAGCGCGCTGCGACAACGGCCGCCGCTTCGCCCCGGGTCAACTGGGCATCCGGACCTTCGGACACCACTCGTTCTAATACTGCCGCAGCATCAATTGCTGTTTTGCCGGGCATATAAGGTCCCTCCACTTGTTCGGTTATCACGCTTCACATGTCAGCGAACAGTGCCACCGACTGCCTTCTGCGGCCCCCGGTACGCATCTCGATCTGGGACTGCCGCCGTCTGGCGCGGCTGTTCTCCGTCCCCAATTGCTCCGCTTCAGCCAGAGGGCGCATGGGTAGTAGCAACAGTTCGACTCGGCGAAACAAACTCTAGTCCAGAGACACTCAGGAATCCAACCGAACGAGCCTCAACCGCAGGGCGTTGGTAATTACCGACACGGAACTCAGGCTCATCGCCAACGCTGCGATCGCCGGGCTTAGCAGCCAGCCGGTCCAGGGATAGAGGACACCAGCGGCCAATGGAATGCCCAGGCTGTTGTAGAAAAAGGCGAAGAACAGGTTTTGGTGAATGTTACGGACGGTTGCACGTGACAATGCGCGTGCGTGAACGATCTTCATCAGATCGCCTTTTACCAGAGTCAGCTTGGCGCTTTCCATCGCGATGTCGGTGCCTTGACCCATGGCGATGCCAACATCGGATGCCGCCAGCGCGGGTGCATCGTTGACGCCATCCCCGGCCATGGCCACGCGTCGGCCTTGTTCCTTGAGCTCTTCGACGATGCGCGCCTTGTCCGCCGGCTGAACGTCGGCTTCAATGCGTTCGATCCCGAGTTGACTTGCGACGGCCTTGGCGGTGACCAGGTTGTCGCCGGTCAGCATCATGACGTCGATATTTTCGGCGCGCAGTGCCGCCAATGCAGCAGCGGTCGTTTCCTTGATCGGGTCGGCCACGGCGAGCAATCCGGCCAGCGTGTCATCGACTGCGAGGAACATGACGGTTTTCCCCGCACGACGCAGCTCGTCGGCCTGGGTCGAAACATCGTCCTCGACGGCAATATTGCGCGCCTTCATCAGTGCCCGGTTGCCGAGAGTGACCGTGCTTCCGTCAATGCCGGCCGTGACGCCTTGGCCCGTATGGGACTGGAAGTCCGTTGTCTCGGGCAACGAAATACCGCGGTTCTTTGCACCGGCCAGGATGGCCGCAGCCAAAGGATGTTCGCTGCCGCGTTCGAGCGCTGCGGCCTTGGCCAGCACGTCGTCCTCGGACCGCTTGGCAAGTGCGACAACATCGGTCAGTGCAGGCTTGCCGACGGTGAGCGTGCCGGTCTTGTCGACCACCAACACGTCAATCTTCTGCAAGGTTTCAACCGCTTCTGCATCGCGGAAAAGCACACCCATCTGCGCGCCACGTCCGGTGGCAACCATGATCGAGATCGGTGTGGCCAAACCCAAGGCACACGGACACGCGATGATCAGCACCGCGATGGCGTTGATCAGCGCGAAGGCGAGTCTCGGGTCTGGTCCCAGCCAGGCCCAAAGGGCAAAGGTAACCACGGCACACGCGACGACGGCCGGGACAAACCAGCTCGCGACCCGGTCTGCCACTCTCTGCAACGGGGCGCGAGTGCGTTGTGCGTTGGTGACCAGTTGGACGATCTGCGCCAACAGGGTCTCTGCCCCCACCTTGTCCGCGCGCATCACCAGCGATCCGGTCTGGTTGACGGTGCCGCCAGTGACCGGATCGTCCGCCGTTTTCTCGACCGGAATCGGCTCGCCGGTCAGCATCGATTCGTCGACACTGCTACGACCGCTGACGACCATGCCATCGACCGGAATCTTCTCGCCCGGCCGCACGCGCAACTGGTCGCCCTTCACGACGCTTTCCAGCGGCACGTCCTTTTCGTCGCCGTCGGCGTCGATGCGTCGCGCGGTCTTCGGTGCGAGTCCGAGCAGAGCGCGCACTGCGTCGCTGGTGCGATGACGTGCGCGTAGCTCCAGCCATTCGCCCAACAACACAAGCGCAACAATGACGGCGGCCGGCTCGAAATACAGTCCAATGCGGCCATCCATACCGCGGAACGCATCGGGAAAAATACCCGGCAGCAATAGCGCAACGACGCTGTAGCCATAGGCCACGCCCACGCCCAATCCGATCAGCGTGTACATGTTGGGTGAGCGGTTGCGCAGCGATTCCCAGAAGCGTTGGAAGAAGCTGGCGCCACCCCACAGCACAACGATCGAGGCCAACACGAACTCGATCCACGGGCTCCAGTTCGGCGCCTGCCAGAGTCCGAGATGCGGTGCCATCGCCAGGACGACCACAGGCAGGGTCAACAGCGACGAGATCCAGAGTCTGCGCCTCACGGACGCAATCTCATGCTTCGCTGCACTGTCGTCTTCGCTGGGCAGCTCCGGCTCCAGCGCCATGCCACAGATCGGACAGGAGCCGGGGCCTTCCTGCCTAATCTGAGGATGCATCGGGCAGGTGTAGATGGTTCCCTGGGGAACGTGATCGTCGATCTTTTCCTGCGGCGAAAGATACTTTTCGGGATCACCTTCAAAGCGCTCGCGACAGCGCGCCGAGCAGAAGTGGAACGCCTGCCCATCGTGCTCGGCGTGATGCGTTGTCGTGTCGGGATCGACCTGCATGCCGCAGACCGGATCGATGACGGTATGTTTCGCGGCCGACGCGGTTTTATCGTCTTTGTCGCTACCGGAGCAGCAACACTTCTTGTTGTCGTTCATGGCTGGTCACTCGCAAGGGCATTCAGGATGGGGCATTGAGCAAGCGCACCCTCGCCCGGGCAGGCCTCGACCAGGCTGCGAAGGCCATCACGAATGCGGGTAAGTTCGATCAGGCGGGCGTCGACATCGGCAAGCTTCACCTTTGCCTTTGCTTTCAGCTCGGCCATATCGTCGTCTCGATGATCGGAAATTGTCAGCAGATCCCGAATCTCATCCAGCGTGAAGCCGAGTGTCTTTGATCGTATGACAAAACGCAGGCGTGCTTCGTCAGAGAGTTGATAGCGTCGGTAACCGGACGCCTGTCGATCAGGCTCGGGCAACAGTCCTTGTCGCTCGTAGTAGCGAATCGTGTCGATCTTCACGTCGCAACGCTTGGCCAGTTCGCCGATCTTCATGCCGGAATCAACCGTATCCGAGGGATACGGCCATTCTGGACCCTTGACCATGGTCCAGAGTCAAGCGTGAGATGCAGAAGAATGTAGTTGGCTGCGACGACGCCCTTCAATCCTGAAGGGTGACTTTCCCAAATTTTTCAGTAGCGATCAGGTTCGAACTGCAGCAAACGCAGATGGACCGAACTCCCCTCACGAGGCTCGGATACGACTAATTCGCCGGCACCGGCGCGAGGTCCGGAGCGCCTCTCGGCACCGCGTTGGACTCAAGGTCGGAAATCAATTGCTCCATCTCGCCAATCTCCCGCACCTGCGCTTCGATGATGCCGTCAGCAAGTTTCCGAACGCGAGGATCGCGAATATGTGCGCGGCTGCTAGTTAGGATGGCAATCGAGTGGTGCGGAATCATCGCACGCATGTAAGACAGATCGTCCACCGTCTCCTGGCTACGGACCAGCCACAACGACGCCGCGAAGACGACGGCGCTACCGATCAGGATGGCGATGTTGGTCGACTTCTTCTCATACATCTTCAGCATGAATAGGAGCATCACGATGGCCATCGATGCGCCCATCACGAACGCCATGTAAAGCCGCGTTTCGCTGAAGAAGATATGGTCGGTCGCGTAGGTGTTGAGGTACATCAGCACGAACATCACCACCGTCGAGCTGGCGATCATGGCGCCGAACTTTGTGTACTTGGACATGGTTCTCTCCTTCTCTGGCTTGGGGGTCGGAAAACTTGCGCTCAGTGTTCGTGCGGAACGTCGGAGTGCTTTGACGGCTCCGCCTTGACCGGATGGCTTTCGACCGTGCCATCGGCGTGGCGATGCGATTTCATCTCAACGGCCGGTTGGTCCGGGGAAGTTTTGGCATGATCATGCGGTTGCGATTCGTCGTGATCGTTTTCGGACTCGCCAGCGCCGTGATGAGACGCATCTTCGGCATGCTCATGCGGTACTGATTCGTCATGCGCGCTTTCAGATTCACCGTCGTGATGGTTCGCATCCGTCTCGCCGCCGCCATGCGAATGACCGCCGCTGCGAGCGACCATGTCGTCATATTTCGCATCGTCCAAGGTCGGCAGCACTTGCAGGAACGCGGCCATGTTCCAGATGTAATCGTCGTTCATGCTCTTGCCCCAAGCGGGCATTCCAGACGCCTTGATGCCGTGCTTGATCACCCAGAACGCGTTCGCAACGGCGACTGGTTCCTTGGTCAGGTTCGGCGGTGCCGGATACAAACCCTTGCTCATTTCCGTCGCCGCCATGCCGGGTGCGAGATGGCAGCCGACGCACATCGCGTTGTAGTTGCCGGCACCCTGTAACGCCGTCGCCGGATCGGAAAGATCGGGCACGACCAGTTTCGATGCACGACTTTCGATGGAGCGCTCGCGCAACGTTTCCAGCAGCGCGTGAGTCGGCGCGAGATGGGCGTCGTCGGCTGCGATGTTGTAGATGCCGGACCACGCGAAGGCGACGACGCCGATCGCGAGTACGGCGACGATGACGATGATTCGTGTAATGGTTTTCATGGTCGAACCTCGTTTGTCAGAACCACAGTCGCACGCCGGCGACGAGTTGGGTGTCTTCTGCGCCACCGCCTTCGGCACGCGCGAAGTCGGCGGTCCTGCCGAAACTGCGTGACCAGTTCACTCCGACATATGGCGCGAACTTGCGGGTGAACTCGTAACGCAGGCGAAGGCCAACTTCCAGCTCGGACAAGCCGCTACCGATACCACGCTCGCGATCATCCTTGCCGTAGAAGTTCACCTCGACATCCGGTTGGAGGACCAGGCGCTGGGTTAGCAGCAGTTCGTATTCGGCCTCTAGCCGCAAGGCGGTTCGACCGCTTTCGCCGACATACGCGGTCGCCTCGACTTCAAACCAGTACGGTGCCAAGCCCTGCACGCCGAATGCGGCCCAGTTTCGGCTTGGGCCCTCGCCCAGATCGTGGCGAACGCCCGCCTGCACGCTCCAGTAAGCCGCTGTCGCGCGGTTCCAGAGCAGCTCGGTGCGGGTCTCACCGAGGTGGCCATCACTGCGCTCACCTTCGGCCTTGAACCAGATCTTGTCGATATCGCCGCCGTACCAGGCTTGCATATCGAGCGACTGGCCGTGGCTGCCGTCACCGTTGAACGCTTCCAGATTATTGATGACAACACTGCCAAGTCGACCGGCACCATGCACGTGCGAGTGGTGCATCGGCGTGGCTGGCACGCCATTGGAGTAATCCGGATCGCGCGCATCCGGCGGCGCAGAGCCACCTTGCATGTCCGACATGTCGTGATCCATGCCGGCCATATCGTCGGTCGCCATCGCAGCATGGTTCATTGACGCGTGGTCCATTCCATCCATGGATTTCGCCTTGTCCGCCGGATGGTTGTCGTGGCCCATTGCGGCGTGATCCATCTTGCCGTGGTCCATGCCTTCCATCGGCGCCGTTTTTCCCATGGCCTTGTCGCCGTGGCCCATTCCAGCGTGATCCATCGTGCTGTGGTCCATCGCGCCGTGGTCCATCTTGCTGTGGTCCATGTCGTCCGCCGACTTCGCGTCACCCATGACATGTCCGCTGTGATCGACCGGCGCGGTTGCTTCGCTCGCGGGCTTCGGTTTCGGCTTTGTTGCGGTGGCTCGGTGCGTCGCGTGCGGGTCAGGCGTTGCCGTGGTCTGAGCCGCCAGCGGCGTCGCCAGCAGCAAGCCCATCACCACCATCGATAGCATCTTCATGACACCACCACTTCGCGGAACATGCCCGCTTCCATGTGGTAGAGCAGATGGCAGTGGTAGGCCCAACTGCCGCGCGCATCGGCAAGTACCCGATAGCTGACCCGCTGCGCCGGTTGCACCATGACCGTGTGCTTGCGCACCTGGAACTCGCCAGCCGGCGTTTCCAGTTCGCTCCACATGCCATGTAGGTGGACCGGGTGCGGCATCATCGTGTCGTTGACCAGCACGATGCGCGCCACCTCGCCGTAGCGCAGGTGCAGCGGCTTGGCGTCACTGAACTTCTGGCCGTCAAACGACCACATGTAACGTTCCATGTTGCCGGTCAGGTGCAGTTCGATATCGCGACCAGGCTCGCGCGGGTCAAGCGGCCCGCCGATGGTATGCAGGTCGGCATAGGTCAGTACCTTGCGACCGTTGTTGCGCAGTCCAATGCCCGGATCGTCGAGATTGGTTCGCGGCATGTCGACACGCATGTCGACGCCGGGGCCGTATTCGGTGCGCGCATGTCGCACTTTGGGCATTTCACCCATGTTGCCGTGCTGCATGCCGGGCATCGCCCCACTATCCATTTTTTCACCACTCTTCTGCCCACTCTTCGCAGACATGTCGCCATGCGACATGGCGGCGTGGTCGTGATCCATGCCGGCACCCATTGCCATCGCACCCATCATGTCGCGCATCGTCAACCACTGCGGCGAATCAACCGCAGGAACATCGGCCGACATGCCGGCGCGTGGCGCCAGCGTGCCGCGCACGAAACCGGTGCGATCAATCGACTGCGCAAACAGCGTGTAAGCACGATCGTCGGCAGGCTCCACGATCACGTCGTAGGTTTCTGCGACGGCAATGCGGAACTCGTCAACGCTGACCGGATCCACGTCCTGGCCATCCGCCGCGACGACGGTCATCTTCAAGCCGGGTATGCGCACGTCAAAAATACTCATCGCCGAACCATTGATGAAGCGCAATCGGACCTTCTCGCCACGCGAGAAAAGGCCGGTCCAGTTGTTGGCGGAGGCCGCACCGTTCATCAGGTAGGTGTAGGTGTGCGCCGTGACATCGGCCAGATCGGTCGGGCTCATCCGCATCTGGTTCCACATACGGCGCTTTACCAGCGCCTTCTGGAAACCCATCTTCAGGGCATCGTTCGCGAACGCGACGGCGGTGGGTTCGTTGAAGTTGTAGTAGTCGCCCATCTTCTTCAAATTGGCGAACAGCACTTCGGGGTCTTCGTCGGACCAGTCCGACAGCAACACGACGTAGTCACGCTCGGTCGGGAAGCGTTCGCCACCGCGCGGCTCGACCACGATCGCACCATACAGCCCGGTCTGTTCTTGGAAGCGCGAATGGCTGTGATACCAGTAGGTGCCGCTTTGGTTCACGTCGAACTGGTATTCAAAGGCCTCGCCCGGCGCGATGCCGTCGAAGCTCAATCCGGGTACGCCATCCATATTGGCCGGCAGCAGGATGCCGTGCCAATGGATCGAACTCATCGTGCGTAACCGATTACTGACCTTGAGCGTCACCCGCTCGCCTTCACGCCAGCGCAGGATCGGTGCCGGCACACTGCCGTTGACCGCATGAGCAGTACGCGACGCACCGGTGAAGTTGACCGGCATTTCGTCGATCGTCAGTTTGAAATCGGTGCCGCGCAACACGTTGCTGTTTCCCGGCGCAGTCGGTGCGGCCCAGCTGAAACGCGGCAACAGGCCGAGTCCGGCGACCGTGCCGCCGGCCAGCAGGGTCTGCAGGAAGCGACGGCGTGACGCCGTCAGGTGCCCGTCATCGACGGAAGAAAGCTCGTTGAATTTCATGATCGCTCCAGAAACATCGATGGATAGGCGACCGCGGATTCGCGGTGCCCGCTGCGCCGTGAACGGCACGTAGATGCTCAGGCGATCGGAGGTCGATCCAACCGCGCGACGGGCTGCACAACGTTTTCGGAAATTGCGAAAGCAGGCGGCGAAGTGTTTGCGCGCGTTGCACCAAGCAACGCAACAAACTCCACCGTCGCCGTCGCATGCGCAAAAGCGCAACGACAGCTACCGGCCTCGCAACAATCCGGCGTTTCGTCGTGGTTGTGGGCGCGCGAGGTATCGGCAGCGGTCGAATCGACGACCGTTGCAATGCCCTCATCGCAGTGCCCCGATCCGGCATCAGTCGAAACCGTGGCCGTAGTCGAGGAAGCCGCTATGCCGCCTTGGGACATACCCACCATCGACCCCGCGGTCGCCAGCGATCCATTGAAGATCACGGCAATACTGAGTACAGCTCGAAGCCAGAATTGGGAAACGGACATTCGGCAAGTCTACGGGGTCGTTTGCAACGGCAGGTTAAGCACCTCTGGTTCGGGCGACCCAATCGACAGGTTTGGGTGACAGCGTGCGCAACTGTTGCGGGTGGCTTTCGCAATACGGTCAAGGGTTTCGGCCGGCGGCAGCCCGTCGAAACGCCTGACCAGTATGGCCTCAGCCGAACAACACGAATCAAAGGGGGAATTTGCTCCCGGCGCGCTTTGCGTGCTCGCTACGCGATGCGTGCCGTCGTCGCTACTTTGATCGCTACTTCGCACACACGCGTTTACCACCGACCCAGATCTCCTCGACCGCTGGCCCGCCAAGACCTGGCGGTACGACATTTTCGTTCAGGGCATGGTGCTATGATTTTCGACCATGTTCCGTCGCGTTCGCCATCGCCGCATCACGATCTTTCTGATGATCGCCAGCCTGCTCTTCCAGCAACTGACGATGGCGGCCTATGCCTGCACGATGACGCAGATGCCGGCAGACGAGGTAATGATGGCTGCGGACTGTGATGCCGTTGCATCGAAACAGTTCGAACCTTCAACGACTATCTGCCAGAAGCATTGCAACCCCGACGCAACGTCCGCAAGCACGCAAAGCCCGTTGGAAGTGCCGGCGTTGGGCTTGCCGCCGGTCAGCTTTGGCTTGGCGTTCGTTCCGGAAGAAGATCAATCGGAATACGTTTCGCAGGGTGCATTCGCACCACCGGATACCCCGCCGCGCCTACGCTACTGCCGCCTGCTGATCTAGAACTTCGTTACACACCAACCGCCGTCGTCCTGCCGAGCAGGGTCGACTTCTCATGTTTGTGTGATCGGAGTTCCCATGGATTTCTCATCTTTAGTTGCCGCTGCGCCGATGGCGCGCACGTGGCGTACCCGTATCGTTGCGCGAATTGCAATCCTTGCAGTGCTCACCCTGGTTCCTGCATCACCCGCGATCGCAGCCGAAGGCCCGCTTTCGCTCGAAGACGCCGTGAGCAGGGCAGTTGAACGCGCACCGATGTTGCTGGCGCGCGATGCCTCGCAACGATCCGCCTCAGAAGAGTTGCTGCGCGCGGATGCGCTGCCCGATCCGAAACTCACGTTCGGCGTCCAGAATTTTCCGATTGGCGGTCCCGATGCCTTCACCGTCAGTGAAGACCGGATGACGATGCGGCGCATCGGGCTTTCGCAAACGCTGCCATCCCGTGCGAAGCGCGATGCGAGGCGTCAGCTGGCCCAAGCGTTAGTCGAGCAAGCGGACGCGGAAACCCTCACCACCACCCTGGACGTGCAGCGCGCCACTGCCAAGGCGTGGGTGCAATTGTGGGGTGCACAGAAAGGGCGAGACCTGCTCGAGGATTTGCGCGATCAGGCCGGCCTGGCCGTGCGCGCGACACGCGCTCGCCTGTCGGGTGGCGGTGGCTCGGCGAGCGATGCGCTGGCGGCGCGAGGTACTGAACTTGAATTACAAAACCGCATCGACGATGCCGATGCCCGTATCGAACAGGCGCGTGCCGGCTTGCAACGATGGCTGGGCGAATTGCCAACGACTTCGATTTCAGCGCCACCGGATTTCGCCGAGGAACCCGTCCCGCAAAACCAGCTACTGGCCAATCTCGATCAACTCGGCCAGCTGCTGAGCTGGGACGCTCAAGAAGCTTCGGCAGACGCCGCCCTGGCGCTGGCGAGAGCCGAAAAGAGCCCCGACTGGAGCGTCGGTGCTGGCCTTGCGCGGCGCGGTGCGGGGGCGTCGAACGTGGCGTGGCTGGAACTCGGCGTTGACCTGCCGCTGTTCGCCGGCAATCGTCAGGATCGCGGCATCAGTGCGCGCTCTGCCGATCTGGAAGCCGTCCGTGCAACCCGCGAAGAGGCACGCCGGGCGCAGACCGAACTCGTACGAAAATCGTTCGCGCGCTGGGAAGGGCTGGGACTGCAGGTGGTCCGCTCGCGCGACGGTCTGCTGCCACTGACCCATGATCGAAGCCGTACCGCACTGTCCGCTTATTCCGGCGGAGCATCGTTGCAAGACTGGTTGAATGCGCGCCGTGACGAAATCGATACACGCTTGGAGTACGCCGACCTGCTGGCCGCATGGGGTCAGGCCTGGGCCGATCTTGCCTACCTTTTGCCTCAAAAAGAGACGCAGCCCAACCGCGCTGCCGTCAATCTTCCGGAGATCTCGCGATGAACCGCACTTTCAAGCAATCCCCGTTTGTGGCAGTCGCAATGCTGGTTGCCCTGGTACTCGTTGGCGGTCTTGGATTCTGGCTCGGAACGCGTCATCAAGACGCGCCCATGGCGAGCGATTCCTCCAATAAGGCGGTGCTGTACTGGTATGACCCGATGGTGCCCGACCAGCGTTTCGACAAACCCGGCAAGTCACCATTCATGGACATGCAACTGGTGGCGAAATACGCCGACACCGAACCTGCTGCCGAGCGCAAACCGCTCTATTGGTACGACCCGATGGTGCCCGACAAGCGCTTCGACAAGCCTGGCAAATCACCTTTCATGGATATGCAACTGGTACCCAAATATGCGGATGCGGGCGGCGGCGATGCCGGCATTGTGCGCGTGGCAGCCGACACCTTGCAGAACCTTGGCATGCGCACGGAAAAAGTCGAACGCGGTACGCTATCGTCCGGTGTACGAGTACCCGGAAGCGTGGCCTGGGACCTGCGCTCGGCATACGTGATCAGCGCGCGCGCGGACGGCGTGATCGAAAAGTTGATCGTGCGCGCCCCATACGAAGTGGTGCGCGAAGGCCAGGCTTTGGCGGAACTGGTCGCACCGGAATGGAGTGCGGCGGCGCAGGAATATCTCGCCCTCGGACGCGCCGATTCTGCAGACGCGCGCGCGCTGCAAGGCGCTGCCCGAAACCGGCTGCGCGTACTCGGCATGGATGACCAGCAGATACGCAACCTGCGTGGCGGCAACCCTCGCGTCGTATTGCGCGCGCCGGCAGACGGTGTCGTCAGCACGCTTGACGTGCGCCAGGGCCAGCGCGTGCAGGCCGGCATGCCGCTGATGACGATCAACGGGCTGGATACGGTTTGGGTCGACGCCGCCATCCCGCAATCACAGGCGACCGGCATCGCGCCGGGTACCAAGGTGAAGGCCGACGTCAGCGCATTTCCTGGCGAAACCTTCGATGGGGAAGTCGAATCCCTGCTACCGAATATCGAGTCGGGCACGCGCACGCAGATGGCGCGCATCGTCTTGCAGAATCCAGATCATCGTCTTGCGCCGGGCATGTTCGCCGACCTGCAATTCGCCGGAGGGGCTGGATCGTCGCAACTGCTGGTACCTGACGACGCCTTGATTGCGACTGGCGGCGAAGCGCGCGTCATCGTCGCCCTGGGCGATGGCAAGTTTCGGCCTGTGCGGGTCAGCGCCGGTCGATCAGCCGGTGGCAAAACCGAAATCCTGCGTGGTTTGCAGGGTGGCGAACAGGTGGTGGTATCGGGTCAGTTCCTGATCGATTCCGAAGCCAGCTTGTCCGGTGCGCTGGACCGCATGAACAGCCCGGAAGATGAAAACACCGACATGTCAGCGCACGACCACATGCCGGGCATGGACATACCGAAAGCGGAGCCTGCCAGCCACATGCATGACGAAGACGCGACCAACAGTAAATCCGAAATGGATTCCATGCCTGGTATGGATCACGGCGCCACGCCGGCACCACCGCAAGATCGACAGCTATGATCGCGCGCATCATCCACTGGGCAATTGGCAATCGTTTTCTGGTCTTGCTGGCTGCCGCCGCGCTGGGAGTCGCGGGCGTTCTGTCGCTGGCACGTACCCCGCTCGACGCGCTGCCCGATCTGTCCGACACCCAGGTCATTCTGCGCACGAGCTGGCCCGGCCAGGCGCCGCAAATTGTCGAAGACCAGGTCACCTATCCTCTGGCAACGACCATGATGTCGGTGCCGGGCGCGACTACGGTTCGCGCGTTCTCGTTCTTTGGTGATTCGTATGTGTACGTGTTGTTTGAAGACGGCACCGATCCGTACTGGGCGCGATCGCGGGTGTTGGAATATCTCAGCCAGGTGCGCGACAAGTTACCCGATGGCGTGAGCCCGGCGCTGGGACCTGACGCTACCGGCGTCGGCTGGATCTACGAATACGCACTGGTCGATCCATCCGGCAAACACGATCTGGGCGAACTGCGCGCCCTGCAGGACTGGTTCCTTCGCTATCGCCTGAAGACCGTGCCGGACATCGCCGAGGTGGCGACGATCGGCGGCATGGTTAGCGCATGGCAGGTGGTAGTCGATCCGCAGGCACTGGCTGCGCGCGGCGTGACCGTGCAACAGGTCGAGAGGGCCATTCGTGACGCCAACGGTGCCAGTGGCGGCTCGGTGATCGAACAGGGCGAAGCCGAACTGATGATCCGTAGCGAAGGCTATCTGGCGACGCGCGAGGACTTCGAAACGGTGCCGGTGATGACCGGCAATGGCGGCGTTCCGGTGCTGCTGCGCGAGGTTGCCCAGGTACGCCGTGGCCCGACGCTGCGCCGTGGCATCGCCGAACTGGATGGGGCAGGCGAAGTCACCGGCGGCGTCATCATCCTGCGCTCGGGGAAAAACGCTTTAACCGCGATCGAAGCGGTCAAGGCACGTCTGCAGGAATTGCAGAAGAGCCTGCCCGAAGGTGTGCAGATTGTGCCCACCTATGACCGTTCGCAGTTGATCAAGGCGGCTGTCACCAATCTCTCGCAAAAGCTGCTCGAAGAGTTCCTCGTCGTCGCGCTGGTGTGTGCCTTGTTCCTTTGGCACCTGCGCTCGTCGCTGGTTGCGGTGATCACCTTGCCGCTGGGTGTGCTGGCGGCCTTCATCGTGATGCATTGGCAAGGCGTCAGCGCGAACCTGATGTCGCTGGGAGGTATCGCCATCGCCATTGGCGCCATGGTCGATGCGGCGGTGGTGATGATCGAGAACACCCACAAACACATCGAAGCCTGGCAACTGGAACACGAAGATCGCGTCGAGCCCGATAGCGCCGAGCGTTGGAAAATCGTCGCCACCTCGGTCGCGGAAGTGGGGCCAGCGCTGTTCACCAGCCTGCTGGTCATCACGCTGTCGTTCCTTCCGGTGTTTGCGCTCGGCGCTCAGGAAGGCCGCTTGTTCAAGCCTCTGGCCTTTACCAAGACCTACGCGATGGCGGCAGCGGCCGGCTTGTCGATCACGCTGATCCCCGTGCTGATGGGCTATCTTGTGCGCGGGCGCATTCGTCCGGAACATTCCAATCCGATCAATCGGGCGCTGACAGCTGCATATCGACCGTTGCTGGAATGGGTGTTGCGTGCGCCGAAGACCGTACTGCTGGTTTCGGCTTTGGTACTGGTGTCTGCGCTATTGCCGTGGAGTCGACTGGGCAGCGAGTTCATGCCGCCGCTCAACGAAGGCACATTGTTGTATATGCCAACGGCGTTGCCGGGGCTGTCTGCTGGCAAAGCCTCGCAACTGTTGCAGTTGACCGACCGCATGCTCAAGACCGTGCCCGAGGTCGACCACGTTTTCGGCAAGGCGGGACGCGCGGATTCCGCGACCGATCCGGCGCCGCTGACGATGTTTGAAACCACCATCACCTTCAAGCCCGCGGACCAGTGGCGGGCCGGCATGACCATCGAGAAACTCAAAGCCGAGCTCAACGCCGCAGTCAAGGTACCGGGTCTCACCAACCTGTTCGTCTATCCGATCCGCAACCGCATCGACATGCTGGCAACCGGCATCAAGAGTCCCATCGGTATCAAGGTATTGGGTCCGGACACCAAACAACTGGAGCTGCTGGCATCGAAGATCGAAGCGGTTGCAAAAGGCGTCGCCGGCGTCACGTCGGTGATTTCAGACCGCGCTGCCGGCGGACGTTACGTCGACATCCGCATTCGTCGCGAAGCCGCTGCGCGCTACGGTTTGAGCCAGGCCCAGTTGCAATCGATGATCGCCACGATCGTCGGCGGCGCGCCGATCGACCAGACTGTCGAGGGATTGGAACGCTATCCCATCGTGTTGCGTTACCCGCGCGCCCAACGCGATTCACTGGCGGCGCTCCGTGCGCTGCCGATCGTCACCAAAAACGGCAGCCAGGTGACGCTGGGGCAAGTGGCCGAGCTCGGCCTGAGCGGCGGCCCGCCGATGCTGAAGAGCGAAAACGGACAACTGGCGACTTATGTGTACGTGGATACGGCCAGTTCCGATCTCAGCGGACAAGTTGCTGCCATCCAGCAGGCCGTCGGCGAGCAAGTCACCTTGCCGCCGGGCTACACGCTGGCGTGGTCGGGGCAATTCGAATACCTGCAACATGCGCTGGAACGACTACGACTGGTCGTGCCAGCAACGCTGGCCATCGTCTTCCTGTTGATCTATCTGGTGTTCCGACGCGTCGACGATGCCCTCGTCATCATGCTCAGCCTGCCGCTGGCGCTGGTCGGCGGGCTCTGGCTGGTCTGGCTGATTGGCCATTCGATCTCGATCGCGACAATCATCGGCTTCCTCGCGCTCGCCGGTGTCGCCGCCGAGTTCGGCATCATCATGCAGCTGTATCTGCAGCAAGCCTGGCAGCAGCAACTGACGCTCAACCCGCGCGCTGGCGAAGCGGAGCTTGAAGTCGCGATCCGCGAAGGCGCGCTGTTGCGGGTGCGGCCGAAGGCGATGACCGTCGCCGTCATCCTCGCTGGCCTGCTGCCGATCATGATCGGCAGCGGCGCAGGATCGGAAGTCATGCAACGTATCGCGGCGCCGATGGTTGGCGGAATGCTGACCGCACCCTTGCTTTCGATGCTGGTCATTCCCGCCGCTTTCCGACTGTTGCGTCGTCGCGACCTTGCGCGCAGCCGAACACCTCCTATGAGTCCTTGATGAGTTCGGGATGCCGACACTCGGACCTGAGCGACGCAAGTGCACCGGACGCACGGCCGGCAGTTGAAGCTATTGAAGACGTCGTCCGATTCACTTTGCCATACCGGGCAATCGGCTCTGTGAGCCCGCGATCAAGACTATTTATGGGCGTCGCGACTGCCGCTCGATTGGTCATTCTCCACTTGTGAGGACAGGCGCGAATCCGCCTCCCGGTGTGCGGAAATTTGTGGTTTGACCCTGGTACATGCGCGCTGCATACAACAGCGCCTGACCACGATAGGAGTAGCAGCGAATGTCCACCTTGAGGGGATCGGCGTCAGAAGCTACATGCCGCTCGCTAGGCACCACGATGTCCTGCGCGACATAGACTCCTCCGGCAATCTCGTCCCATACCCGGCGAGTAAGCTTGTCGCCGCGGTAGCTCGCCTTGCTGCCAAACCCTGCGGCAGGCTTGAAGAACAGTTGGCGACGATGCGACCACATGGCGTCGCGATTCTCCGGCGTCAGCAGTCGGGTTTGCGGGATCGCCTCCACGAGTACTCGGGTCGATGCAGCACTGACACCACAGGAATGAAGGAAATCACCGTTGCCGAGCAGGCTCAAGTTGCGTTTGTCTGCGTACAGCGCATGGGCACGCGGATGCGGACTCAAGACGACTTCACTCGCCAGGTACACATTCTTCAGCACGGCATGGGCTGACTGCTGCAGCGCGAAGTCCGTCAATCGGTTGTAGACGAAATCTATTTGGCGTTCACCCAGCCACAGATGGCCTTCGTGCCGTAACAAGTCTTCCGGGCCACAGATCTCGGCGCTATAACCATGTTTTCTCAAGAGCTCCCTAAACAGCAGGAACTCCGGATAGAGGTATTGCCGCTCTGGCGTTTCGTCGACGATCGCGACGGAACGCAGGGGCTCGGAACCGCGCTGAAGATGCCACTCCATCAGCAACGCATCGAGAACCGTCTCATCGACCCGTCGTGTATCCGTTGGAGCAACGGTCACCTCGGGCATGCACGCGCGTTGAGCTTGGCCAACAAGGGCGTTGAGCAATACTCCGCCCGGGTTGGTATTGATTTCGATCAGCCGCGGCCCGTCGGGTCCAAGATGAAAATCAAGACCCAGGAGGCCACCAGGGGATCCCGGATCGAACCGGGCGATGTCCGGGGCCCAAGTCAGAGCGGCCGACTGATACGCCGGTGCAGCGACGACTTCCTCGATGGCCGCAACCACTTCCGCGATCTGATCAATGTGCCGGCGAGGAACGTAGACAGGTAACGACGAAAATAGATGGGGATGCGAGTCGGCCAAGGCTTCAGGCAACCCGTATGCACCCAACGCCGTGTCGATTTCTGCGCGCAGCGCTTTCAGGTCGACGGAGCTACAAAAGCAATCGCGATTCAATGCTTCGATCGAAACGCTGCTTGGGCAGAGCGTGGAGCACGCGTTGGGCGCGATCAAGGGCGGACAAGCAGTCATGACAAATTGATGAGCCTCAAGCAGAGACTCACTCTACCCCGGAAGGAAAGCATGAATGCGGTTCTGTTCACTCCTTCTCCCGGTTGCATCCCAGAAATGCAGCCGAGCAAGTCCCTCGACCGGCCCCTAGCTGACGTTGACATCGAGGCGGAGTCACGCCGATTCCAACATCGTCATTGCACGCTATGTTGCTCCGAGAAAGAACTCATCCGGGCCAGCAACGCGATGCGGGATGTTGCGCCACGTTTGGCACGCGGGGCTGAAATTGATTTCGATCAATGCGGAGCACTCCTTTCGAAGCCAGGATGTGTCTGGCATGTGATGTGTGCCATTCGCAGATTTGCGAACTCGCGCAGCGAGGAAAAGCGCATGCTTGAAACATTCGCGGACGAATACCGCTCGTACCGCAGCCAGCTGCCGATGATTTTTCAAGAGCGAGCTAATCGCGACAGTTCGTGGCGCGCTCCAACTCGAAGCGTGACGACGATGGCTAAGTACGCTCGATTCGGCCAGCTCCACACAGCGTGAGCCGCGCTTCTCCAATTTCACGTAGAGGAATAGCAGATATGACTCATCAAGACGACATCGTGTTGGTCACCGGTTCCAACGGCCGGATCGGGAGTGCCGTGATGCAGCGCCTGCGCCGGCGCTTCGACAACGTCGTGGGCTTGGACCGCAAGGCCCCGGGTCCGCCGCCAC
>JBATAQ010000117.1:0-46611 GCA_049661925.1 Dokdonella sp.
GTCGAGCGGCCAGCGCATCCTTGACGACGCGGCAATTCGCATCGTTCGCCTCGCCGCGCCATTCCCGACCATTCCGGTCAACGAGGAAAAGCTGGACGAGTTGTACGTGACCCGCACCTGGCAATTCCTGCCCGGCGACACGCTGCAAACCAAGTAGCCTTACTGCGAGCGACAACCTTCAGCATGTTTGAGCAAACCTTCAAGAATATCGACGACATCCTGCACCAGGATTCCAGCTGCACCAGCAAACTCGACTAGACCGAGCAATCGTCGTAACGAACAGAAGAAATCACCGCTACACGAGGGGTTCACCGTCGCGCATTGACCACACCCGCTACCAGTCCGCTTGCCAATGTTCGTGCCGTCACGCTAGAATGTTTCATGTAACGTATCTGATAACGGAATCGACGTGGCGACACCCACCGCAGCACGTGTCAGGAAGCACCGCGAAGCCTTGCGCGCGGCTGGCTTGCGGCCGGTTCAGATTTGGGTGCCCGACACGCGTAACCCGCGCTTCGCGGCCGAATGCCGGCGTCAGTCCCTTGCTATCGCGCAGGCGACCAAGCACGAGGCCGACACGCTGCGCTGGCTCGAGCAGATTGCCGACACCGACGGCTGGCACTGACGCTCAGCCGAATCGACTCTTATGAATCGCGGCGATCTGACCACCGTAGCGCTGCAAGGCGATCTCGGCAAACCACGACCGGCGCTGCTGATCCAGTCCGATCTTTTCTCCGATCACCCTTCGATCACGGTGCTGCCGGTGACCAGCACCTTGCAGCCCACCCCGCTCGTGCGCATTGACATCGAGCCAAGCGAGAGCAATGGCTTACGCCACCGTTCGCAAGTGATGGTAGACAAGATGCAGGCAGTTCCCCGCTCGCGGCTCGGCCCGGCATTCGGTCGCGTCGACGATGAAACCCTGCTCGCCGTCAACCGCGCACTCGCGGTATTTCTCGGCTTGGCCTGATCAAACCAAGGCACGACGCCGACACCCGCGGCAAAAACTCTGATGCCGTTGGTGCGCGTTGGTGCGGCTACGTTTCAACGCCATCGCCGATGCCGCGGCGGAACTCGGCCCGCCGGAGAAGATTCGCGAGTTGTTCGTCGGCTTCCAGCGCTACCTGTACGCCGAACGTCGCGTCGACGAATCGCGTTAGCGAACGCCGGTTTCGTTGCGGGCAATCACCATGCGCTGGATTTCGCTGGTGCCTTCGTAGATTTCGGTGATCTTGGCGTCGCGGAAGTAGCGCTCGAGCGGCAGTTCCTTCGAGTAACCCATGCCGCCGTGGATCTGCACTGCCGCATGGGTGATGAACATTGCCGCTTCGGATGCGAACAGCTTGGCGACGGCCGCTTCGGTGCCGAACTTGCCCGTGCCCTGGTCCGCTTGGGACTTCGCGTACGCAGCGCGCAAGGTCAACAATTCCGCTGCGTCGAGCTTGCACTTCATGTCGGCAATCTTCGACTGGATCATCTGGAACGATCCGATCGCATGGCCAAAGGCCTTGCGTTCACGCGAATAGACCAGGCTGGCTTTGTAAGCGGCGCGCGCCAGACCCACCGCTTGTGCGGCAATGCCGATGCGACCGGCGTCGAGAATCCCCATCGCGATCGCGAAGCCCTTTCCTTCCTCGCCAAGCAGGTTCGCCTTCGGGCAAACGTAGTCGTCGAATTCGATCTCGCAGGTCGCCGACGCGCGAATGCCGAGCTTGGGTTCGCTCTTGCCAGCGCGAAAACCCGGTAGCTCGGTGTCGATGATGAAGGCCGAAATGCCTTTGGAGCCTTTGCCAGGCGCGCTGATCGCAAACAGCACAATGTAGCGGGCGACATGGCCCGAGGTGATCCAGCTTTTCTTGCCGTTGATGATCCAGTCGCCATCGCCGTTGCGCTGCGCCCGCGTGTGCATGGCCGACGCGTCCGAGCCCGATTGCGGTTCCGTCAGCGCGTAGGCACCAATCGCGTCACCGCTGGCAATCGCGCGTACCACGGTTTGCTTCTGTTCCTCACGGCCGTGGGCAAGAATGCAATTGCAGACCAGCGAGTTGTTGACCGACATGATGGTGGAATGCGCGCAATCGGCTTCGGCGACTTCCATCACCGCCAGCGCGAAGGCAATCGGGTCCATGCCGGCACCACCATATTCGTGCGGCACCTCAATGCCCATCAATCCAAGCTGGCCCATCTCGCGGATGTTGGCCAGCGGAAACTCGGCTTTCTCGTCAAGTTCGGCGGCAACCGGCGCGATGCGCTTCTGTGCGAAATCGCGGGCAATCGACTGAATCGATTGCTGGTCTTCTGTGTAGCGAAAATCCATGGAAAACTCCGGCGGTTGATGCGTCGGGCGCGCGCCCAAGAAGGAAGATTGCGACCGACACGAGATGGCCGAAGTTTAGCGCACACAATGTCCTGCCCGGCTGCGAAGGTTCGAAGCGAGCGATGTGTCGTGATCGACCCGATCATTCGCAACCGCCGAAAAATCACAGGCACACCCATGCAGACGTTGTGACATCAGCCACGGCAGCAGAGCTTCCTCGCCAAACGCCTGCGGCCATATCACGTGCTTCTTGTTCGCGTATTCCGTATAGCGCGGCTGGCCACCCATCGCGCGCAAGGCACGCACCACCGGGCGCGAGCCGATCATGGCACCCCCGTAGCCGGTTTCGACGTTGGTGTCATTGTCTTTTTCGCCATGAAAGATCCACTGCGGCACGTCGCGGATCGAGGCCAGCCCGGCCAACTCGGTCATGCCCGACATCGGAACGCCGGCAGCGAAGCAGGTTGGAAATGCTTTCAGCGTGTCCCAAACGCCGGTGCCGCCGTCGGACACGCCAGTAAGCAGGATGCGATGGGGATCAATCGGATAACGGCGCATCGCGTCGGCGACGACGGCGGCGACCGCGCGCGGCGACCAGTAGTCGTCGTCAATCTGCGGCGCGACGAACATCAATGGCAGACTGGCCTGGATCGCCGTATCGACCAGTTCCAGTGCACCGTTGGCATTGCCATCGATCTGGTCTTCGTTGTTGTCGCCGTTCTGGCCACTGCCGTGCAGAAACACGATCAGCGGGAGCCGTTCGTTGTCGAGCCGTCCCGGCGTCTGGATAGAGCGATACGGAACAACGTTCGGTGCAGGCGTTCGATGGCGCGCGAACTCGTCCACATCCACGGCGTGCGCGAGCGCCGTCGACAGCACTAAAACGACCAACCAGCCACGCAGGATTTTCAGCACGCTCACCCGATTCGAAATCGCAGGTCGCAAGGATAAGCAACGACGCAGTTTTCGGTAAGCGTCCAGTTCGCATCGCAGCGGGTAATTGACGCTGCCCGCAGCGGCGGCTAGTCTGCGTTTCATCTTTTGATCGCGATGAAAGGATAAATCGCCTTGGATCTCGCTGCGACCACCAATTTGCTGCGCCTGCTTTCCGATCCAACCCGGGTGCGCCTGCTTGCCTTGCTCGAACGCGAGGAACTGACCGTGGCCGAACTGGCGGCAATCACCCACTTGGCCCAACCGCGTGTTTCCACGCATCTGGCCAAGTTGAAGGAAGCGGATCTCGTTCGTGATCGCCGCGCGGGGGTGTCGGCCTACTACCGCTTCAATGGCGAACTGCACGCCAGGGAAGAAGCCATCCTGCGCACCTTGCGCGAGCAGATGGATGACGGGTTATTGCGCGACGACGAGCAGCGCTTGCCGGAGATCCTTTCGCAGCGCGCCGGCGTTGCTGGTTGGGCCGATACCGTGGCGGGCGACATGGAACGCCATTACTCGCCCGGCCGAACCTGGGAAACGCTGGCGCGCGGGATGTTGCAACTGGTCGAAACCGGCGATGTGCTCGACATCGCTTCGGGCGATGGCGTGCTCGCCGAGCTGTTGGCGCCACGCGCTCGTTCGATTCTATGCGTGGACGCCAGTGAACGCGTCGTCGCAGCGGCCGAGGAGCGGCTGAAACCGTTTGCCAACGTGCAGGTGCAGGTCGGCGACATGCATGCACTCGATGTCGGAAAACGGCGATTTGATCTCGTTCTTCTCATGCACGCGCTTGCTTACAGCGACCGGCCCGAACATGTGATTGCCGAAGCCGCGAAGGTTCTCAAGCCCGGCGGTCGCCTGCTTGCGACCACGCTTTCCCAGCACGCACACACGACGGCGGTCGCGCCATTCGATCATCGCAATCTCGGCTCCAGACCCGAGCAGTTGCGCAAGTTCGCAATCCGCGCGGGACTTGACGTGATCACCTGCGAACGCATTACCCGCGAACGCCGTCCGCCGCATTTCGAAGTCGTCTCGCTGCTGGCGAAGAAGCCATGAACGCCCTGCCCTGGTTGCACCCGGATCGCGTTGCCGCGCTCGAAACTGCGCTAGCGCAAAGAATTTTGATCATCGACGGTGCGATGGGCACGATGATCCAGCAGCACCGGCTTGATGAGCTCGACTATCGCGGCGAGCGTTTCGTCGATGGCCACGACAGCCAGCACGCACACGGCGATGGCTGCGAACACGATCTCAAGGGGAATAACGACCTGCTCACACTGACCCGGCCCGACATCATCAGCGCCGTTCACGATGCCTATCTGGAAGCGGGTGCCGATCTGGTTGAAACCAACACCTTCAACGCGACCGCGATCAGCCAGGCTGACTATCACCTGCAACACGTGGTCTACGAACTCAATCGCGAAGGCGCGCGTCTCGCCCGCGCCAGTTGCGATGCGATGACGGCAAAGACTCCGCAGCAACCGCGCTTCGTGATTGGCGTGCTGGGTCCGACCAGTCGCACCGCGTCGATCAGCCCGGACGTCAACGACCCCGGTTTTCGCAACACCAATTTCGATGAACTACGCGAAACTTATCGCGAAGCCATGCGCGGACTGATCGATGGTGGGGCCGACACCATCATGGTCGAAACCATCTTCGACACGCTCAATGCGAAGGCCGCGCTGTTCGCGATCGAGGAAGTGTTCGATGAAATCGGCGCTCGCCTGCCAATCATGATTTCCGGGACCATTACCGACCGTTCCGGTCGCACGTTGTCTGGACAAACTGCCGAAGCGTTCTATGCGTCAATGCAGCACAGCCGACCTTTGTCGATCGGCCTCAACTGCGCACTCGGCGCGAGCGACATGCGCGAGCATGTGCAGACGCTCGCGCAAGTTTCGACAAGCTTTGTCAGCGCGCACCCGAACGCCGGCCTGCCGAATGCGTTTGGCGAGTACGACGAAACGCCGGAAGAAATGGCTGCGACGCTGCGCGAATTTGCGCAATCGGGCTTGCTCAACCTGGTTGGTGGTTGTTGTGGCACCACGCCCGCGCACATCGCTGCGATAGCCGCTGCTGTTCGCGATTGCGCACCGCGCAAACTTTCAGCCGCATTGGCCATCGCCGCATGAGCGAGCGCATTACCCGCCTGTCCGGGCTGGAACCTTTGCTCCTCACGCCCGACCTGTTGTTCGTCAATGTCGGCGAGCGCACCAACGTCACTGGCAGCGCCCAGTTCCGAAAGTTGATCAAGGAAGATCGCTACGAGGAAGCGGTAGAAGTCGCGCGCCAGCAGGTGGAAAGCGGCGCGCAGATTCTCGACGTCAACATGGACGAAGGCCTGATCGATTCCGAAGCGGCGATCGTGCGCTTCCTGAATCTCATCATGTCCGAACCCGACATCGCGCGCATTCCGGTGATGGTCGATTCGTCGAAATGGAGCGTGATTGAAGCGGGGCTCAAATGCCTGCAAGGCAAGAGCATCGTCAATTCCATTTCAATGAAGGAAGGCGAAGCCGCGTTCATTGAACAGGCGCGCAAGGTGTTGCGCTACGGTGCCGCCGCCGTGGTGATGGCGTTCGACGAGGAAGGCCAGGCCGACACAGCCGAGCGCAAGGTGGCGATCTGCACGCGCGCCTATCGCATCCTGGTCGATGAGGTCGGCTTTCCGCCGGAAGACATCATCTTCGATCCGAACATTTTCGCGATTGCGACCGGCATCGAGGAACACGACAACTACGCGGTCGATTTCATCGAAGCAACACGCATCATTCGAAAGACGCTGCCGCATTGCCATGTCTCGGGTGGCGTATCCAACGTGTCGTTCTCGTTTCGTGGCAACGAAACCGTGCGTCAGGCGATCCACGCGGTGTTTCTTTACCACGCGATCAGTGCTGGCATGGACATGGGCATCGTCAATGCCGGTGCCTTGCCGATCATCGATGACCTCGACCCGGAACTGCGTGAGCGCGTCGAAGACATCGTGCTCAATCGACGCAGCGATGGTACCGAGCGCCTTCTGGAAATCGCCGAGCGTTATCGCTCGAAGAAAGGCGAAGTGGTTGTCGAGAATCTCGCCTGGCGCTCATTGCCGGTGAGGGAGCGCCTCGCCCATGCACTCGTGCACGGCATCGACGCACATGCAGAAACCGATGCGGAGGAAGCACGCCAACTGTCTTCCCGACCGCTCGATGTGATCGAAGGTCCGCTGATGGATGGCATGAACATCGTCGGCGACTTGTTTGGTGCCGGCAAGATGTTCCTGCCGCAAGTGGTGAAATCTGCGCGGGTGATGAAGAAAGCCGTTGCCTGGTTGTTGCCTTACATCGAAGCCGAAAAACTGCGAACCGGCGATGTCGGGAAATCCAACGGCAAGATCGTGATCGCGACCGTGAAGGGCGATGTCCACGACATCGGCAAGAACATCGTTGGCGTGGTCCTTCGCTGCAACAACTTCGATGTGATCGACCTTGGCGTGATGGTGTCCGCACAGAAGATCCTCGACGCCGCGCGCGCCGAGAATGCCGACATGATCGGGCTGTCCGGCTTGATCACGCCGTCGCTTGAAGAAATGGGCCATGTTGCCCGCGAGATGCAGCGCCAGGGTTTTGAACTGCCGTTGTTGATCGGCGGTGCGACCACTTCGCGTGCGCACACGGCGCTGAAAATCGAACCGCACTACAAGTCGCCAACGGTCTGGGTGAAGGATGCATCGCGCGCCGTCGGCGTTGCGCAGATGCTGATTTCGAAAGACCTGGTCGACGACTACATGACAAAGCTCCGCGCTGAGTACGCTGAAATCCGCGAACGCCACAAGGATCGCGGCAACGCAAAACGCTTGGTCAACCTCACCAAGGCGCGCGGACAGGCGTTCGTTCCGGATTATGCCGACTACACGCCAATCGCTCCGAAGCAGCCAGGCATCCATGTCTTCGATGACTACCCCTTGCAGCGATTGATCGACTGCATTGACTGGACACCGTTCTTCAACGCGTGGGAATTGGCTGGCCGCTATCCGGCAATCCTTGAAGACGCCGTGGTCGGCACACAGGCCAGCGAGCTTTTCGCCGATGCGCAAGCAATGCTCAGGCAAATCGTCGACAAACGCTGGCTCACGGCGCGCGGCGTGGTCGGGCTTTGGCCCGCGCAGCGCATCGGTGACGATGTGATTGTCGATACCGCTGACGGCGAGACGCATCTGCATTTCCTGCGCCAGCAGGTCGACAAACCGGTGGAGCGCCCGGACTTCTGCCTCGCTGATTTCATAGCGTCGAAGGATTCGGGCCAAGTGGATTGGATCGGTGGCTTCGCCGTCACCGCGGGTATCGGTATTGACGAACACGTTGCGCGCTTTGAGCGCGACCATGACGACTATTCCGCCATCATGCTGAAGGCTCTGGCGGATCGCCTTGCTGAAGCATTCGCCGAGCACTTGCACGAGCGCGTCCGTCGCGAATTCTGGGGCTACCAGCCCGACGAAGAACTAAGCAACGACGACCGCATCGCCGAGAAATACGCCGGCATTCGCCCCGCGCCCGGCTACCCGGCCTGCCCCGACCACACGGAAAAAGCGGCGCTGTTCTCGCTGCTCGACGCAACGACGAACGCCGGCATCGAGCTGACCGAAAATTTCGCCATGTTTCCGACGGCGGCTGTATCCGGCTGGTACTTCGCCCACCCCAAAAGCCAGTACTTCGTCGTCGGCAAGATCAGTCGCGAGCAAATCGACGACTATGCCCGCCGCAAAGGCTGGAGCCGCCTGGAAGCCGAACGCTGGCTGGCGCCGAACCTCGACTACGATCCCGAATAGCCGATGCGGCCGACGCTGTTGGCGTTCTTGTTGCCAAAGTCGTTCGTGTTTAGGATCGGTCAGGTTGCCGCATCGGCGACAACGGACCAATCACAAGACAGCGAAAGGGGAACGCAATGGTCATCAAACGTATTGGCGTATTGAAACTGGGGATTTTCCAGGGTTGCATGGGCGTGCTATTCGGTTTGCTGGGCGGACTGATGGTGATGTTGTTCGGATCGATGATCGGCCAGGCCGCAGGTAATTCGAGCATGGGAATGCTCGGCGGTGCGGCGGCACTGATCTTCCTGCCGATCGGCTACGGCATTGCAATGTTCATCGCCGGCGTCATCGGCGCAGCGGTTTACAACCTCATCGCTGGACTCGTGGGCGGCGTCGAGATCGACGTCGAGTAAGCGCATCGCCTCGCCGTCGTATCGGGGCGGCGAGGTTCTGGTGGCTCAGACCGCTGCGTCGCCGGAGCGGCGATGACGCAGTTCAACGACAAGGTTGTAGCTCGCGACAAAGGCCGGGAACAAGTTGGCGAGTACGCCGACCGAGTCATTTTTGCCCCAGGTAAAATAGCTCAACAGCAGAATGCTGCCAAACACTGAAAGCCACCAGAACGCGAGTGGCATGTGGACGCGACCCATTTTGCGGGTGGCGTACAACTGCACGAACCAGCGACTGGTAAACAGGAATACGCCGACGTAGCCGATCAGCTTCCATGGCGTCACCCCGATCGAGTGGATGTGGAACAACACGTCATTCATGGCACCCCCGGAATAGTGCTTTTGGCCGCTGAAATGGTTGCAATCAGCCGTCGCGCTCGGCCAGCCAGTTGTGAATCGCTGGTGGTACGTCGCGCTGAGCACGACTGGACACGTAGATGCCGATGTGGCCGCCCTTGAACGCAATCTGCGTGTAATCCCTGGATGCCGTTGCATCCGCCAAGGCACGTGATGCGGCTGGTGGAACCAGGTGATCCTGCTCGGCGAAAATATTGAGGATCGGCAGCTTCAGCGTCGACAGATCCACCTTCTTGCTGCCGATCATCAAGCCACCCTTGAGCAGTTTGTTGCCCTGGAAAAAGTCGCGGGTGAATTCGCGGAATGCTTCGCCGGCCTGGTCGGGTGAATCGAAGATCCACTTTTCCATGCGCAGGAAATTTTCCATCTCGTCCTTGTTGTCGAGGATATCGACCAGGCCGATGTACTTCTGCTGGAACAGGCGCACCGGCTTCAGCGTCAGGTAGGTGTAATTCATCATGTCGGCGGAAATATTGCCCATGGTGTCCACGCAAAGATCGATATCGATGTTGCGCGACCATTGGCTGAGCATGTTGTCCGGCGTGTGGAAATCCACCGGTGTCACCATGGTGATCAGGTTGCGCACCTTCTCGGGGTAGATGGTCGAGAAACACAACGAGAACGCGCCACCCTGGCAGATACCGAGCAGGTTGATCTTCTTGACGCCCGCGTTCTTGGCGACCGCATCGACACTGCGACGGATGTAGCCGTTGATGTAATCGTCCAGGTTCAACCAGCGATCCGCGCCATCGGTGTATCCCCAGTCGATCAGATAGACGTCCTCGCCTTGCGCAAGCAGGTTACGAACCAGCGACTTGTCTTCCTGCAAGTCGACCATGTACGGGCGATTGACGAGTGCGTACACAATCAGCGTCGGTGTCTTCGCGGTTGGCTTCTTGTCGCCACGAAAGCGATAGACGACCACCTTGTCTTCGCGATAGACCTCGTCCTTGTCGGTCACGCCGAAGTGCACTTCGTCCATGCTGCGCAGGGTTTTCAAGCCTGATGCGAGCTTGCGCTGCATGGTGACGGCTTCGTTGAAAGCCTTGCTCGGATCGATCTGGATTGCGTTCATTCTATTTTGCTCCGGTCGTGCGTGAGCAAGCTCACGTCACTACGCTGATGGCTGTTCGTGCTCGTTCGTCGAATGTCGGGTCAGGACTTGGCTGCGCTCTTGCGCGTCGCCTTCTTCGATTTCTTGGTACTGCGCGTTGATTTCGATTCGGCCTTCGTTGCCGTCTTCGCAGCTTCAGCAAAGCGCGCGATGCTGGCCGCGAACGAGGCTGGTTTGGCGTCGCCCGCGTCACGTGCTTGTGCTTTCTTCGCTGGCGCAGCTTTCTTGCTGGCGGTCTTGGAACGATGAGCAGACTTCGGCGTGCGCTTGCTGGCGCGCTTGGCGGCGGACTTGCGAGCATGCGGAGTTTCCGTGCGCAGGCTGTTACCCAGCGAAGGTTCCGCCTTCAATGCGGGTTGTGCCTGCGCATCCGAAGCGGCCTCGCCCACTCGCAGCGCCTTCACCTCGGCACGCAGGCTGGCGATTTCGTTTTGCAGCTCGGCGACTGTGCCCGCTTCATTGGCAGCGCGGAATTCGCGACGAAGTTCCTGCAATCGCTTGCCGATGCTGTTCACCTCGCTGCGCGTAGGCATGCCGAGTTCACCCGTCGTGCGCTCGGTTTCACGCTGCATGTGTTGACGCAAGGACATCTGCGCGTTGGCATAGTCGCCATAGGCCTGACTGAAATCGGGCGACAGCGCCACCTCGGCGTAGCCTTCTTCGGCTGCATCGACCCAGAAGTCGTAGAACGCGCGCGGCGTATCGATCATCTTGTCCGATTCGTTGCGATTGGCGAGTCGGGCCTGGAATATCTGGTTGCCGCGCTGCGCAGCCCTGGCCATCTGCGCCTGGTACGCCTTCGATTTTTCCTGAAAGTCCATCAAAACCAAGAAGCCGTTCTGAACTTCTTCCTGGCGTTCGCGCGACATGCCAAACGTCGGCAGTTGCAGCATCGCCCGCGCGTCGGCCATTGCGGGTGACGACATGAACTGGTTGGCCATCTGCTCGAAACCCCTGGCACCGTTGCCGCCGAAATCGCGGAATGCCGCGAACAGCGGATTGTCTGCCCCGTGCGTCGCCGCACCCTTCATCGCGTCGAGCCACGGATTGCTGTCACCGTCCGATTCCGAGGCTTGCACCGGCATCCCGGCCGTGGCCATGGCCTGCAACATCGCGAAGTAGTTTTTCATGCTCGATGCCATGCGTTCGGCAACGTCGTTGCTGGAACTGCCATCGTTCTTGTCGCCAGCCGTGAAGGCGCGCGTCATCGCCTCGAACGGATTGACCGGGGCGGCAGCGAAAGGGTTCGCCATGCCCGCAAACGGGTTCGCAACTGGCATGAACGGATTGGACACGGTAGGGCCCGGCCACACGTTGCCGAAGGGGTTCGCCGCTGCTTGCCCACTCGACGTCTGCTTGAGCGCGTCCATGTATTGCTGCGCCATCGCAGTCCAATCAGGCATGCCGGGGTTCCTGGCGTTGAAATCAAACATCGTTGTCTCCGTCAAAGATTATTTCGTTCGGCGCGCGCGACGGCACGCGTCAAGGGGCGCGCACAGCGTGCACGGCGGTCGAGCGATTGCGCGTATACACGTACACGGTCGCCGGCGGCACGTTGAACCATGCCACGCTCGCACGACGCGAGTTGAGATCGAGCTCGCCGAGCAACTCACGCGGCACCGGTCCTACCGGGCCATAGGTGAACTGGATGAAGCGGCCACCCGGTTTGAGCACGCTGAACGCCGCCGCGAGGACTTCGCGCTGCACATCGCGACTCATCGACAGCAGACCCAGGCCGCTGACGACGGCGTCGACACCACCGACTTCGGCGAATTTTTCACGCGCCACCAGCGCGGCCACATTGCGTGCGTCACCACGCACAACCCGCGTCGCCGGAAAGCGGCGCTTCAACATTCGATGCAAGGCTCCGTTTAGCTCGACCACCATCAACTGGTCCGGACCCACGCCGTGTTCGATCAGTCCGCGCGTGAAGACGCCAGTACCGCCGCCGAACTCGATGATGCGTTCAGCCGATTCCGGCAATTGCGCAATCATGGCGCGGGCAAGCACACGACTGGATGGTGCCAGCGCCGCGATAGCACGGGGATTGCGAAGCCATTGCTGGAAAAAAGCCCAGCGTATGGGTAGGTCCCTTATTGAAGCTGCACTGATTGCCGCAGCAGCGGCAGAATGGCGGCGGTGGGTCATGGGAAGGCCGATTGCGACAGTCGCCATGATAGCGCAGTGCAGCAAATCCGCGCTTGCAGACGTTGATCTTGGCTGCCAAATGCGCCAAATAGAAAGCCCCGCGACAGTCGGGGGAGATCGTCGCGGGGCCGGGTTGCCGATAGCGAGGGGGCGCTACCGGCGGGGGACTGGTGTGGAATGCGTTTGCGTCGTCGCGGGCTAATCAGCGACCGCGGTCGTAGTAGCCGCCACGACCTCGATCACGCGCGCTGTCGCCGTAACGACCGTCGCGTCGATGACCATGGTCGTCACGATACCTGCGGTCGTAGCCGCGATCATCATAACGACCGCGATGGCCTCGGTAGCCACGGTCATCACGGTCGTAATAGACCACTCGAGACGGACGATAGTAATTGCGCCCGCCGTAGTAGCTGCCGTACGACGGACGGTAGTAGGGCTGGTAGTAGGGCTGGTAGTACGGATCGTTGTACGAGGAGTAGTAGGGCGAGCCGCCGTAGTAGCCACCATAGGATGAATAGCCTCCGCCTACGTAACCACCCCACTGGCTGTAACGACGGCCATGGTCGCTGTAGCTGATGCCAATGCCTGGCACCGCAATGCTGATGCCGAACGAACCGCGCGCCATTGCAGACGGAGCAGCGATGGACATCGCGATCAGCGCCAGCAGGGCCAGCGCCGTATGACGCAGGCGTGACATAACGGGGATGGACATATCAACAACCTTTGGGGATTGCGGCAACGGGAACGATGCTGGCGGCCCGGGACTGAATAATCGCTTAGTAAATGATGAATGCCGTTAGGCCGGTGTCAATATCCGGCGATGCTGTCAGCGATGGCGAAGTTCGTAGCAGACGTGGATGCGCGGGTTGCGCTCGAAATCAAAGCCGATCGTGGCGGCGCTGACATCTTCGATATCGAACTGCGGCAATGCGTCGCGGTCGAGTTTGAAGCGCCGATTGTTGTTGGAAAACAGGATCAGCCCCTGCTCGGACAATCGCTCGCCGCAGCGTTGCAACAACGCCACGTGATCGCGCTGCACGTCGAAATCTTCGGCACGTTTTGAATTGGAGAACGTCGGCGGGTCGACGAAGATCACGTCGTACTCACCACGCTCGTGCTCCAGCCATTCCAGCGCGTCAGCTTGCAGCAAGTCGTTGCGGTCATCGCGATGACCATTCAAGGCGAGATTGCGGCCCGCCCAGTCGAGATAGGTGCCGGACAAATCGACGCTCGTGGTGCTCACGGCACCCGCTGCTGCGGCGTGCACGCTGGCCGTTGCTGTGTACGCAAACAGGTTGAGGAACCGCGCACCGCGGGCCAGCGTCTGCAAGCGCAATCGCAGCGGTCGGTGATCGAGGAACAGCCCGGTGTCGAGATAGTCATGCAGGTTCACCAGCAGGCGCTGGCCGCCTTCGACGACGATCAGGAATTCACCACGTTCGTCGATGCGCCCGTACTTGCTGCCGCCTTTGCCGCGCGACCGCGTTTTCACGACGGCGCGCTGGCGCGGCACTTCAAGTGCAGCACAGGCGCCTTGCACCAGTTCGGCAAGTCGCGCGCTGGCGATATGTTCGGGAATGTCCTTGGGTGGCGCGTATTCCTGGATGTGCAGCCAGGTCTGCGGCTGGGCATCGGAACGCTCGGCTGGAACGCCGACATAGATGTCGATGGCGGCAGAATATTCCGGCAAGTCGGCGTCATAGACCCGCCATGCATGGATGGCTTCGCGCTCGATCCGCTTGCGATGATGTTTGGCGTTCTTCCTGATGCGATTGGCGACTGCTTGCGCGCCCTCGCTGAGCGGCTTTTGCTCCGGCACTCGCGGCACCGAATCACCGCCGATTCCGTAGCGATAGAAGCGACACTCCAGCGCACCGTTGTACAACGTATAGCGCTTTTCCGAACGCAACCCAACGGCACGGGCGAGTGCTTCATCGGACGTAATCAGCGCGAGTGTCCAACCATCGAACTCGGCACGGGCACGATCACCCAGCATGCGATAAAGCGGCGCGAGTTCATCCTGCTGGCCAATGCGTTCGCCGTAGGGCGGATTGCAGATGATCAATCCCGGAGATGTGCAGTCCGCAGGTTTGCTCAACTCGGCGACCTGCTGGTGCACGATACGGATGACCTCCGCAAGACCGGCCGATTCGACATTTCGCTGCGCTTGCGAGATGACACGCAGGTCGGCGTCGTAGCCAACATAGCGCGGCGATTGCCTCGCCATGCCAACCTCCGCACGCGCTTTCGCGTCATCGATCAGACCGCTCCACAATTCCGCATCGTGGCCGAGCCAACCGCTGAAACCCCAGTAATCGCGACGCAATCCCGGTGCCACATCAGCAGCCATCAACGCTGCTTCGATCAGTAACGTTCCAGCGCCGCACATCGGATCGACGATGGTGCCACCCGCTTCAGCAATCGCCGGCCAACCAGCCCGGATCAGCATCGCGCAGGCGAGGTTTTCCTTGATCGGAGCCTCGCCCTGGCCGATACGCCAGCCGCGCCGATGCAGCGGTGAACCGGAAAGGTCCATTGAAAGCAAGGCGCGATTCTTGCGCAGCAGCAGGTTGATGCGGATTGACGGTTGCGACGTGTCCACGCTGGGTCGCTCGCCATCGCGCATGCGGAACTGATCGACAACTGCGTCCTTGGCTTTCTGGGCCAGGTAGCGGGTGTGGGTCAAGGTGCTTGCATTGCTGACCGCATCGACCGCGAGCGTGCCAGTGACGACAAGGTGCTTGCTCCAATCGACTGATTGCACACCGTCGTAAAGCGCATCCTCGTTCGGCGCATCGAACTCGGCCAGCGGCATCAACACGCGACTGGCCAGTCGCGACCACAAGCAGGCGCTATACGCCGCCGCTATGCCGCCGCCGAAATGCACGCCGGCCAGCGCCTCGCGCACCTCGTCGGCACCGAGCGCGATCAGCTCGTCGCGCAGCAGGTATTCCAATCCTTTCGGGCAGGTCGCAAAGAACACGTCAGTCAATCGCAATCAGCAATTGGCGGAACGCTTCCGCGCAATACTCGACGTGGTCGACCAGGCGATGGGTGTCGTCTACCAGGTGCAAGGTGTCGCCTCGCGCCCGGGCGAACGCGATCACTTCGTCGACAGGACAAAGCTCATCGCGCCATCCGTGCACCAGCACGGTCGGCACGCGCGCTGCGTCGAACACTTGCGGATAACCGACCATGGCGACTGGCAATGCGATCAGGAACAGGCCAGCGCAGTCACGCGTGAGCGACGCCAGTCCCGACGTGTAGGCACCCATGCTGGAACCGCCAAATACAACTCGACCTTCACGCGGCGTTCGCTCCAGCGCGCGCCCGATGCGACGGCTGATTTGCAGCGGATCGCGAGTGGCGTCGAGATCGAGATAGTCCGGTCGCAGCGACGCCCAGCCCTCCTCTTCGGCGACTCGCGCCAACGCCGTGACCTTGGTCGCCTGCGGCCCGCTTTCCAGGCCGTGCGAGAGGATGACCGTGCCTTTCATCGTGATGCCGTTGCCAATCCCGGGAGGGCGGCGATGCTACCACCTGGCCCGATTCGTCTTCACTTTCATGCGAAGCTTCCCATCCATGGACATCCATCACACGCCCCTGCCCTACGAAGAACGCCTGCCGGAACGGCCAGCATCGGCGATTGATCTGATCGTGATGCACTGCACCGAATTGCCCGATCTCGCCATGGCGCGACAGTACGGCGAAGTGGTGCATTACCCGGCGACGCAGACCGGCAACAGCGGTCATTACTACGTTGATCGCGATGGCGCGGTGTATCGCTACGTGAACGACACGCGCGTCGCCAATCACACGCGCGGCTATAACCCGCGTTCGATCGGCATCGAGATGATCAATCTCGGTCGCTATCCGTCCTGGAAGGATTCGCGCCATCAGGCCTTCACCGAGCCGTACACCGAGGCGCAGATCGGCGCCCTGCTCGCGTTGCTGCGCGAGTTGAAGGCCGATCATCCGAACCTGAGGTACATCGCCGCGCATGCCGATCTGGATTGTCGGCTGGAGCCGGCGAGCGACGATGTCAGCGTCATGTTGCCGCGCCGCGTCGATCCCGGCCCGCTGTTTCCATGGACCGAAGTGGTTGCCGGCAGTGGCCTGGTGCGACTGATTCCGCTTCCTGACGACAACCAGTAGACGGTCTTCGAAGGCGCGCCAGCTATACTGACGCGCCGCAACATGATGAATCCGCGCGTATGAGCCAACCCGCTGCCGAACTCGTCCCGCTGCTGCAACTGGAACGGCTTGAAGACAACCTGTTCCGTGGCGAAAGCCGTGACATTGGCACGCGTTTCGTGTTCGGTGGACAGGTGCTCGGCCAGGCCCTGTCGGCGGCCCAGCAGACCGTTCCCGAAGAACGCGCCGCGCATTCGCTGCATGCGTATTTCCTGCGCGCTGGCGACATCAACTCGCCGATCATCTACAACGTCGAACGCACCCGCGATGGCGGCAGTTTTTCGATGCGTCGGGTCACCGCAATCCAGCACGGTCAAACGATCTTCAACGCGGCTGCATCGTTCCAGACGCCTGAGGATGGTTTCGAGCACCAGGTGAGCATGCCGGAAGTGCCTGCGCCGGAAGACATCGTGCCGCCGCCACCATTGCCGGACGAACAATTCGCGAAGCTGCCAACCAAGCTGCAACGCTGGCTGCGTCGCGCTGGTCCGTTTGAATTTCGTCCGGTCTATCCACGCGATGAGTTGAACCCGGTCAAGCGTCCACCGTTCAACCAGGTGTGGTTTCGTTTCACCGAAACCGCGCCGGACACCGACGTGATGCACCGCGCGCTGTTGGCCTACGCTTCGGATTTTCATCTCATCGTCACCAGCAGTTTTCCGCATGGCTTTTCATTCCTGCAACCCAACGTCCAGATCGCCAGCCTGGATCACGCGATGTGGTTTCATCGCCCATTCCGTGTCGACGAGTGGTTGCTGTATTCCTGCGATAGCCCGACAGCACAAGCTGGGCGTGGCTTGGCTCGCGGCCAGTTTTTTGATCGTACAGGGCAGCTGGTGGCTTCCACTGCGCAGGAAGGCTTGATCCGACTCAAGGACCACGAATGAGACAGATCTACACATCCCCACGTGCCGAAAACGTTGATCGCGTCGTCGAGTTGCTCAACAAGGCCGGCATCCAGACCACGCTGACCAATCGCATCGGCTGGAAGGGTGGTCAGTGGAAGCGTTTCAGTTACAGTTCGGGCGGTAACGAACGCGACAGCTGGCCGCAGGTTTGGGTGGTCCATTCCAACGACCAGACCCAGGCTCGCCAGATCCTCCGTGAGGTCGGTCTCGAACCAGCCGTGCGTTTTGCCGATGAGCTGGCCATGTCGCGCAGCGTGCCCGACATAGCACGCGCACGAGCGGCGGCCAGCAAGCGTTTCAAGCTGGTCATCCTGGCGCTGGTCACCGGTGTCATCGTGTTGATCGCGCTGTTCCAGTTTTCGCGCTGATCGGCGAAGTCGGGTGAGCATCGACGTGCGTTCGCAAACGGTACGCCTGTTCCAGACCTTGCCGCATGACTGCGGCTATTTCGTCGAGCGCACGGCACAGAACCTGGTGATCGATCCTTCGGCGCCGAACATGGCGCAGCTCTACAACAACGCGTTGACCCACGGCTATCGGCGCGCCGGCAACCACGTCTATCTTCCGCATTGCGAGGCCTGCCATGCCTGCACGCCGGTGCGCGTGCCGGTGGCGCAATTCCAACCCGATCGCAGCCAGCGCCGTTGCCTCACCTTGAACAGCGACGTGCAGATTGCGATCACCAAGGCCGGCTACAGCGACGAGCGTTTTGCGCTTTACCAGCGTTATCTTTCGTCGCGCCACACGGGCGGCGGCATGGACGACGCCACGCCAGACGACTTCGAAAAATTCCTCTACACCGAATGGAGCCCAACCTGTTTCATCGAGTTCCGGCTCGACGACGCGCTGATCGCCGTCGCAGTGACCGACGCCTGTTCGAACGGACTTTCGGCGGTTTACAGTTGGTTCGATCCAGGCCTGCGTAATCGAGGCCTCGGCAGCTTGGCGATACTCAGCCAGATCAAACTGACGCGAGCGAACACGCTCGATCACCTCTACCTTGGATTCTGGATCGCCGGCCATCCGAAGATGGACTACAAGGCGCGTTATCGTCCGCTGGAAGCCTTGCGCAATGGCGTTTGGCAGCCACTTCACGCTCAAGCAAATCCCTGATTGGAAAAACCATGTCGCTAGCCCCGCAAATCCGTTCCCGCATCGAAACCCTGCTCGCCAGCCAGCGCGTGGTCCTTTTCATGAAAGGCAATCGCCAAGCACCCGCCTGCGGCTTTTCCGCCGCCGCGATCGGTCGCCTCGATGACATCATCGACGACTACGAAACGTTCGATGTGCTGGGCGATGAAGCGATGCGCCAGGGCATCAAGGACTTTGGCAACTGGCCAACCATTCCGCAGTTGTACGTCGACGGTGAACTGGTCGGCGGCTCGGACATTATCCAGGGCATGCACGATTCGGGCGAACTGCACGCATTGCTCGGTGCTGCTGCTCCTGATCGCACGCCGCCGGAAATCAGCATTTCCGATCGCGCCGTTGAAGTGATTCGCCAATCACTGAGCGATAACGAAAACGCATATCTGCTGCTGGCCATCAATGCGAAGTTCCAGCCGCAATTCCAGATGCTGGAGAAGTTGACCGGCAGCGAAATCGTCGCGCAGGCAAATGGTCTGGACGTCTATTTCGATCTCGCCAGCGCGCAGCGCGCGCGTGGTGCCAGGATCGACTGGGTGAAATCCGGCCATGGCGAAGGCCTGTCGATCCACCTGCCACTCGGCCCGCAACCCATCCGCTCGCTTGATGTGCAACAACTGCGCGACCGCATGACGGCTGGCGACATCACGGTCATCGATGTGCGGCCGCTGTCGGATCGCGAATTCGCTCCGTTCGCCGGTGCGCAAGTGCTTGATGACGCAAGCCACGCGACACTGACCGCGTTGCCGAAAGACACCCCACTCGCCTTCCTTTGCCACCACGGCAATTCCAGCCGCCAGGCCGCCGAATATTTCCGTGGTCAAGGCTTCAAGGCCCTGTGGAATGTCGAAGGCGGCGTCGATGCCTGGTCGCGCGAAATCGATCCGTCGTTCCCGCGCTACTGATCGACCGCAATCATGAGCCAGGCTTCCGAGCCACTGGATCGCCGCGGCCTCAGCGCGACGATCATCGCGTTCCTGATGTGGGGCGTGTTTCCGCTCTACTGGCACCTGCTGAAATCGGTGCCGGCATTCGAGATCATCGCCAATCGCATTGTCTGGGCGGCCATGTTCCTGCTGGCCTGGCTGTTCTTCAAGCAAGGCAACCGCTGGTGGCGCGACGTGCTCGCGAGACGCGGCGTCGCCGGCTGGCTGGCGGTAAGCAGCGTCTTCATTGCGTTCAACTGGGGGCTATATATCTGGGCGGTCAACGCCGGCCACGTGGTCGAAACCAGCCTTGGCTATTTCATCAATCCCTTGGTCAACGTGGTCTTCGGCGTGTTGTTCCTGCACGAGCGACTTAATCCGCGCCAATGGTCCGCGATCGCAATAGCGGCTGCGGGCGTGTTGTGGCTGACCCTGCACCACGACGGCGTACCGTGGATCGCCCTGTCGCTGGCATTCTCGTTCGCGATCTATGGCTTGATCCGCAAACAGGTCGCCGTCGATGCCGTGCCCGGTCTTGCCATTGAAAGTGTCTATCTGCTGCTGCCGGCGATTGCCTGGCTATTCTGGCAGGCCAGCCAGGGCAGCCTGCAACTGGGTCACAGCGGCATCGATATCGACCTGCTGTTGATCCTAGGCGGCGGCTTGACCGCTCTGCCGCTGATCGGGTTCGCGTACGGCGCTCGCCGCATTCCGTTCACCCTGATCGGCATGCTCCAGTACATCGCACCGACCTTGCAGTTGCTGATCGGTGTCTGGGTATTCAGCGAACCCTTTGACCGCAACCAGCTGATCGGCTTCGCCGCCATCTGGGTCGCACTCGCAATTTACGCAGTCGATGGGGTCTACCGCGCACGCCGCAATCGAGCCAACGCCCTGCCTGCAGTCATCGCCGAAACAGCGACGTTGTCAGAGCAGAAATCGTAGCCTCGTGAATCCTGCCTTCGCACACTGCTGTCCGGAGTAAATTGACCGCGTTCGTGGAAACCGTTGCGGCGATTGGTCTACGCGGCTCTTCTGGAACGAGCGACTCAACTATCGAGGGCGGCACGTCCCTGCATTTCGTCTCCCCGGCGAAGGCCGGTGTCCAGTCGGCAGATGCTGTTGGCAGTCTTCATTTCACGCGCTGCTGTTTCGACAGCCCCCCCCAAAATACGGCCAGAAGCCGTCGTCCACTGGACCCCGGCCTTCGCCGGGGAAACGACCAGATTTGGGTGCGCAGACCCTGGCGATGGGCCGACAGAGACCCGTCGGTCAATGAAGCGAAATCATTCCGGACCGCAGTGTGTCTTCGCAGGAATGACGAAGAACTATTTTGGGTCGACCCAGCTGGCCGGTCTCTACGTTCCGTACAGCAGTGCGCCAAGCTTGGTAGCGAAGTCATGGCGACAGCGAATTAGCCCATGCGCCGCGCGATCGTCAACTCACCGCTGCGCGACAACGCCAACCTGCGCCCTTCAATCGCGGCATGGAATGCGGCGCTGGCGTTGCCCCAGGGGGAATCTTCGTGGAGTTCGATGACGAAGGTGTCGACCTTGTCGATCCAGTCTTCGTAGCCACTGGAGAACAGGACAGTTTCCGCGCCTTCAATGTCGAGCTTGAGGACCGAGATACGTTCGTGGCCGGAATCGCGCAGCAATTCGCCGATGCCGACGCTCGGCAGGCCGCCGCTCTCTTCAGGGCCGCATTCGCGAACTTGGCGTGCCCAGTGGGCGCCGTCGCGAAATGAGGACTCTGCCATTTTCAATCGTGCCGAATGCGACCACAGGCCGGCTTCGATACAACGCACACGCCCAGAGTACGGTGCCATGTTGAGCCGCAGCACTTTCGCGTTTTCCGGATCAGGTTCGATGGCGATGACTTCGCAATCCGCGAACGTCGACAAGAAATACGCCGCCGAATAGCCGACGTTCGCGCCGCCGTCGATGACCAGGCCGACATCGAGGAAGTCGTCCATCACCCCGTATTCCTGCTCGACGAAGATCTGATAGAACACTTCGATGTCGCTGGTGCCGGCGCGAAGTTGCAAGGGATGGGCGATGCGTTTGGGGTGCAGCGTCCACAGTTCGCCGACCGGTCGCGCACGGCGCTTGCCGAGTGCATAGCACAAGCCAGGAACCACGCCGAGCTTGGCGACCACGTTGCCGAGACGTGCCAGCATCGATTCGCCGGCGTTGTCGTAGTGGTCGCTGGGCGTCGAACTTTTCATGGCGCGGACCGATTGGTTTCACGCCACGCGAATGCATGTCGAAGGGATTCGGCGATCAGCGAATCGGGGCGTACATGATGCGTCGCGTATGCGGCAGCGGCTTTCATCAGGGATTGTCGCTGGCCGGCATCGTCGAACAAGCGAGCCACGGCAGCCACGCAACTTTCGGCACCGCTGAATTCAAGGTAGTGAGACTCCGCCGCAATCGGACCCGGCAACTGCATATGCAGTTTTTCCGAAACGATGGCGCGAGACATGGCCAGGTATTCGGCGAACTTCCAGCCAGTCGAGCGATGCAGGCCGCTGGTTGCGATGCAGATGGGATGTTGGCGCACCAACTTCAGATAGCTGCGCTTGCGGGTGAGCTTGCTGTCGTTGACGACCAGGTCGGCGAACTCGCGTTGTGCGAACGGCGTATTGCGAAATCCACAGGTGGCCTTGTCGCCGAAACGCTCGCGCAGTGCGCGCATGCAGGCTGCGCGCGCGGCGTTGATGCTGACGCGTTCGGTGGCGGTGTGTTCGGTTGGTGCCTCGTCAGGATTCCATGCTTCGGCGAGGAACAGCACGCGCGGAGCGAGATCGATTGGCGGTTTTGCAGACAGATCAGCCCAGCGCGGCGTGAACATGGCGTTGCCTAGGAGTCGATCCATTCCCAATGCGCGCACTACGCGCTTGAGAGCTTCGCTGCCGCGATACATGCGTGCGCGACCGAGTGCGCGCCAGTCCGGGGGATTGGCGTGTACCCAAAGGTTGGCGCCTAGCGGCAACACTCTACGGGGTGCCGTGCAGGCTTCCACGAATGCGAGTTCCCAACTGCGCTTGAACAGCACATCCACCTTGGCGAGCAGATCTTCGGGCACTTCGCCGGCGTCGTGCACGTCGTAGCCAATGCGCATGCCGTCGACTTCGACGATCAGGTGCGCGGCACGCGAGGTATCGAGATGGCCAGGCAGGAGCGCTTGGTAGAAGTCGATTTTTTCGAGCTTCTGTTCCAGCGTAAACGCACCATTGCGCGCCAGCGTGGCGAAGCCGGCATAGACCTGCTGCAGATGCGCCTCGTCGGACTGACAATGCAGTACGCAATGCAATTTTTCGGCGGGCTCCTGGCGAGGACTCACGATTGAGCTCCAGTGTATTTGCGCAGACGCCGACGCAACGCAGTCAGCGCGGCGACGACATCGGGTTGGCCAAGTTTGACGGCGACCCACAGCCCAAACAAACCAGCCGGTGCGGCGATGGCGCAGGTGAGGAACGCCTGCAAGGGATGGCCCGAACTTGGGCCTATCAACCAGCGCGCCGGAACGATGATGGCAGTCAAAGCCAGGCATGGAACAATCACGTTGACCAGATCGCGACCGAAGCCGCGTGGCCACGGTGCATCCAACAAGCGTCGCACCGCGAACGTTGCCAGCAGTGCCGACTGGATCGCGGAAACCAGCGTTGCCAGTGCAATGCCGCGCAGGCCGAGCGTTCGCGCCCACATCATGTTGAGCACGATCGCAGTGACCACGCCGAGCAGGCCAATGCCGACTTGCGTCCATGCCCAGCGCGCTGCATGCAACACGCGATAGCTGAAGTAGGCATGCGCCCGAGCGACCACGACCAGGGAAAGGAACATCATCGCCTGCACGGTGAGCGCAGTCGATGTCGCATCGAACTTGCCACGTTGCAAAAGCAGAACGACGATGGGCTCGGCCAGCACGGCGAGCAGGATCGCGCAGGGCAAGGTCAGTAACAACAGGAAGCGCGCGCCTTCTGCATAGGTTGCGGCGGCGGCGGCATAGTCGCCGGCACCGAATGAGCGACCCAGCGATGGGTAGTAGGTGGTCAGCACAGCCTGCGCGAATACTTCGATCGGCAGGAAAGCCAGCATGCCTGCGTAGGTAAGTGCCGAAATCGATCCGGCATCGAGCAGGGAAACAAAATACTGGTCGACCAGTCCGACCAGCATCGAACCGGCCGAGCCCACAAACAGCGGCAGCAGGTGACCGAACGGAGCGAGGAAATCGGGATGCTTGAAGGCTAGCGCAGGTCGGATGCTGTCGGTGATCAGATCGCGATTTCCGACAATCAAGATCACCGCCTGCATCGCGTAACCAATCATCACGCCCCACAACAGCGCGGTCACGCCGTACTGCTTCGCGCAGAACACGGCGAGCGTGATGATGGCGATGTTGTTGACGATGCTTTCCAGCCCCGGCAGCACGAAGCGTTCGCGCGCGTACGACAGCGCGGAAAGTAACGATGAAATCGTGATGATGACCACCGCCGGCAACAGCAGTCGGGTCAGCTCGACCGCTTTTACATGCGTCGCGAGATCCAACCCCGGTGCGAGTCGTTGCACCAGACCCGACGCAAAGATGTACATCAGCACGCTGCCGATGATCGCGAAGCCAATTACCAGGGTGAAAAGAGTGTTGGCGCCACGCCACGCCTCTGCGCCGGTGCGGCCTTCGAGACTCGAAACAAACCGTGGCACGAAGGCGATAGTCAGCGTGCCGGTCAGCAGCGCGGGCAACAGCAGCGGCAGCGAGTAAGCGACCCAGAACGCATCTAACATGCCGGTGGTGCCGAACAGTCCGGCGATCAGCAAGGTCTTGCCGAGTCCGAGCAGTTTGCCGGCAAGGTTCAAGCCGGAAACCATCAGCGCTGCCTTGCGTGAGCTTCCCGTCATCGCTGGCCGCCCCGCAACTGCGGATCGTTCGCACCGGGGCGAAGACCGGGCCGATTCAATCCAGGATTTGCGCGCGTAATCAGTGGAAATTTCTCTATGGCTTCGGTCTCGCTGATCGCGCGTCCATCACCCGTGCCTGCAAGCGCCTGTTGCTTCAACTGCATGTACCGCTCCAGCACCCCGCAGAGTATCCAGTAGGTGCCAAGCACGTTCGCTTCGAGAAATGGACTGCCATAAAGATTGCCGAGGCCGACGCTGATCGTGGTCACCATGAAGCCAACCGCCAGCGCCATTGCCTCACTGTCGCCGGGGGGGACATTTCGTCGCAGGAACAGGCCCAGCTTGAACAAGGCCAGGAAAACCAGACCCAGCGCGATCAGACCTTGGATGCCCATTTCGGCGAGCGTCAGCACGTAAAAGTTATGCGCGTCGTAACCCTTGTAGCGTGGCACGTATTCACCGATGCGCGTCTTGAAGCGGTTGAGGCCAACGCCCAGCGGATTGGTCGCTGCCATGCGCAAACCACCCGACCAGATTTCCCAGCGACTGGCGGTGCTGTCGTCGATCACTTCAGTGCCGTAGACGTCTTCTTGCGCGGTCTCGGCGACACGCTCGGTAACGCTGCCCGGCAGCAGTGGGATCGCGATCAGCGCGAGAACTGAAAACACAACGGCGAGTATTGTGCTGCGCCGAACCAGTACCAACGCCGCACCCAGCAAGGCAATGAAATAAGACTGTCTCGAATAGGTGACCAGAATGGCGAAAGCGAGCAAGGCGACGCCGCCTAGCGCCGCGAAGAACCACAATTTCTGCTTGCGCAGGAACAGTGCGAGGCCGATGAACATCGGCAGGAAGATGCAGTAGTAGATGCCGGCGCGGTTGGCGTCGCGATAGTCGGCGCCGAACGGCCCCGACGCACGATGGGTTTCGTTGTAGCTGCCGATGCCGTAATCCAGACCCTGGCGAATTGCCTGCAAGCCGGCAATTGCAGCAACCACCATCACCGCAATCGCCATCCAGCGAGTGTCTTCGAGGCTCTGCTTGCTGCGCAGGTAGAGAAAATACAGCAGCGGCGAGAACAGCGCGGAGCGCAGGTAATTGACGTCGAGCATGAACTCGCCGGGGAAGCGTGCCAGCGCCATCAGGAACGCAAACACCAATGCGCCATACCAGACCATCACGCTGCGTTTGAGGATCGCCGGCGCAGTGACTTCCTCGACGCGTGGCGCGCGCAACACCATCACCCAGCAAACCAGGAACAAGACATTCGGCAGATTAATGCCGGGGATGCCGGTCTCGAAGTAGTAGTGGCTTTGATAGACCGTGTAGAGGATCTGGAACAGCAGCAGCGCGCGCAACATGGCTAGGGGCGCTCTGAATAGATGGGCACAGATGTCACCGCACTGCCTGCGCGCAGATCAAGGCGCGGCGGCGAAGCCAGACTGGCCGTCTGGCGAGCCGTCGCAACGCGGAGCTGCACGCAGGCAGTGCGGCCCAGCCGATTGATCTTGTTGAAGGGTGATGTCCGAAACGCCCCCCAGCCGGCGCGCGCGGCTTGTCCAGGCGGCCTGCCTGCACTGCGCCACGCACACCACCCGGCGGACCTTTCGGACATCATGACATTTGTGCCCGTTTGTTCAGAGCACCCCCTGCGCTGTCGAGATAGCGTCGCGCCCACAACTCCAGCGACAACACCAGCCACAGCGTTTCGCCATGATCGGCGCGACCGGCGAGATGATCGGCGAGATAGCCATCGGCTGCGGCAGCTGCGATCAATCCGCGTTCGCGAAACGCACGACTGCCGATCACGTCGCTGGCGAGCTCGCGCAAGGGGCCGCGAAACCACGCCGCCAGCGGGATCGCGAAACCCTGCTTGGGTTTGTCGAGCACATCGGACGGCAACCAGCGCCGCGCGACTTGTCGCAACAAGTGCTTGCCACGACCGTTGCGTACTCGCATTGATGCTGGCAAACGCACCGCGAATTCGACCAGGTGATGGTCGATCAATGGCGCGCGACCTTCCAGCGAGTTGGCCATCGCCATGCGATCAAGTTTCACCAAAATATCGTCAGCCAAATAGCTGCCGATATCGATCGCGACCATGCGGTCGAGATCATCACCGTCGGGCAAGTTCTTCAACAGCGCGTCGATACTGCGGTAGTGATTGCCGCCCTGCCCGCCGAGCAAACGCTGCGCGATATCGGCGCGCGAAACCGCCACCGAACTCAGGTAGCTGTCGGGGAAAGGTTGTTGCAAGCGTTCGCCGAGACGACCAAGTCGATAGCCGAGGCTGCCCGGCATAACCGCACCAGCCGAACGCGCAGCAAAAGAAGCAAGCGGTTTCAGCGCGCCAAGCTGCTGTAGTTTCAGGAACTTGAGATAGCGATCGTAGCCGGCGAACGCTTCGTCGCCGCCATCGCCGGTCAGCACCATGCTGACGTCTTCGCGCGCGAGTTTGGACACCAGATAGGTCGGCACTGCCGACGAGTCGGCGAACGGCTCGTCGAGAAACCAGACCAGTTGTTGCAACAGCTCGACCGCATCAGGTTCGACAACCAACTCGCGATGACGCGTGCCCAGGTGCTCGGCCACGCGCCGTGCATCGCTCAACTCGTTGTAGGCCGCTTCCTTGAAGCCGATCGAAAACGTGCGCACCGGCTGGCTCATGTGCTGCGCCATCAAGGCGACAACCACACTGGAATCGAGCCCGCCACTCAGGAACGCACCGAACGGGACATCGGCAACGAGTCGACTTGAAACAGCCTTGTCGAGCAATGTCGCCAGTTCTTCTTCGGCTTCGCTCTCGTCGAGATCTTGGCGCTGGCCGAACGCCAGTTGCCAGTAGCGATGCACGCTGACATCGCCATCGCGGTAGCGCAGGAAATGCGCCGGTGGGAGTTTCTTGACGCTGGAAAAAATGCTGCGCGGCGCTGGCACGTAGCCGAAACAGACATAGCCCTGCACCGCTTCGTCATCAATGCTGCGATCAAAGCCGGGAACCGCGAGCAGTGATTTCAGTTCGCTCGCAAAGCAGATACCGTCGCGATTGATGGCATAGAACAACGGCTTCTCGCCGAAGCGATCACGCGCGAGCAGCAGGCTCCGGTTGCGCGTGTCCCAGATCGCGATGCCGAACATGCCGTCAAGGTGCTCGAACACCGACTCGCCCCATTGCGCGTAGCCGTGCACGATGACTTCGGTGTCGGACTGGGTCCGGAAACGCTGGCCGAGCTTCTCCAGCTCAAGGCGTAGCTCGCGATAGTTGTAGATCTCGCCGTTGAAGACCACCTGCACGCTGCCATCGGCATTCGCCATCGGCTGGTGGCCGCCAGCGATGTCGATGATCGCAAGTCGGCGCATGCCAAGCAGTGCTTGCTCGTCGCGATAGAAACCGTCGTCATCCGGTCCACGATGGACGATTGCCGCGTTCATCGCGCGACCAACGTCGAGTGACGGCAATGGTCGGCCCGGTGCCGCGACGATGCCGACGATGCCGCACATTCAACCGACCCTGCGCAATGGCGTGACGTTGCTCGGCGCGGCACAACGCGCGATTGCGCTCGCCGAATGGTTTGCTATCTCGACGACGCCTTCCACCGGCAGCGCGCCGCGATACAGCGCCAGCAATCGATCCAGCACACCGTCTAGACCAGCAGCCGCTTCGACATCAAGCCGCGCCTGCCGTCCCAATGCGGCGAGTGCATCGCGATCCATCGCGACGGCTTCCACGAGCGCGTTGGCGCAACCATCGCGATCACCAACATCGAACAACCAGCCGTTGCTGCCGGTCACGATCAAGTCTTCACTGCCGCTGACCCGGCTGGCGATCACCGGCAGGCCGCTGGCCATAAATTCAAGCAAGCTGTTGGAAAGCCCTTCGATCAACGATGGCAGAACGGCCACATCGGCTGCTGCCAGGACATTCTCGACATCGCTGCGATGGCCGAGGAATTCAATTTGGTTGGCGACGCCAGCGGCATCTGCTTGCTCACGCAATGCGGTCTCGTCCTCGCCCTGCCCGACCAGTTCCAGCCGCACATCGTCGCGTCCGCGAAACGCCTGCGCCCATGCGGCGACCAACGTGTCCAGCCCTTTGTGGCATTGCAGGCGACCGACGTACACGGCGGTGAACGGCAGGGCCGGATCGCGCGCGCCAGCACGCGGCTGGAAACGCGACACATCAACGGCATTTGGCACGGTAGCAGTGCGATCAGTCGGCAAACCGCGCGCCACGATTTCCCCGGCAATGCGCCGACTGATCGCCTGATAGACCCGCGCCTTTGCCAAGCCACCTTTAGCGATACGCATCGGCCAGCTCGCGTCGCGCGCGAGCAGGCCGCTGTCCAGCTCCCATTGACCGGAAAATTTGACGATCACCGGAATGCCGAGCCAACGACCAATCACGCAGGCGATGGCACCGAGGTAGTGTGCAATGTGCACATGCCACGCATCGAAGTTGTTTCGGTTCCGAAACAGGAACCCGGCCAGTCTTGTCCACAGAATCAAGCTTCCGACCGCCGGGATACGCGGATAGCTGATACGCCGCACCGGAATACCTTCGACATCATCTACGGTGCGCTGCGGCCCTGATTCCAGCATCGGTGTCAGGACCGTGACCTCGTGCCCGCGTGCGCGCAAAGCCAGCGCCAGCGTGCGAACCTGCGACTCGGCACCGCCGCCACCCGTGGTCGGGAACGGGCTTTCGAGCAGCATCAAGACGCGAACCGGCGTGGAGCTATTTCGCATCGAGGTGGCTCCGCAACCACAGTTCCAGCACCAGCAATTGCCAGATCTGGTTGGAATGGTCCCAACTGCCGCGCACGTGCTCGGCAAGCAGGCGCTCGATGAAGGCCGGTTCGAACCAGCCGCGTTCCTGCGTGCGCTGATCGAACAGCACGCTGCGTACCATCGACTGGAAGGTTTCGTCGCTGCGCAACCACACCGCGATCGGCAGACCGAAACCCTGCTTCTTCTTCTTCAGGATCGACGCCGGCAGCACATCGGCCATCGCCTTCTTGAACAAGTGGCGCTTGTTGAGACCGCGCACTTTCTGGTTCGCCGGCAGTCGTCCGGTGAAGGCAACCAGGGCCGGATCGAGGAATGGAAAACGCACGCTGATGCCGTTCGCCTTGCAGGCACCGTGCACTTTCACGAGGTCGTTCTGGGCGATCGCCATGGCGAGGTCCAGACGCATGATCCGGTGCAGTGGATCGGCTTCGCCACCTTGCGAATAAACTTCACGCATGAAGTCCAGCGAGGCATCGCGGGCGACATGCTCGCGGAACGCGGGCGTCAGCAGCTCCGAGTAGTAGTCGGACGCGAACGAATCATCGGTGTAGAAGCGATCCGGATTGGGCAGTGACGCACGTTCGAAAAAATTGTCGACGCGATTGAGGAAGTGCTTCGAACTGCGCCCGGCCAATCCACCGATGGAACGTCCCAGCGATTTCAGCGGTGCCGGCATCCGGTAGAAAGCCTCCATCACCTGGTCTTTGGAATAGCGCTCGTTGCCACCGAAAACCTCATCGCCACCATCACCGGCCAATAGCAGGTTGACGTTCTGGCCGTGGGCGAGATCGCCGCAGGCCAGCGTCGGCACGGCCGATGCATTGCCGAATGGCTGGTCGTAATTGGCGACGATACGTTCCGCCAGTGATGTCGTTTGGGCACGACCGACGGTGATGAAATATGGCTCTGCGCCACAGGCGTCGGCCGCGAGTTTGGCGAATGCCAATTCGTCGTAACCCGCTTCGGCGAAGCCGATCGAAAAGCTGCGCACGCGCTGCGGTGGTTGCTGGCGAGCGAGGATTGAAACGATGCTGGACGAATCGGTTCCACCGGACAGGAAGCAACCCCAGGCTTGCTCGGCATTCGGGCGAAAGTCCTCAACGCTGGCGACAATGCGTTCGCGCAATTGTCCGGCGAGTTGTTCGTCGCTGCCGCGCAAATCCTGTGCGTATTCCGGCAGGAAATAGCGAGTCGACTTCGACGTATCGGTGTCGCGGCAATAGCGCGTCCCGGGCTCAATACGCTGGATGTCGGAACAAATCGTTCGTGGCGCCGGAATGCAGCCAAAATTGAGGTAGTGATAGACGGCGACCGGATCGATCTGACGCGACGCCATCGGCAAGGCGGTCAACAGACGCAAGTCGGATGCCGCAAATAATTGCCTGTCTGCTTCGAGCGTGTAAAGCGGTAGCGTCGAGAAATGATCGGTGATCCCGACAACGCGCGACGAACCCTCGCGCCACAGCAATTGCGAGAACCGACCACGCCATTGCTTTTGTGGTGGGTCGCCGTCCCACGCGGCGACGCCTGCGGCGAGGTCGCCTTCGATCAGGTCGGCAACGGCCAGCCAGTGCGTGCCATCAGCGGCAACACCATGGCGAACCGCACCGCGCACGAACACCTGCACGTCCGCGCTGGTCGGCAAGGCAGCAAAGCCCGCAGGCGGATCGATGCGCGCGTTTGCCCCGACCGCCAACAGGAAGTCACCGATGACACTGGTCACGCCAGATTCCGACAATTCAATCACCTGTGTTGCACCGAAAGGAAAAGCGAACCTGTTCCAGAAATCAGCAGGCCGAAAGCGGGTTCAGTGTTCATGTCGCGTCCTGATTATGCCGGCTGCTTTCATCCACTACGCGCTCGTAAACCGTTTGAGTGGCGGCCAGCAGTGCCGCCAGCGAGCAATCGCGTTGGGCGGCTTCACGTGCGGCGGCTCCGAGTTTTGCGCGCAGTTCGGCATCAGCGGACAGCTCCTGCAATTTCGTTGCCAATTCGGCCGCATCGTCTGAGCGGAACAGAATGCCGGTACGACCGTCGTCGATCAGTTCCGGATTGCCACCGACATCGGACGCCAGCACCGCCAATCGCGCCGCCATCGCTTCAAGGATCACGTTCGACAAGCCTTCTTCACGCGACGGAAGTATCAGGAAATCGCAGAACTGCATCAGCCAACGCGTGTCGGTACGCTCGCCGAGGCGCACCACGTCAGCGGCCAGATGCAATCGCTCGATTTGCTCGTCGAGCATCGATGCGAGCGGTCCATCGCCTGCGAGCAGCAGCTGTGGCCGCTGCCCGATGGGAATACGCACCATTGCGTCCAGCAACAGGGGCAGGTTTTTTTCAACAACGATGCGGCCGACGAACAGGCCGGTAGCTCGAGTTTCGGATATGCCATGCAATTGTCGCGCGGAGCGACGATGCGACGCCGACAACAGATCGGGCATGTCGATGCCATTGCGGATCACCTCGATGCGGCTCTCATCGAAGCCGGTCTTCTCCGCCGTGACGCGGGCACCGGCACGCGAATTGGAAATGACGGCGTCCGCACGACCAAGGATCCAGCTTTTCATCCGCCACTGCCACGTCGGATAAACCAGGCAGAGCCCACGGACCGAGGCGACGAATCGCGTCGCCGGCAAGACCGCCAGCAGCGCTCGCACCCACAACTCCGCCGTCAGTGAGTAGGCGTGGATCAGCTCGAAGCGTTCGCGCCGCAGCAACTTCCACAGGCGCCAGACGAAGCCCAGCGACAAGCGTCCCGATTTCGGTAAATGAATGCAGCGAATGCCCGCAGAGCGCAATTCGTCAACCAGAAACGACGAGTGCCGGAAGAACAACAAGGTCGGTTCCCATTGTTCGCGGTCAAGGCCGAGCAACAAATGCACGATCTGGCGCTGGCTACCGCCAACCTCCATCTCGTCGCTGACGATGAGGATGCGACGTGCCGTCATCGTGGCGATCCGGTGACAATGCTTTGTGCCATTGCCGCCAACAATTTGCTGGCTTCGGTGGCAGCGTCGAAATCGCGCTCTACCACTTCACGAGCGGAAAGCGCGAGGTGATCACGCAGATCGGCGTCTTCGAGCAGACGCTGGATTGCCACAGCCAGTCCATCCGCATCGCCGCCTTCAACCAGCAGGCCGCTGACATCGTTCTCGATCAGCTCCGGGATGCCCGACACGCGGGTACTGATGACGGGTGCACCAACCGCCATGGCCTCCATCAGCGCGACAGGAATCCCATCGCGATTGCCGTCGACAGCAATTGTGCTCGGCAACACGAACGCGGTTGCGCTGTGCAGCAAGGCGCGCACTTCGACTTGCGGGAGCGCACCTGCCAACTGCACACAATTGCCTAGATCAAGCATCGCGATGGATTGCTCCAGCTCGGCGCGTTGCGTCCCTTCGCCGATGATGGTGCAGCGGAACGCGATTCCCGCCTTGGCGAGATTGGCCAATGCCAGCACCAACACATCGAAACCCTTGATCGGGTCCAGCCGGCCCACTGCAATCAATAGATCGGGTTCGCGACCCTCGCGCTGGAATGTGAAACCTGGCAAGTCAACGCCGCAATGCACCACCTGCAGGCGCTCTCTCGCAATCGGCGTGATGTTTTCACTGAGGTAGTCGACGTTGTAGCGTGAAATGGTGATCGGCAAGTTCGCATCGGTCAGCTTGGTGTGCAGCAACTGGTTGTCCACGAAGATGTCATGCGCGTGGCAGGTGAAGCCATACGGCTTGCCGGTCAACCGCGACAGCGCGAGCGCGACCGTCGATGGATAGGTCGCCCAGTGCGCGTGGATGAAGTCCGGGTCGAAACGACGAATCGCATCAAGATGTTCGATGCCGCGCATCAGCGCGAATAGGGTTTTCAGGACTACCAATGGTTGCGTCCACAGTCCACGCAGCGCCAAGCCAGACAGCTTCAGCATGATCAGCGGATGACGCAGCTTGGTGACACCAACACGCCACATCGCGGTCAGCGGCGATTGCGGATGCCAGACCCGATCCAACAGTTGCTCGGCGTCGGGCTGGACCATTTTTTCGCTGGGTCGCTTGAGCGAAACAATGCGAACATCCACGCCAAGCGCAATCAAGGTGTTGATCTCGCGCACGATGAAGGTTTCCGACCAGCACGGAAACAGCGACACCACGTAAAGCACGCGCTGGGGCACCGGTGCCATCATCGCGGACGCTCCGGATTCACCGTGGATGAAGACCACAGATGAGCATCACGATTACGGATGAAATCGAACAAAGCCTGTGCGGCGTACAGATTCATGCGGGCAAACAACGCCGCAATGCGCAAGGGCAGGAATCTTTGCGAAGACGGTTGCGCAAAGGTGACGGCAGCCATGATCCAGCCGAGCAATTGCAACGCCAGCAACAACGCCAGCCACGGCGATTTCGCAACCACCAGAACATTGGTCAGCAATGCGATCACGAACAGCCAAGGCGAGGCGAGGCGCAACCACTTGTGGCCCCACAGTCGCCAGCCCAGCGGGTGCGAGCCCGGCCACAGTAACGACGGATCGTTGGCGATCAACTGGAAATTACCGGCCAGGGTGCGGCGCTTGCGCAAGGCTTCTTGCGCCGGTTCGGTCGAAGCCTTGTCCCACGCAATCGCTTCGCCGCAGAACAGGACGCGCAGGCCACGCTTCGCGATGGCCAGCGGTAACCAGACATCGTCGAGGATGATACCGGCCGGGATTGACGACAGCGCGTCGCGTCGCGCTGCCCAGATCGCACCGGTAACGCCGACGACTGAACCACTCGCAGATTCATTGCGGCGAATGAACTTCTCGTAGCGCCAGTAGGCGTCGACCGAGCCGGCAAAGCCGTCAGCACGCTCGAACATCAGTTCACCGCTGACGGCGCCGACCGTTTGATCGGCCAACGGGTGCAGCAAGGCTTTGAGAGCGACAGGTTCCACACGTTGGCGCACGTCGGTGAAAAACAGCACGTCGGAATCGGCTTGAGCAATCAGGTCAGCAAGACATGCGGCCTTGCCGCGTCGCATGGGAAATGCTTCGATGCTGACGCGATTCTCGCAACCCCGCTGCGCAACGTGGGCACGCGCGCGTTGTACGGTGTCGTCACTGGAGCCGTCGGAGCCCAAACGCAGTTTCAATCGGTCGGCTGGGTAATCGAGTGCCAGCAAGTTGTCGATTTTTCGCGCGATGCTTTCCGATGCGTTGTAGGCAACGACGATCACGTCGACGTGCGGCTGCCAGTTGCCGGCGTTGACGGGTCGCGGCGAAAAGCGCGCCTGCATGGCGACCAGCAACGGATAACCGACGTAGCAAAACGCGATCAAGCCGAGGCTGGCGACGAGCAACGCGATCAGCATCGTCAATATTTCCCGCTGCCGCGGACGGCCTCTCGGCGAAGTCGCTCGTAGCCGTCGTCGCCCAGCAATCGCTTCATGCCCGCGAGCACTGCGTAGCGCAGGCGCGCCTTGGCGAAGGTGAGTATGTCGCCACGCAACCAGGCGTTTAGCGTTGCCATATCGAGCTTTGCAGTGACCGCCATTCTTGGCAGTACGAACGCAGCGGCAGATTTCACCAGGCCTGGCTTAGAGCTGAGGATGTGCTCGTAGCCGCAGCCGCGAGCGACATCGGCAAGGTTGGCCGGCATCCGTCCGCCAGGTGGCGCGAGCAAGGTCACCGGCTTGCCGATGGCGTCTTCGATCAGTTTTCGGGAACGCGTCAACTCGGCACGCAGGGTGGCAGCGTCATACGATGTCAAATACGTGTGTTCATGGCTATGCGACTGGATTGACATGCCGGCATCGGCCATCTCTCGCAGTTGCTGCCAGCCGCAATAGCCGGCGCGACCGACGGTCGCGCTGTTGATGAAGAAATCAGCGCCCGCGTCGCGCGCTATCAGCAGTGGAAACGCAAGTTCGTAGTTGCTGATGTGGCCATCGTCAAAACTGAGCAGCGTCGCTGGACGGCGCGGCCCGGCAAGCCAGTCGCGGGCGGAAACGACCGGGCGGCCATGCGACGCGCAAGCGTCGAGCTGCTTCTGGAAACCGTCGGCAGGCAAGGTGTAATGCGGGTCTTGCCCGGCAACGGCGCAGCCGTCCGCGCTGAGCGCGTGGTACATCAGCGCAAGGCTGCCTCCCGATGTCGCGAGGGCATCCATTCGGTCACTTGAGGATGTCTTCGTAGCGACGATAGATCAGGCTGGCGCCGATCACGTTTTCCCGATAGGTGAAGCCGGGAATGTCGCTGTCGCGTTGCTGGTGACTGTATTCGAACCGCCAGGCCCAGCGCCGTGCGAACTGGTAGAGCAGGAACGCCCTCAACAGGCGATTGTCGTCGCTCGCGTTCAAGCCCGGAAACTTGCCATTCTCCACATGCAAGTAGGTCGACAACATCCAGACTGGCGTGAATCGGTAGTCGACGTAAACATCAAAACCACGGCTGTCGGTGTCGATCGCGAACTCGTTCGGGTGCAGGTAGCGCACCTCACGCAGGAACGGCTCGATCCGTGCCGACCAGGTATCGCCGCGATAGCGGAAGGAAAGGCCGGCCCGCTTTTCGCGGTAGATGTCGGGTGTGATCGCTATGCGCGACAGGCCGCTATTGGTCGTGACCTGACCGACCAGCGGCGAGTTCAGCTGCATGCTGTCAGCCGCGTCAGTGTACTGGCGGCCAATCTCCACCGCGATGCTGACGCGTGGCGTGAAGTTGTAGCTGGCATTCGCGCGCAGCAGGCTGCCGGCGAAGTTGCCACCAGTGCCGAGGAAATCGAGCCAGGTGTAGCCCCCTTCGATCGAGACGGCATTGTTCGCGCCGCGCCGCTCAAAAACCACGGTCGCGTCGCGACGGTCGAAATCCGCGCTGACCGGCGCGGTGTCGTAACGCGCTTCCTGCACGGCCAGATTGAGACCGGCCTTGCTGGTTGGCGTGAGCAGGTACATCACGCGACCGGCGGCGGCGAGTCGGTTGCCGTCAAAGTCATTGGTTGTCTGTGCGTCGCTGCGTGCGTAGCGCAAGTCGATCTGGCCATCCAGACGAGGCGAGAAGCGGGCGCGGAAGGTCGGCCCGGTCACGGCAACGTTCGCGAGCTGGGTCTGGTCAGGGGTCGAATTGGAAATCGGGTTGATGCCGGACGTGGTCAGGAAATCCTCGAATACCCAGTCCAGTCGCCCGGGAATAGCGTGCCAGTTGACGCGCCCGTTGAGGTTGCCGATCAGGTCCGCGCCAAATGCGCCGCCGAGGTATTCACGACCTTCAAAACGACCGCTGATATTGCTTTCAATGACCCGACCGGGGCGCAAGTAATCGATGTCGACGCGCGGTTGCAAAACCCACTGGCCTTGCTGGCCGGTGTTGGTCAGGAAAACGTTGTCGGTGTGATTGACGGTGCCGTAGAAATCGAGATTGAGATGATCGGTGACCGGTTGCTGCAACGTCGTCTGCTGAGCATGCGCAACTTGCAATGTGCCGATCACGGCGACGGCGACGGCAATGCGCAACATCGGCCTCCCCCCGACCGCTGGCATTACGGCAACTCGTTGAATACGGTTCCGGCGACCTTGGCAGGGTCGAACGCCGCCATCGCGCGGCGCACCGCGTCTGGCGTGTCGCGACCGCTGCCAGCCACCAGCACGACGTAGTCGGCCAGCTCGGAAAGAATGCGCGCGTCGGGTGAACCCTTCACTGCCGGCCCGTCCAGGAACAGATAGCGGTCGGTATAGCGGCAGCGTAGCGAGTCGATGATCGCGCGCATCCGAAACGACATGAAATATTCGCGATGGGTCTCGCCGGGTTTGCCGGCCGGAATCATGCGCAGGCGCGAGATGCCGGTGCGATAGTTGATGCGATCAATGCCCAGCGATGGGCGGTCGAGATAATCGAGCAATCCACCACTGCCCGGCTCCATGCCGAACGCAATGTGCTGGCTGGGTCGGCGCAGGTTGCAGTCAATCAGCAGTGACGTCTTGGCTTCGTCGAAAGCAAACGCCGCAGCCAGGTTGCGGGCGACATAGCTGCCACCCGATCCCGAGCTGACCGGCACCACCAAAGTGACGAAATTTCGGTCGCCACCAAGGGCCAGCAACTGGGTACGAATCTGTCGAAACGCATCGGCCTGCTCGCGCAGCGATTCGTCGTAATGAATCAGGCGGCGGTCTTCCAGTTGTTTGGACGACAGCGGTTGCGCTTCGGCCATGTGCATCGCGGAACGACGGCCCGGCACGGCTTCCGCCATTTGTGCGGTGGGCGTCGCCGGCACTGGGGCCCGCGGCGCGGAACCGGGTTGCGGATCGGCCACGCTGCCGGGACGGCGCAAACGCTCCGGCACCAGTCGCAGTATGTCTTCGCGGATCGAACTCACATCCACCCCCATTGGCGCACGGCATACAGGATCGCATAGATCAGCAAAACGCCAAGCACCAGCGCAATCAGCACGGCGGTCCGCGAGCGATCCGAGCTGCGATCCTGTGCGGTGCGGTAGGCCGGCACGCTGGCCATCACCGGAAAGCCCAGGGCACGTTCGAGCGCCGTCGAGGTGCGTAGTTTTCCATCAAATTGACTCAGCGCAGCGACTAGGCCCAACGGCAGCAGCACCGCCAGCAACAAGCCGCCGATCGCGAAATGCAGGAAGCGCAGGCCGACCGATTCCAGCGGATAGATGGCCGGCTCCTGGATACGGAAACCGATCCCGCTTTGCTCTGCATCCAGGTTCATTGAAACCCGCGCGGTTTCGCGACGGCTCAACAGCTTCTGGTAAAGGTCGCGATAGACCTGGTAGTCGGAGCTCAGCTCCATGCCGGCCTGGTCGCCACTGCTGGCACGACGGCCGCGCTCGAATTCGGATTGGGTCATCGCGGTCCCGGCGTCAATTCGCGACTGCAGGCCGGCGATCTGGCTGCGCACGTCGCTGAGGCGACCCCGCAACTGCACATAAAAAGGATTGGTTCGCGAGCTGCTTCCGAACACCGCAGCGCTATCGGTGCTTTCCGACTTCGCTTCGGCCAGTTGAGCGCGCAGGCGAACCACATCGGGGTGCTGATCGGTATAGCTGAGCAAGGCCGAGTTCAACTGGCTCTGCAACTCCTTCACGCGTGGGTCGGCGGTGGCACCGCGAATCAGCGTGGTGCCGCCCGATTGAGTGGGGGTGGTTGCAGAAAGCTGGGCCGCCAGTGTGCTTTCGATCGAGCGTTGCTGGGCGAGTTCGAGCTTGCTCGCCTCGACCTGGCGGCGCAGGTCGGTCAGGCGATCATTCGCTACCTGATCAGCATTGAGGACAAAGTCGGGATGCTTCTCGCGATACGCGGACATCCGGTTTTCGACCTCTCCCAGTTTTTGTTGGTAGGCCTGCACCTGACTGTCGATGAAGCGGAATGCATCGCGGCTTTCGCGGGCCTTGGCTTCACGCACTTCGGCCATGAACAGATCAGCCATGCGGGTGACGACCGTATAGGCACGTTGCGGATCGCTGTCGTGGTAGGACAGCCGGATCAAATTGTCCTTGCCGCCGGAGATCGACGTGCGACCGGCGATCTCGTTCATGTAGCGCTCTTGCTCGACAGGGGTCGGCTTGCGAGCCATCCAGCCACCATCGTCGAGGATTTCCATCATCACCTTGCGGCTGAAGATCACGTCGCGAATCATCGCCGCGCGATCATTAAGACCGGTCGACACAGCAACGCCAGCGGTCAGCTCCTTCACGATGTTCTGTTCCAGCGCCAGGATGGACGTCTCGGACACGTACTTCTTCGGCATTGCCAATCCCACCAACAGGACCAGCAGAGCGATGGCGGCAAAGCCGATCGCAATCAGCACCCGTCGCCGCCAGGCTTCCCTGACGATGGTGCCGACCATTTCGCCGATGCTGGCGGACTGTACGATCACGTTCGGCTCCGATCAGAATGCGCGTTCGGGCACGGTGACGATGTCACCGGGACGCAGCGCGAGGTTGTTTTCGAGGTCACCCTTCTTCATCAGGCGATCCAGCTTGATCGGCAGTGTCTCCAGCGTGTCGGCCTTGTCGCGGCGAAACAGCTTGGTGTTGTCGGCCGAGGCGAACTCAGTAACGCCACCGGCGGCGAGCACGGCGTCCAGTACGGTCATGCCCTGCCGATACGGCACCGAGATCGGTTGCCGCACCGCGCCGGTGACGCGAATGCGGGACAGATACTCGTGGCTGCGCAGCTCAGTCAGGATCACCGACACCTGTGGGTCGCGCACGAAGGTGGCCAGCTTCGCCTCGATGGCAGTAGCGACCTCGTCCGGCGTATGACCGGCTACCATCACGTCGCCGCCCAGCGGTACCGAGATGCGACCGTCCGGGCGTACCGGCACGGTGACGCTGAGTTCGGGATTGCGCCACACCGAAATCTGGACGATGTCGTCCTTGCCGATCCGGTAGACATCGCTGGCCGCGTCGGTTGCGTCGGGCGTCGCCTCGGCGGCAAGCGCAGCGGGACCCATCAAGGACAACAGGCCGATCAGGCCGAAGGTGGCGAGGTACTTCATGGCGTTTCTCCAGGACCGGTGTCAGGGTGGGGCTTTCCGCGACATCCGGGTACAGACAATGTGGACAGACGGGCGTTCCCGACCGACTTTAAGCGACGGCGCTGGTCACGCCATCGCTATCGTGACCAGCGGTAGCAAGAGTCGTTCCAACGGCGCGAATCCTTGCGTTTCCAACGCCTGCCGGGCTTTTGCGCCTTGACCAGTTTCGTGAACTGGGTCACGACATTTCCCGCAATTCCTTGCGCGCCGTCACAATTTGACAGATTCGGTTGCCTCGTGATCGCGTTGGCCAACGCCGCCGTCTGTCGGACAGCGGCGTCAGGTAACGACTATTTCGCGGTCCAGCGCTTCAGCCAGGCATTCACCGTGTGGTGCCAAAACACGCTGTTTTGCGGCTTCAGTACCCAATGGTTCTCATCCGGGAACACCAGCAATTCGCTCTCGATGCCACGACGCTGCAAGGCAGTGAAGGCCGAAAGGCCCTGCACCGTGGGAATGCGGAAATCCTTTTCGCCCTGCACCACCAGCATCGGTACGCGCCAGTCCTGGATATGGTTGCGCGGATTGAACTTCTCGTAGGCCTCCGGCTGATCGTAAACCGTGCCGCCATTTTCCCATTCCGAGAACCACAGCTCTTCGGTGGCCAAGCCCATCGAACGCGTGTCAAAAACGCCGTCATGGTTGACCAGACACTTCCACGGCTGGTTCCACTTGGCGGCAATCCAGTTGATCATGTAACCGCCATAAGAGGCACCGAGCGCGCAGGCGCGGTCAGAATCGAGCCAATCATATTTCGCCAACGCTGCGGCCCAGCCTTTCTGCAGGTCGACCAGCGGTTTACCGCCCCAGTCGCCCGAAATCGAATCGGTGAAGGCCTGTCCGTAGCCGGTTGAACCGTGGAAGTTGACGGTGACCACGGCAAACCCCTGCCCCGCGTAGGTTTGCGGATTCCAGCGATAGCTCCAGCTATTCGTCATCGCGCCTTGCGGACCGCCGTGGATGATGAAGGCGACCGGGTATTTCGTGCCCGCAGTGAAGCCTGCCGGCTTGACGACATAGCCCTGCACCTGCTCGTCGTTGTAGCCCTTGAACGTGAAGAACTCCGACGCGCCCACCGTTACATCAGCCAGCTTGTCGGCGTTGACGTGGGTCAACTGATGCAGCTTGCCGCCATTGGCTTTCATCGCCCAAAGGTCGGTCGGATGTTGCAAGGTCTGGATGCCGACGACGATTTTGTCCTTGGCAACCGCGATGCCGCTGACCGCGCCCTCCAGCAGCAGCTTGGTGACCTTGCCGCTCGCCACATCGATGCCGAACAGCGGATGCTGGCCTTCGTCGTCGGTGGCCGTGTACAGCGTGCGGCCGTCGACCGATTCGGTCAGCGCGGACGCCGAGCGATCCCAATCCGGCGCGACCGAACGCACCTGTCCCGTCGCAAGGTCCATCGCCTTGATGTCGAAACGATCCGCCTCGAAACCAGGCCGCCTCATCGCGAGGTAGTACAAGGTCTTGCCATCGGCCGACGGCAACGGGCTGCCATCCCAGGCGAGGTTCGCGGCAGTCAGGTTTTTCGGCTCAGCCGAGCCATCGGCAGGCACGCTGTAAACATCGAAATTGGTCGACCACGCTTCCGTCTTGCCGGCGATGCGGACGTTGAAATACACGGTCTTGCCATCGGGCGACCAGTTGTACTCGCTGTCGTCGCCAAACGGCTTGGACGGCACGTCGCCGTCGATGCCCTTCGTCAGCAGGCGTGCCTTACCGAACTGGCCATCGCTGCCAAGGTCGGCCACGAACAACTGGTTGCGACGACCGTCCGACCATGTATCCCAATGACGCACGAACAATCGGTCGTAAAGAACTCCGGTGGCTTTGTCCTTGGCCTCGGCATCGAGTTTTTGTTTGGTGCAGGCGAGATCGGTGCAGTCAGTAAACACGGACATCGAAGCCAGCAGGTGCTTGCCATCGGGCGACAGCTTGTAACTGTCGACATCAATCGGGAAATGCGTGACCTGTTGAGCCGTTCCACCTCGACTCTGCTGCCAAAGCTGGCTGACGCCGTCCTTGGCCGCGAGGAAATACACACTGCTGCCATCAGCGGACCAGGCCGGACTATTCGCGCCCAACTCGTTCGCAGTCCGGCGCTGCGGCGTGCCGCCGGCAACGGGCATCGTCCAGATGCTGTTCATGCCCTTGTTGGCGGCGTAGTCGGTCTGGCGCAGTTGCCAGACCAGCGCGCTGCCATCGGGCGAGAGTTTCTGTCCGCTCAGCCGATCAAGGTTGGCGAGCGTTTCGACATCGAACGGCTTGTCGGCCGCGACAGCGGCGGAAGCAAAGGATACGAGCGCTACAGCGAAGGGCAGCATGCTCATGGGCGTGGCTCCGAAAAAAAACGGGGCACCAAGTCTATCGCAGCGGGCCGATTTGCCTCCAACACCTTCATGAGAAGGAGTTGTCAGGGGCGTACCGGAGCTCAGGCCGGCAGACGCCGGATGCGCGCGCCGAGCGAGCCCAGCTTTTCCTCGATGTTCTCGTAGCCGCGATCAATGTGATAAACCCGGTCAACCACGGTTTCGCCGTGCGCGACCAGGCCGGCAAGAACGAGCGACGCCGACGCACGCAGGTCAGTCGCCATCAACTGCGCGCCGGTCATGTACTCGGCACCCTTGATGATCGCGGTGTTGCCTTCAATCCGAATGTCGGCACCCAAGCGCTGCAACTCCAGCGCATGCATGAAACGATTTTCAAACACGGTCTCGGTGATGATGCCGACACCTTCGGCGATGCAATTGAGCGCGGTGAACTGCGCCTGCATGTCGGTCGGGAAAGCCGGATATGGCGCGGTGACCAGATTCACGGCCTTGGGACGGCGACCGCGCATGTCCAGCTCGATCCAGTCCTCGCCGGTATTGATGTGTGCGCCGGATTCTTCGAGTTTCAAAAGCACCGCATCCAGCGTGCGCGGGCGCGCCCGCTTGCACATGACGCGACCACCAGTGATCGCCGCGCCGACCAGAAACGTGCCGGTCTCAATGCGATCAGGCAGGACCTCATACGAGCAACCATGCAGCCGCTCGACGCCTTCGATAACCAGGGTGCCCGTGCCTGCGCCCTCGATCTTCGCGCCCATCGCGTTGAGGCAATTGGCGAGATCGAGCACCTCGGGTTCCTGCGCCGCATTCTCGATGATGGTGGTGCCTTCAGCCAGCGTCGCCGCCATCATGATGTTCTCCGTGCCGGTCACGGTAATCATGTCGAGCACCATGCGGCAGCCCTTCAATCGACCGGCACGAGCACGGATGTAGCCGTTCTCGACGGTGATCTCGGCGCCCAGCGCCTGCAAACCCTTGATATGCAAGTCGACCGGACGCGTGCCGATGGCGCAACCACCCGGCAGCGACACATCGGCCTTGCCGTAGCGCGCCACCAGCGGCCCCAGCACCAGGATCGACGCACGCATGGTGCGGACCAGATCGTACGGCGCATAGCAACGCTCCAGCGTGGACGAATCGATCTGCATCTTCATGTGATCGTCCATGATGATCTGCACGCCCATCTGGCCGAGCAGTTCCATCGTGGTGGTCACGTCGTGCAGATGCGGCACGTTGCCGATGGTCATTGGCCCGTCGGCGAGCAGGCAGGCGGCCAGGATCGGCAGCACGGCGTTCTTCGCGCCGGAAATGGTCACGTCGCCGGAAAGCGCTTCGCCGCCGTTGATTACGATTTTTGCCATGTGTAAGGATGCTCGATGGGGGACCGCGCGATCAAAGTGACTCGCGGAATCTTCGAATCAGCCGCGCGCGGCTTCGTCCGGTGTCAATGTGCGCAACGCCAGCGCGTGGATGGTGCCGCCCATCTGGTCGCCCAGCGTTGCATAGACCATCCGATGGCGGGCCAGCGGCAACTTTCCGGCGAAGGCTTCGCAGACAACCAACGCCTCGAAATGCACGCCATCCTCGCCGTTCACCTGCACCTTCGCCTCCGGCATGCCGGACTGGATCAGATGTTGCAGGCTGGCGCTGTCCATGGACGGTTCACTCGGTGGCGTCGAAAGGGCATTCGCGTGGCAGGCACCAACCAGAACATTGGTTCAGCGCGCTTGCGGCTAGAATACCGGGTCGTCAAGTTTAGCCTAGTTGGACCGGTTCCCGATCCTGCGCCGCTAACTCCCCTTGCCATCCAGCAACCCGAAGCGGAGCCGATGAACGCACGCATCCAGCCAGAAATCGTCAAATGCTCGCCGAATGTCGACGGGGAAGCACTGCGCCGCTCGGCGACCACCGTGCTGTGCACCGAAGCTCGCGCTATCGAGGCGCTGTGTGGTCGCATCAACGGCCAGTTCCAGGCTGCCTGCGAGTTGATCCTCAACTGTCGCGGCCGCGTGGTGCTGTCCGGCATGGGCAAGTCCGGTCATATCGCGCACAAGGTCGCGGCCACACTCGCATCGACCGGCACGCCCGCGTTCTTCGTGCATCCCGGCGAAGCCAGCCACGGCGACATGGGCATGATCCTGGCCGACGATGTTGTACTCGCGATCAGCAACTCCGGCGAAACCGATGAGCTGCTGACCATCCTGCCCATGCTCAAGCGCAAGGGCATTGCGCTGATCGTGATGAGCGGCAACGAAGGCTCATCGCTGGGTCGGATCGCCGACGTGCATATCGATGTCAGCGTTTCCGAGGAAGCCTGCCCACTCGGCTTGGCGCCTACGGCCAGCACCACCGCCGCGCTGGCGATGGGTGACGCCTTGGCGATTGCGCTGCTTGAAGCGCGCGGCTTCACCGCCGACGATTTCGCCCGCTCGCATCCAGCTGGCTCACTGGGCCGTCGTTTGCTGCTGCATATCAGCGACGTGATGCATCAGGGCAAGGCGATTCCCTCGGTGGACCACAACTCGAGCGTATTCGATGCCGTGATGGAAATGACCCGCCAGGGCTTGGGCATGACCGCCGTCGTCGACGCCAACCAGTGCCTGCTGGGCGTGTTTACCGATGGCGACCTGCGTCGTGCCGTCGACGATGCGCCGATCGACCTGCGCAATACGCCGGTGATTGAAGTGATGACGAGAAATCCAAAGACAATCGGTCCTGATCAGCTCGCCGTCGAAGCCGCGCGGGTGATGGAGGATTTCAAGATCCACGCCCTGCTGGTGGTCGGCGATGGCGGTCGGCTGGTCGGTGCGCTGAACATCCACGACCTGCTGCGTGCCCGGGTCGTCTGACCCGACCGACGCCGTCGCCGCCATGTCATACAGCCACGACGACGACATGCCCGCCGATATCCGCGAGCGGGCAGCCAAAGTTCGCCTGGCGGTGTTCGATGTCGACGGCGTGCTGACCGACGGGCACCTGCACTATTCCGAGGATGGCCGCGAATCCAAGGCCTTCCATGTCCACGACGGCCTCGGCTTGAAGCGCTTGCTCGCCAACGGCATCGAAGTCGCCATCATCACCGCGCGAACCAGCCGCATCGTCGCCAATCGCATGACCGAACTCGGCATCGCCCACGTCTACCAGGGCCAGGGCGACAAGCGCGCCTGCCTGCACCAGTTGACCAACGCACTGTTCCTGGAAGCCGGCGAAGTGGCCTACACCGGCGACGATGTGCCCGACCTGCGCGCGATGAGCGAAGTCGGTTTCGCCATCGCCGTCGCCAACGCGCATCCGTGGGTGCTTGAGCGTGCCCACTGGCGCACCAGGCGCGATGGCGGCAGCGGTGCGGCTCGCGAAGTCTGCGACCTGATCCTGGCCGCGCAAGGCAAATCGAAGACCGAACTGGAACGGGCGCTGTCGTGATCGAACGTCGCCATTGGCCGATCATCATCGCGCTGGTGCTGCTAGCGGCCGGCTCACAATTCCTGCTCTGGCTGATCCGCGAGCCAGCCACGGACGATTTTGTCGGTCCACCGCGCTCGGACTACACCTTGAGCAATTTCCAGCTGACCGCGCTCGGCGACGACGGCAAGCTCACGTTTCGGATGAGCGGCCCGATTCTGACCCGTAGCGACAAGGACAACTCGATCTACGTGACGACTCCAGATTACGTGATGGTCGATGGCAGTGGTCGACCTTGGCAGGGCAACTCCGACGCGGCCTGGGTCGACAAGGCCGGTGTCATCATGCAGTTGCGGGGCGCGGTGGTGATGCACAGCGAACCCAAAGGCAAGGACCCCGTCACGATCACCAGCAGCGACCTAACCATCTGGCCCAAGACCAGCAAACTTGCCACCGACGCGCGCGCCACCATCGAACAAACCGGTTCAACTGTCAGCGGCACCGGTATGCGCGCCGATCTCACCACCCAAACCATGGAGTTGCTCGCCGATGTCCACAATCGATTCCAAACCAAGCCACGTGCGCGCTGACTTCGCACGGATCGCGATCGCGTTCGGCCTGATCGCCGTCGCCGGTTCCGCGCAGGCGTTGAGTACCGATCGCCAGCAACCGCTCGACATTCGCGCCAACTACCAGGAAAGCGTGCTCGGCCAGAAGGCCGGCGGCGACACCAATGTCGCCACGCTGAAAGGCAATGTGGAAATGGTGCAGGGTTCGCTCAAGGCCAACGGCGACCTCGCCGTGGTTTACGACACCGACAAGAACGGCAAGGCTGGCGACGGAAGCATCAAACGCCTGACCTTGACCGGGAAACCCGCAAAAATGCAGCAGCAACTTGACAACGACGGCGGCCTGATGACGGCCACGGCCAACAAGATCGAATACAACACCGGCAGCAGCGTGGCCGAATTCACCGGCGACGTGGTCGTGATTCAGCAGGGCAAGAGCGAATTCCGCGGCGACCACATGACCTACAACACGAACACCGGCGCAATGAAGAGTGGCGAGGAGAGCAGCGACGGCAAGGTGCGCCTGCGCTTCCTGCCGCAAGCCAAGGCCGGCGCCAAGTAATGCTCACAGCCAGTGGCCTGAGCAAGGCCTATCGCAAACGCCCGGTCGTGCGCGATTTCAGTTTCCAGCTCGACCAGGGCGAAGTGGTTGGCCTGCTCGGCCCGAACGGCGCCGGCAAGACAACATGCTTTTATATGGTGGTCGGACTGGTCGCCGCCGATGCCGGTCGCATCATGCTCGACGACGAAGACATCACCGTGCAGCCGATGCACCTGCGCGCCCAGCACGGCATCGGCTA
>JBATAQ010000118.1:0-1799 GCA_049661925.1 Dokdonella sp.
CACGCGCCGGCGTGTTGACGGCGCGTTCGAACGCGGCATCGTCTGCACGGTTTGCGACCAATCGCAGGTAAGCCAACGCGTCCTTGATTTCAGCGCGATCAAAAAAGCGCTGGCCGCCATAGACCCGGTACTTCACGTCGTGCTGGCTCAGCACTTCCTCGAAGTTGCGCGACTGTGCGTTGGAGCGATACAGGATCGCGATTTCGCTGGCGCGATGGTCCTCGCGCACGGCCTCGCGAATGCGCTCGACCACGTAACGCGCTTCGTCCTGCTCGTTGTAGGCGGCATAGACCTCGATCGGCGTGCCGGCCTCGTCTTCGGTCCACAACTTCTTGCCGAGTCGACTTGGATTTCGCGCAATCACCGCGTTCGCGGCGCTCAGAATGTTTCCGGTGGAGCGATAGTTCTGTTCCAGCCGAATGGTTTTCGCAGTCGGGAAATCGCGCAGGAAATGCTGCACGTTTTCCACCCGCGCACCGCGCCAACCGTAGATGGCCTGGTCATCATCGCCGACCACGAACAGCTTGCCGCTGGTGCCGGCAAGCAGACGAATCCACGCGTATTGCAACGTGTTCGTGTCCTGGAATTCGTCGACCAGAATGTGCCGATAGCGTTCCTGGTAGTGCGCCAGCAACGCGTCGTCGTGCAACCATAATTCGTGTGCGCGCAACAGCAGTTCCGCAAAATCAACCAGGCCCGAACGCTGGCAAGTCGCTTCGTATGCGCGATAGATATCGACCATGGTTGCGGCCAGCGGATTGCCGCCGGTGTCGACCATGTCCGGTCGCTTGCCTTCATCCTTCGCCGCATTGATGAACCATGCTGCCTGCCGGGGCGGGTAGCGCGCCTCGTCGAGATTCAACCCCTGGATGGTGCGCCTGATCAGGCGTTGCTGGTCGTCGCTGTCGAGAATCTGGAACGTATCCGGCAGCCGCGCTTCGCGATGATGGCGACGCAACAAGCGATGCGCGATGCCATGGAAAGTGCCCGTGGTCAGACCGCGCGTGCCGCTGCCGATCATCGCTTCGGTACGCCCGCGCAATTGCGCCGCCGCCTTGTTGGTGAAGGTCACCGCGAGGATCGCCCACGGCGACACCCGCTCCACTTCGAGCAGCCAGCCAATGCGATGAATCAACACGCGCGTCTTGCCAGAGCCAGCGCCAGCAAGAACCAGATAATGACCAGGCGGCGCAGACACCGCCTCGCGCTGGGCCGTGTTCAGCCCATCAAGCAGGTGGGAAACATCCATCGGCGGATTGTAGCGACTGGGGGGTGATGTCTGATATGTCTGCGACGACGCGGGTCGCCGCTGAAAAATAACCCGTCGTCATTTCCGCGAAAGCGGAGGCGCTCTTCAACAGCCGGAGGCTGGTCAACCCATTTTGACCTTCGTCACGCCGATGTCAGAACAGCAGAATCACAATGGATTCCCGCCGACGCGCACTGCTGTCCGGAATAATTCCGCTTGACTGATCGACGCCTTGTCGGCGGCTCATGGCTGGGGTCTGCGCACCCATACCTACTCGTTTCCCCGGTGCAGGCCGGGGTCCAGTGGACGACGGCTTCTGGCACTGTTTTGGGGGCTGTCGCGACAGCACCGCATCAGCGGAAGATTGCCAGCAACATCCACCCACTGGACCCCGGCGTGACCAGCCGTTCAGCTGTTGAAAGACGCCGGGGAAACGAAATCGCGGAAGGTGCCGCGCTCAATCATTGAGTGGCCCCTCCCCGAAAAGCGACGAAGACCAATCGCCGCAAGGGGTTCCACGAGCGCCCTCACTTTATTCCGGACAGCAGTG
>JBATAQ010000119.1:0-1728 GCA_049661925.1 Dokdonella sp.
TACCGGCGCAGGCGCGGGAATTGGCCGCGCCATCGCCGAAACTTTCGCAGCCGCAGGTGCCGCCGTGGTTGTCAGTGACCGTGATGCGAAAGCGTCAGAGTCCGTTGCCGAAGCGATCAACGCGACAGGCGCAAAGGCAGCGTCGATCCTTTGCGATGTCACCAGGGAAGAAGACCTCGCCGGACTGGTGCAACAGAGCGTTGAACGCTTTGGCAAGCTGACCATTCTGGTCAGCAATGCGGGGGGCGGCGGACCGAAGCCGTTTGACATGCCTATGGCGGACTTCCGACGCGCCTTCGACCTCAACGTGTTTTCACTGTTCCGGTTGGCGCAGCTCGCTGCACCGGAAATGGAGAAAACCGGTGGTGGGTCGATGCTGGCGATCACCTCGATGGCCGGCGACAACAAGAACAAGCGCATGGCATCGTACGGCTCATCCAAAGCAGCGACCAATCACCTCATTCGTAACATCGCGTTTGACCTTGGGCCAAAGAACATCCGCATCAACGGTATCGCGCCGGGCGCGACGCGGACCGATGCGCTCAACTCCGTTCTCACTGACGACATCGAGAAGACCATGCTCGCGCATACGCCCATCCATCGTATTGGCGAACCGCAGGACATGGCGAATGCCGCCTTGTTCCTGTGTTCGCCGGCTGCAAGCTGGATCAGCGGGCAGATATTGACGGTGTCCGGTGGCGGCTTGCAGGAACTGGATTGAGGACGTTGGCAACCGTGAAAAGCGACGCGCACATCCAATCCGCCAAACCGATCCTCACGGCGATTGCCCTCCTCACACTCAAGGCAGCCAAGCAGTCTTGCTGTCCGCACGTGTTGTGGCTGACGATCAAGCACGGCGTGTTCGCGTTCGGCCTGATCGTGGCGGCAGCGGTGGTCTGGCAATGGACCATGGGAACCGTGCACGTGTCCCTCGCCACTGCTGTCATCGTCCTCGCACTCGTCGTCGGGCTGGTCACCGTGATGGTGAACGTGATGACGATACGCGCCAGCGTGTTGAACCGACCACTTTCCAAATACAGGGAACAACCATGAAAAAGATGCTCGCATCAGCACTCGCGATGACCTTGGGACTGGGCGGAACCGCGACTGCGCAATCAACTGCGCCGCTTTCCACCAGCCAATCAAACCCCACAACCATGGGCTGGATGCAAGGATTTCCACCGTCTGCCGACAAGACAATCCGCTTCACCGATCCCGACTATTTCGCCTTCCCGAAACTGCGCTGGACGGTCTGCCATTTTCGCGAACTGATGCCGACGGTCGGCGTGGACAACGGCCCCGATGGCGCGCGTGAATTTGAAACGGCACTTGACCCATCGATTGACGCCGTCAGCTTCACGCCGCTGGGTGCGAAGAAGATGATGACGTGGAACGACGCGTTCGATGCCAACTACAGCGATGGCGTCATCGTGCTGCACCACGGCAAGGTCGTGTACGAACGCTACGACGGCTGCCTCGACAAGCACACCTTGCACGGCGCGATGTCGATGACCAAATCGTTGACTGGCCTGGTTGGGGAAATGCTCGTCGCCGAAGGCAGGCTCGAAGGCAAGGCGCTGGTCCGCACGATCATTCCGGAGCTGAAGAACAGCGCCTATGGCGACGCGACCGTTCGCCAGGTGATGGACATGACCACCGCCCTCGACTACTCCGAAGACTACGCCGACCCCAATGCCGACGTGAGGATCTACGCCAAGGCCGGCAGCC
>JBATAQ010000120.1:0-10141 GCA_049661925.1 Dokdonella sp.
AGGTCGTTGTCGCCCGTGCGGAGGCGGATGCGGCCGCCGCGGAGGCAGATCGCATTCGTGCACAGCTTGCTGCGGAAAGTCGCCGAGTCGTTGAGAGTTTTTCGGCCAACCGCGACGCCTGGCAGCGCTGGACAGCGAGCCGCGGGACCGATGTGGAGCGCCGCGCCGAACTTTTGGAGCGATTGTGGCGCGAGGGCGAACTCTCGACATCCGATTACCTGTTGCAACTTAATCAGACCCTGGATACCGCCCTTGCTGGTGCTGCATTACAGGCACGGCTCTGGCTTAGCTACTTCGACTATCTCGCCGCCAGCGGTCAGCTTGAACGCTGGTCCGGACTGGACGGCACGCCATGAATGAGAATCCGATGACCCCGATCCGACTGATATCCCTGACGCTTGCTGCAGCGGTTCTACTGATGAGTGCGGCTTGCTCGAAATCACCTGAGACAGAAGCTACCAACTCATCCGCTTCCATAAAGAATGAGGCGGAAGACGACAAGCCGGACGACGCGAATCACGCCGCGGAGGGCGATGAGGACGGCGCGATGGCACCCGTCAAAATGGACGCAACCGAGCTTGAGGCGGCCGGCATTCGCCTGCAAACCTTGCAAGCGTCGTCGCTCAGTGAAGAACTTCGCGCACCGGGTGAAGTGGTCGACAGCGCGTACGGCACGACCTTGATAACGCCGCGAGTAGAAGCGCTGGTAGTAAGCCGTCAGGTCCGGCTAGGCGATGAAGTACGAGCCGGTGAACCCTTGGTGACCTTGGCCAGCGTCGAGGTTTCCGACGCGCAAGCGGACCTGCGCATTGCCGAACAGGAGTGGCGCCGTGTCTCAGCGCTCGGCCGCGAAGCGGTGGCTGGTCGGCGTATCAACGAAGCGAAAATCGCCGTGGATCGGGCGCGCGCCAAAGCCCAAGCCTACGGATTGCCAGGAACGACCGGTGGCAGCGTCAACGGACAGTTCACTCTCACCGCGCCGCATGCGGGCCGCATTACCGAAGACGACTTCATTGTCGGCGAACGCATTGAGCCCGGAAAGGCGCTTTTCCGCCTGGTGGATGAGTCGGTGGTCTGGGTGGATGCAAAGATCGCACCCGGGACGGTGCCGAGAATCGAAGCGGGCAGTCCGGCAACGGTCGTCATTGGCGGTCAACGGATCGCAGGCAAGGTTTTGCGCAGCGCCCACCGTACGTCAGATGCGACCCGCAACGCATCGGTGCGACTCGAGGTCCCCAACGACGAGGATTTGCTGCACGGTGGCGACTTCGTGGAAGTGTATTTCGAGGCGACCTCCAGCGGCAAAGGGGATGACAGTGCCGCGAACCAGATCGCCGTTCCCACCGATGCACTGGTGCTAATCGACGGCGAAACGGTGGCTTTTCGCCTCAACGCCGACGGCGCACTTGAACCTGTTCCGGTGCGCGCAGGAGAAGTTATTGGCGATCACACCGTAATACGCGAAGGTTTGAAGGCTGGCGACGCCGTCGTGGTGGCCGGAGCGTTTGCTGTCAAGTCGCAAATGCTCAAGGCACAACTGGGAGAAGGTCATGGGCACTGATCACTTCCGCGCGAAGCTGGGAGGCTTGCCATGCTGAATCGCCTCGTCGAACTCTCCCTGCGCTACAAATTCCTCGTCATCATCATCTTCGCCGTCGTGGCCTTTCTCGGCATCAATGCGGTGCGGACAGTGCCAATCGATGCGTTTCCGGATGTCACCCCGGCGCAAGTCAACATTTACACCGAGTCGCCCGGACTGGCTGCGGAGGATGTTGAGCTGTTGCTCACCACTCCGGTTGAATCCGCGCTCGCCGGCCTGCCAAAAGTCCAGGAAATCCGTTCGGTCAGCCTTTTCGGGCTGTCCTATGTCGCGGTGTATTTCGAAGACGACATGGATATCTACTTTGCCCGGCAACTGGTTAACGAGCGACTGCAAGAGATTGGAGATCGCCTGCCGGAAGGTTATGGCAAGCCCAGCATGGGCCCTAATACTTCCGGCTTGGGGCAGGTCTACTGGTACACCGTTGAACGCGCACCCGGAGTATCCAAAGAAGAGGTCACCGACATGGATCTGCGCACCTGGCAGGAGTGGACGGTACGCTTGATACTGCGCACCGCGCCCGGTGTGGACGATGTGACCTCCTGGGGAGGAGGGGAACGCGAGTACCAAGTGCAGATTGACCCGCAGCGGCTTTACGCTCGTGGCCTTGGGTTCAGCGATGTCATCGAGGCGCTTCCAGCCAACAACGGCCAGGTCGGCGGCAATGTCATGGACATCGGCCGCGAGCAGTTCTTGGTGCGCGGCCTGGGGCTGCTGCGGTCAACCGACGACATCGGCGCCATCGTGCTCAAAGCCGAGGACGGTGTTCCGGTCTACCTGCGTGATGTAGCAACCGTCGTCGAGGCGCCTGCGCCAAGATTCGGTGCGGTCACGCGCGATGGCGAAGAGGTCGTGCTGGGCATGGCGCTTTCGCGCATCGGCGAGAACGCCAAGGATGTCGTCGAAGCCGTCAAGGGCAAGATTGATGTCGTACGGGACGCATTGCCGAAAGGAATCGTGCTCAAGCCGATCTACGAGCGCACCGACTTGGTCAACAAGGCGGTGGGCACTGCCGTCCGGGCGCTGATCGAGGGCTCGATCCTGGTGGCGATCGTGCTGTTCCTGTTCCTGGGCGAATTTCGATCCGCCTTGGTCGTGGTAGTGACCCTGCCGTTGGCGATGCTGATTGCTTTCATCGGTATGGGCGAGGCGGGACTGTCTGCAAATCTGATGTCGCTGGCAGGCCTGGCGATCGGCATTGGCATGATGGTCGATGGGGCCGTGGTGATGGTCGAGAACGTGTTCCGCATCATGGCCGAGCGTTTGGAACACGGTGAAAAAGTTGATCGAACCTCGGCGGTCTTGGCGGCGGCGAAGGAAGTCGCAAATCCGATCGCCTTCGCGATCACCATCATCATCGTGGTGTTTCTACCACTGTTCGCGCTGGAGGGGCTGGAAGGCAAGATGTTCAAGCCGATGGCGTTCAACATCGCCTTTGCGATGGCCGGGTCGCTGATTTTGAGCCTGACCTTGATCCCGGTATTGGCATCGATGATCCTCAAGCCAAAACCAGAGCGGGACACATGGCTGGTGGCGCGGATCAAGCGGGGCTACCAGCCGTTCCTGGCAAAAGCGCTCGAGCGCAAGAAAGTGGTCGTGATCAGTGCGCTGATCGCACTGATTGCGAGCTTGGCGCTGTTCCCCTTTCTCGGCAAGGAATTTATGCCACAACTGGAGGAAGGTTCAATCATGTGGCGCGTGACCGGCATTCCATCGACTTCGCTTAACGAATCGATCAAGACCAGCAATACCATCGCAAAGGCGTTCGAGCAGTTCCCGGAAGTCGAAACGACGCTGGCGATGATCGGTCGCGCGGAAAAAGGTGAAACCGCCGACGTGAACTACATGGAAATCTATACCGCTCTCAAGCCGGAGGACGAGTGGACCAGCGGACGCGATATCAAGCAGCTCGAAGAAGCCATGCAAGAGACGCTGGAAAAGGTAGTGCCCAACGTCGTACCCGGCTACACCCAACCGATTCAGATGCGCGTGGAAGAACTGATCTCTGGCGTGCGCGCCACCCTGGCGCTGAAGCTGTATGGTCAGGACCTGGCCGAACTCGACCGCATCAGCGCCCAGCTCAAGTCGGCGCTGGGCCAGGTGCCGGGTGTGGCCGACCTGTCGCTGGAAGCCAATGTCGGCAAACCGCAAATCCAGATCGCTGTCCAGCGTGCGGAACTCGCCCGTCACGGCATGAACGCAGAAGATGTCTTGACCATCGTCCGCAACGGTTTGGGCGGGGAGCCAGTTAGCGTGTTGCTGGACGGGGTAAAACGGTTCGATATCTCCGTACGCCTGGACAATGCAACCCGCGACTCGGTGGAGGCGTTGCGGCGCATCCCGCTACGTACCGCCACCGGCGCTTTGGTTCCACTTTCCGAGGTGGCCGAAGTCAGCGTTGCCGAAGGCTATTCATTCGTTCGCCGCGAACAGTTGCAACGGTACGCCGTCATCCAGATGGATGTGCGCGGTCGCGACGTGGATGGCTTCGTCAAGGAGGCCGAAAGCGTGATCGGGCAACAGGTTCAGCTCCCCGCTGGGTATTGGATCGAGTGGGGCGGTGCATTCGAGAACCAACAGCGCGCGCTGGCGAAATTGGCGTTGATTGTCCCGATCACGATCTTTTTCATCTTCGTACTGCTGTACACGGCGTTCAACTCGGTCAAATACGCAGCCCTGATTTTGGCCAATGTGCCTTTTGCGACCATCGGTGGCCTGGTGGGCCTGTTCATCACCGGCCAGTACCTGTCAGTGCCGTCAGCGATCGGGTTCATCGCCGTGTTCGGTGTGGCAATGCTCAACGGCATCGTTCTGGTGAGCTTTCTCAATGAGCTGCGCGAAAAGGGACTGTCGCCGCGGGACGCCGTGATCCAGGGTACAGCGCTGCGCTTGCGCCCGGTCCTGATGACAGCAAGCGTGGCGATCCTGGGTTTGGTGCCGATGCTGCTATCCAGTGGCGTGGGCGCGGAAACCCAGCGCCCACTAGCGACCGTAGTGGTAGGCGGACTGATCAGCTCCACCCTGCTCACGCTCGTGTTGCTACCTGTTTTGTACGAATGGCTGGAAGACCGCGTAGATCGCAAGCGCGCGCGGGATACGGCCCACTCAGGAGAAAACGCATGAAACAGATCAAGGCCTTCGTGCATCGCAGTCGGGTGTCCGATCTCATACACGCGCTTTCAGTTGCGGGATTCCAGCAACTCAGCGTTTTCGATGTGAAGGGTCTGCTGCGTGCGCTCAGCGCACGTGAACAGGAGTACTCCGTCGAGTTCGGTGATCGGGTGACCAGCGAAATGCAGATGGAGCTGTTCTGCCCCGACGAGGATGTCCACCGAGCAGTCGAGATTTTCCTGAGAGTCGGCAGCACTGGGCGCACAGGTGCGGGGTGGGTGTACGTCGCCCAGGTCGATGAAGCGTTCCAGATCGGTGGGCCAGCATCGGGGGCGACGGATGGCTGATAGTTCCTGCCAAACAACGATTGACCTCTGCGCCTTGAAGGTTCGCTAGCGGGCAGCCGCCATCTATGGGTTTGCATTAGAGCGCTGCGTCCACTTCGGACCGGCGTCTGCCTCAACCTGCAATGAGTCGACAACAGAAACAGCGTGCATCTACCGGTGCGCGCCATTCACAGGGTTCCAGGAGTCGCACAATGACACAAGACAAACAACCCGCCGGTGACCATGGTAGCCACGAGCATGGCTCGGACGGCTTGCTCGGCGGTCGCGCCGAGATCATCTTCTCGCTGGCCTGCGGCGCGCTGCTGCTGGCAGGCTGGTTGCTGGGTCGCGAACAGGGCGAATCGGCCACGGCCCCCTGGATCCTGTACGTTCTGGCCTATGCGGCCGGCGGGTTTTTCACGGTGCGCGAGGCGATTGAAAACCTCAGAGCCCGCCAGCTCAAGATCGATTCCCTGATGATCGTCGCCGCCGTTGGGGCAGCGGTGCTTGGCAAGTGGGCGGAAGGTGCATTGCTGCTGTTCCTTTTCAGCATTGGACATGCTCTAGAAAACTACGCCATGGGTCGCGCCCGCCGGGCCATCGAGGCGCTTGCAGAGCTGCGTCCGGAAGTAGCGCTCGTGCGCCGGGGCGACCAGTTGGTGGAAGTCGCCGTGGACGCGCTGGTGATTGGCGACATCGTGGTCGTGAAGCCCGACGAACGGGTAGCTGCGGACGGGTTCGTGATTCTTGGCGATAGCAGCATCGACCAGGCGGCGATCACGGGCGAGAGCGTCCCTGTTGACAAACGCCCGGTGCCTGATGCGGCGCAGGCACGGGCGCGGCCGGAAACCGTCGGTTCGGAACACCGGGTTTTCGCCGGCACGATCAACATGGGTCGGCTGCTCGAGATCGAGGTCAGTCGACTCGCCAGCCAGAGCACCTTGTCGCGCGTAGTCGAACTGGTGCGTTCGGCCGAGAGCCAGAAATCGCCGACCCAGCTGTTCACCGACCGGTTCCAGAAGTTTTTCGTACCGGGGGTGCTGGCGCTCGTCGGCTTGCTGCTATTCGCGGGACTTGTCGTCGACGAGCCCTTCAGTGCAACCTTCTATCGCGCCATGGCAGTGCTGGTCGCCGCCAGCCCCTGCGCGCTGGCGATCTCAACGCCCAGCGCAGTGTTGAGCGGCGTGGCCCGTGCGGCGCGTGGCGGCGTCTTGATCAAGGGCGGCGGGCCGCTCGAGCGTCTGGGCATCCTCCATGCTCTCGCCTTCGACAAGACCGGCACCCTGACCGAGGGACAGCCGCAAGTCACCGACGTGATGCCCGCCGAAGGCGCGACGACCGAGGAATTGCTAGGTGTTGCGATTGCCGTCGAGCGACTGAGCGACCATCCGCTGGCGGTTGCGGTCGTTCGTGACGGCAGTACCCGATTGAAATCGAACGATCTGCCCATGGCGACCGACCTTGAGAGCCTGACCGGACGCGGCCTGAGCGCCACGGTGGACAATGCGCCCGTGCATCTCGGGAAGATGGCCTTGTTCTCTGAAGTTCCCGGTGCCGCCCCGCCACCTTCGCTGCTGCAAGATGTGGCGGAGTTGGAGGAACAGGGCCGCACGGTGTTCGTGGTCCGCCACGGCGATCGTTACCTTGGGGCCATAGGCCTGATGGATACACCGAGGGCAGCGGCCAAGGAAGTCATCGCCCGACTGCGCGAACTTGGCATGACCCGGATGGTGATGCTGTCCGGCGACAATCAGCGCGTCGCGGACGCAGTTGCCGCCAGCGTAGGCATAGACCAAGCCTTCGGCGACCTGATGCCCGAGGACAAAGTCGAAGCCATCAACAAGCTGCGCACCGAGGGCGAAGTCGCCATGGTCGGCGATGGTGTGAACGACGCGCCGGCACTGGCCAGCGCCTCGGTAGGCATTGCCATGGGCGCGGCCGGTTCCGACGTGGCGCTGGAAACCGCGGACGTTGCCTTGATGGGCGACAAACTCGAGCACCTGCCATTCGTCGTCGGCCTGAGTCGCCAGACCCGGCGCATCATCCGCCAGAACCTTTGGGCCAGTTTGGGCATGGTAGCGATCCTGATCCCGGCGACTGTTTTCGGTATGAAGATGGGTATCGCGGTGCTGTTCCATGAAGGGTCAACGCTGCTAGTCGTCGCCAATGCCCTCAGATTGCTTGCCTACAAGGACAAGGGGAGTGGCTGACCGGGCGTATCCATTGCGACGGCCAGCGCATGGGACGTTGATCCAATCGAGCGGCGGCTGGGACGGCTTCAAAGGGAACAAGGTTAGTCCGCCACTAGAGCACCGGGATGGCGCAGACCACCTGATGCAAAGCAGCGGATTAATCCGGATCCAGTGACACCCGGACTCCAGGCCAGATCGCCGCTGGTGGCGGGGTACGTCGCCGGGTATTGAAGAGATAGTCCTATGCAAGCAATTGTCTATACATTGATCCCATGGGCTGCTTTGGTGCTGGGCGCCATCGTGACGGTGTTTTGGCCACCTGGTCCAAAAGTCAGAAGTGCGATCCAGCACTTTGCCGCAGGCGTGGTCTTTGCTGCCGTAGCCAGTGAAATCCTACCCGAGCTCAAGCATGGTGGTTCAGTGGTGGCCGTCGCCATTGGCGCGACTGTTGGCATTCTCGTCATGCTTGCGATCAAGCAGATCGGCCGTCGCGCAAGCGGTCCTTTGGCCATTGCCGCCGTGACCGGCATCGATATCCTGATCGATGGGTTGGTGCTAGGTATTGGCTTTACGGCGGGAGCGCGCCAAGGGCTCTTGCTGACCATTGCGCTGACCATCGAAGTGCTCTTTCTGGGACTGACCTTGACTGGGGCATTTATCGAGAAAATAGCGTCACGCTGGCAGGCGGCGAGCCTGACTGCTGCGATAGGCCTTGCGTTGCCGCTGGGAGCCGCCGCCGGTGGGCCAGTGGGCTCTCTCTCCGTGCCACTACTCACCGGCTTTTATGCGTTCGGACTGATCGCTCTGCTCTACCTGGTGACCGAGGAACTGCTCGTCGAAGCACACGAGCAACCCGACACTCCGTTGATCTCTGCCATGTTCTTCGTGGGCTTCATGCTCTTGCTCCTGCTTGAGGAAGCCTTGCCGTAATCCCCCTCTCTACTGAACCGGTGTGGCGCGGGCCGCCATTGTCTCAACCCTGATCGACTTGAAACGCGACCTGTCCAAAAGCGACCGCAACAAGCTGCTGGAGATCGCCGACAAGTGCCCCGGTGCATTGCACGTTGGGAAATGCGATAAAGGTGCGCAGTCGGTTGGCACGGGACTAGTCCGACACTTTCACAAGGCTGAGTTGACTCGACGAACGACTCACACGAATGATTCGCTGACCTCGGCGACGGCCGAAGCAGCACGAACACCGCCATCGCCACGACGAGCACCACCAACACGAGCACGACTTCGACTGGGACGGCAGCGAACCGCATTCCCACCGGCATCAGCATCGGCCGATTACCCACAGTCATCCTCATTTCCCAGACCTGCATCATCGGCACGACCATTAGTCGGTCGATCCAAGCCTGAGGCGGGCAAGCGCCACACGTGGCGGCAAGATTTTTTGTCAGCCGCGCGATCGAAGCGGGACGACGGCTGCGCCAGCGGCGAGCGCATCCAGGTAGTCAGCCCACGACTGCATCATCTTCTTGCGCTCAGCCAAATGCTGCGCACGGTTGTAGGCGGCGCGAACCTTGTCGCGTGGCGCATGCGCTAGTTGCCGTTCAATGTGGTCAACCGGGAAGCCCATCTCGTTGAGCCGCGTTGACGCCAGCGCACGGAATCCGTGGGCAGTCATTTCCTTGCCCGAGTAACCCATGCGGCGGAGCGCGCCGGTGATTGTGTTCTCACTCATCGGCTGGTCTGAAGTGCGGACTGAGGGGAATACGAAGCGACGGCTGCCGGTCAGCGCATGGAGCTCATGCAGCACGTCCAGTGCCTGCCCGGAGAGAGGAACGATGTGCTCCTGACGCATCTTCATGCGTTCGGCGGGAATACGCCATTCGCCGGCGGCGAGGTCGAACTCGCTCCACTCGGCGCCGCGCAGTTCGCCAGGCCGGACGAATAGAAGGGGAGCAAGCTTAAGCGCGCACGCGGTGACAAACTGACCTTTGTAGGCGTGTAGGGCGCGTAGCAGCTTCCCAATTTCCTTCGGCTCGGTCACTGCGGCGAAGTTTTGTGATTTCGGCGATTCCAGCGCGCCGCGAAGATCGGTGGTGGGATCGCGGCTGGCACGGCCAGTGGCCACGGCGTAGCGCATGACCTGTCCGATGCGCTGCTTGAGACGCTGTGCGGTTTCCAACTTGCCGCGCGCTTCGACGCGACGCACGACTGCCAGCACTTCCGGCGCTTCGATCTCGCTGATCGCACGATTGGCCAACCACGGAAAGGCCAGCGTCTCCAGCATCCACTTCGCCTTGTCGAAGGTCGCGGGCGCGAGCTTCCCTTGCTTGGACAACCACTCGCGACCAACTGCCTCGAAGGTGGTAGCGCTAGCTACGCTGCGCAGTAACTTCTCATGCTTCCGCTGTACGGACGGATCGACGCCGTCGCAGAGCTGCTTGCGGTGATTCCGCATCGCTTCACGAGCCGCGGCTAAATTCACGTCAGGGTAGCTTCCCAGCGAGAGCATCTTCGCTACGCCATTGAGCCGGTATCTATAGCGCCAGTGTCGCGCGCCGCCGGGCGTAATTTCTATGCAAAGACCCGCACTGTCTGCCACGCGATAGAGACGATCCGCAGCCTTCAATTTCTGTAGAGCCTTGTCAGTCAACATTTTGCGGCCGCCTGTGAGTAGAGGGTCTAGGACTTGCCCCAACACTGCCCATTCTACTCACAATCTACTCACAAAAGTTGCAGGCTTCGGTGGGATTGCATGGCACCAAGTGGAACACCGAACAAAAGAAAACCCAGCAGCTAAGCGGGGTTTTGGGAGTTTCTGAAACTTGGTGGTACTGCCTGAAACGCTGACTTGGTGCCGAGTGAGGGATTTGAACCCCCGACCTTCGGTTTACAAAACCGCTGCACTACCACTGTGCTAACCCGGCGAAGGGGCGGCGATTGTAGCGGCATGGTGGGTG
>JBATAQ010000121.1:0-5234 GCA_049661925.1 Dokdonella sp.
TTGCCGGGCGTTTTATTCGCGCTGCTGATTGGCGCGGTGTCGCTGGGGCTTACCCAAATCGCCTGGTTCCAGCATGCGCAGGTGAGTGCACTGACCCTCGCCATTGTGCTTGGCATGCTAATCGGCAACACGGTTGGTTCGCGCCTGCCATCGAGCCTTGGCGCAGGCGTCCTCACCGCACAGCGGACCTTGCTGCGGTTGGGCGTCATTCTTTATGGCCTGCGCATCAGCTTCCAGCAGATTGCGGCGGTCGGCCCAGAGGGTTTGTTGATCGATGTAGTTATCGTTGTCGGCACCTTGTTGCTGGCTGGCTGGATCGGCCAACGCTGGTTCGGTATTGATCGCGCGACCAGTCTGCTCACCGGTGTCGGCAGCGCGGTCTGTGGAGCGGCGGCGGTTTTGGCATTGGAGCGCGTACTCAAGCCCGAACCCGGCAAGGTCGCCATCGCCATCGCCACCGTGGTGCTGTTTGGCACGCTGGATATTTTCCTGTATCCACTGCTGTATCCCTACCTCGGCATGAGCGCGCATCAGTTTGGTTTGTTCACCGGCGCGAGCGTGCATGAGGTTGCTCAAGTGGTCGCCGTCGGCAATGCCATCGACCCAGCCACCGCCGACACCGCCGTCATCGTCAAGCTGACCCGGGTCATGTTGTTGGTGCCGGTGCTGTTCGTGTTCGGCTGGCTGGAATCGCGCGGCAGCGTTGATCGTGGTGGATTGCGCGCAGCGATTCCATGGTTCGCGATCTGGTTTGTCGCGGTCGCCGCGTTTAACTCCGTGGTCGACTTGCCACCTGCGCTCAAGGACGGACTACTCACAATCGACGTGCTGATTCTCGCCACCGCGATGGCGGCGCTGGGCCTCGAAACGCGCTGGGCGAAGATACGCGCGCTAGGCCCGAAACCGTTGTTGCTGGCGGTGGTGCTGTGGTTCTGGCTGATCGGTGCAGCGGGTTTGATGGTTCACGCGTTGACCTGATTCACGTCAGCTTCGTAGCTTCGTCTTTTGTAGCCCGGCACGCGCAGCGCGCCGGGAATGGGCCTCCAACCGAGTGTTGGCATTTCGCGTCATCAAACGTTTCCCCGGCGCGCTTCGCGTGCCGGGCTACGAAGGCATTACGTTACGAGGTATTTGCTTTCTGCTTCGCCAATTTCTCATCACGCATCCGGAGCAACATCGGTTGCAGCGTCGTCTCCGGATTGCCGCTGCCGCGAGCGAATTCCGTACCCTCGTCAATCAGGGTGTAGCCGTCGCCTTCATGGTCCGGAGACCACGCGAGTTGGTGCGGCTTATCGAGCAGTCGTGCCGCGTGTGCGCCAGCCATTTTGGGTGAATCGAAGGCGAGGCTTTCGAGCAGAATGCTGCCATCGCCCGCGACCAGCTTGAAATAAAACTTGCCGTCGTCGCCGCGATAGCTTTTGAACTGCGCGTTGCTTTCGCTGCCTGCTGTCGAAGAATCGACAAACCTGGGAGTCGCGAGCGGGGTTGAAAGCGTTCCAATCCCAACCGTCTCGCGCAACCGCGCCAGCAAGGCCACGCTTCGCTCACGCGCCTTGCGTGCGCCGACCGACAGCACATTCTGTATATCGTCCGGATGCGCGACCAAGGTTTCGTAGCGCTCGCGTGGTTCAGCGATCTCCGCGTCGACTCGCTCAAACAACTTCTGCTTGGCATCACCCCAGCCGATGCCGTCGGCATAGGCCTGGCGCATCTCAGCGGTTTCCTCTGTGTTCGCGAAGGCCTGATAGATCGCGAACAGATGCGAGCCTTCGATGTCTTTGGGCTCACCCGGCGCGCGCGAGTCGGTGACGATGCCCATGATCGCCTTGCGCAGTTCCGCCTTTGGCAACCACAGCGGAATGGTGTTGTTGTAGCTCTTCGACATTTTGCGGCCATCGAGGCCGGGCAAGGTGGCGACGTTGTCGTCGACCTGCGCCTCGGGCAGCGTGAAGGGTTCGGTCTTGTCGCCGCCAATCGTGCGCCATGCATCGCCATACAGATGATTGAAACGCTGTGCGATATCGCGCGCCATCTCGATGTGCTGCACCTGATCGCGTCCGACCGGCACCTTGTTGGCGTTGAACATCAGAATGTCGGCGGCCATCAGCACGGGGTACATGAAGAGTCCGGCGCTGATGCCGGCATCGGTGTCTTCACCGTCCTCGACGTTGCGATCAACCGACGCCTTGTAGGCGTGCGCTCGGTTGAGCAGGCCCTTGCCGGTGACACAGGTCAGCAGCCACATCAGGTCCGTGGTTTCGACAATATCGGACTGCGCATAGAAAAACGCGCGGTCGGTATCCAGGCCCAGCGCCAACCAGGTCGCCGCGATTTCCAGCCGGGAACGCGCGATCCGTTGCGGGTCTTCGCACTTGATCAGCGCGTGCAGGTCCGCGAGGAAATAGAACGACTCGACATCGTCACGCCGACTCGCCGCAATCGCCGGCCGGATCGCGCCCACGTAATTGCCAAGGTGTGGCGTGCCGGAGGTGGTGATGCCGGTAAGGACGCGCAGTTTCTGACTCATCGATCGCAACGGTTACGGAAGCAGGCGTGCAGTTTAGGGGAAAGCGCTTGGACGACTCTGGAAGCGGTGCTCGTCCTCGTGCTCGTCTCGCCTGCGGCCAAGCTCACCACGCCAAACCTGCGCCTACGCCTCAGCTCGTCGTTCCTGCAACCGCCCCTAACTTCGTCATTGACCAGCTCCGCTGTTGTAAAGCGCTTCCGCGCAGGCGCACTGCTGTCCGGAATAATTTCCCTTGCCCGCGCAACACGTCGTCGGCACCTCCGCTGAGGCAAGCGCTCCCAAAACTATTCGTTTCCCCGGCGTAGGCCGGGGTCCAGTGAGCAACGGCTTCTGGCACCCTTGTGGGGCTGTCGAGACAGCACCGCATCGGACGAGACGACGATTGCCAACAGCATCTACCCACTGGACCCCGGCCTGCGCCGGGGAAACGAAAAGCAGGAAGATGCCGCCCTCAAGAGTTTGAGTCGCCCGTTCCCTAAAAGCGCCTCCGCCTCCGCGGGAGCGCTTTACACAAGCGGAGCTGGTCAATGACGAGGTTGGGGTCAGCACACATCCCCTAACCCCGCTCCGCCCCCTGCCGCGTTGAATCAGTTCCCCAACCGGAGAATCGCCATGCGTACCCTGATTGCCGCCATCGCTGTTTCGTTGTTCGCCACCGCACCGGCCTATGCCGGCAGTTTGCTCGACCTCGCTGTCATCGATCGTGACACCGGCGAAACCCTGACCACCTACAACCGTTTCGGAAAAAGCTGGATCGCCGGCACCCCCGGCCATCGCTATGCCGTTCGCCTGACCAACCGCAGCGGCGCTCGCGTGATGGCGGTGGTGTCGGTCGATGGCGTCAACGCCGTCAGCGGCGAAACCGCCGGCACCGGTCAGACCGGCTACGTGCTTGACGCTTGGCAGACCACCGAAATCGTCGGCTGGCGCAAGAGCATGGACGACGTCGCCCAGTTCAACTTCACCAGCCTGCCGAACAGCTACGCCGCCCGCACCGACCGCCCAACCAATGTCGGCGTCATCGGCGTCGCCGTGTTCACCGAACGCGAGCCGGTCATCACCTACCGCGAACAGCGCCGCCGCTACGGCGCACAGCCACCGGCGTCTGCGCCGTACGATTCGGAATCGTCCGCGAATGAAGCCAAGCAGGAAGCCGATTCAATGGCGTCCGCCGCGGATGCCGCCGCACCCGTGAGCAAGAGCGCAGCCGGCGAAGCCTACGCAGGCCGCAGCGAAAGCCGCCAGCCATCGCCGATGCAGGAAAAGAGCAAGCGCGACGAGCGCCTCGGCACCGGCCACGGCAGCCGCGAAGACTCCCGCGTCGTCTACACCAACTTCACCCGCAGCAGTTCCCGCCCCGCCGAACAACTCGGCATTTGGTACGACAGCTACCGCAACCTCGTCGCCCAGGGCGTCATCGTCACCAGGCCCATCGCGTCGAACACTCCGAATCCGTTTCCAAACAGCTTTGTGGCTGATCCGCCAAGGTGAGGGTGTTGCGTCAACGCGATGAACCACGCAGCAACAGCGCGGGAATTTGACTCACTCAGATGCGCCACGCAATATCCGTGGCGGTGCATTTGGGAACGGACAGCAGCCATGAAAATACACAAGCACGTGTTCGCGCTAATCGTCGTTTGCCTGGGTGGTCAATCCGTCGCCGATTCGCAGAGCTATCCGTACTTCCCGCAATTGGCGCAGCGAGTGTTGGCAGGCGATGCGCAGGCTTTTCGCGAGGTGCTGGCTACGGTAGCCGTCACGTCTCCGGGCGAACAACTGGAAGAATTGGCTGAACTCTCCTCACGCTACTTGCGGCTGGCACCGAAAGCATTTTTGGAAGGTCAGCGGGATTCATCGTCATGTTTCGGAGTCGGATTCATGGGCGTGGCCTATGTTGATGACGCTGATGCCGTGGTACGCGAGCTGACGAGTCGGCGCTTGGTACTCGAGTCTGTCACCGATCCGACACTCGACGCGGTCAAACGCCGCTGCCTGACTCAGCTGGACCGCGGCCGATAGTCGTAGGGTGAGGCGCTTCGCAACAGCAGAGCTGGTCAACCTCGCAGGAGATTCCACCGCCCGCCAATGACACGGTTCGGATTGGTGTTGCGCTGATTCAATCTGGCGGTGGAATCGGCGATGCCGGTTCCACCCTACAAAAGCCTGCATCGTGAACGTAGGGTGAGGCGCTTTTGCCTCTGCCGTCGCCTTTGCTCCACCCGCCCGTTCGGGGGCGGCGAGCTGGCGAAGGATCAGCCCAAAGGGTGGCCCGCACGATGCGGGCCAGTTTGCTGCCAGTACAGGGATGTGCTGTCCGCGAACCCCGTAGTCGGCTCGCGACGTCGTGCGGCTTCATCGCAGGACCGACCCCGTTCGGGACGTTTGAGCATACTGGCGACAGCCAACAATCAAGATGTTGCCTCGTAGGGTGGAACCTCCGCAGGAGATTCCACCACAGGATTGCGACTTCGCGCATTGGTGGAATCCGCTATGCGGGTTCCACCCTACAAAAGGTGGCTCGCGCGCCGGCAGGCGCAAGAGGCGGGCGATCAGTCTGGCGACGGCCAGAAGTCGAAAGTTTGACCGGTAAGCGCGATTGAAAGTCGCCGGCTATCATTCGCGACGATATGAAATTGATCGACATAGGCGCGAACCTCGGCCACGAATCATTCCGACCCGACTTCCATTCGATGCTCGCCCGCGCACG
>JBATAQ010000122.1:0-4439 GCA_049661925.1 Dokdonella sp.
GGTCGCCTGCGCGCGCACCATCGCGCAAAAGCGCCTTGCCGTCGGGCACGAAGCCATGAACTGTCACCGTGATGCTGAGGGTTCCACGCGTCGTGTCGCCGCCAATCAATGCGACGCGATGCTGCGCGGCGAGCGCGCTGAATCCATCCATGAAGTCGTCAACGAAATCCGCGTCAGGTTCAGGCAAGGTCAGCGCCAGCGACACCCAGGCCGGAGAAGCACCCATCGCGGCAAGATCGGACAGGTTGACCGCCAACGATTTCCAGCCAATATCGGCCGGCCGCGTGCCGCGCGGAAAATGCACGCCGTCGATCAGCGTGTCGGTGCTGACCACCAGTTGATGGCCCGGCGGCAAAGCCAGCACGGCGGCATCGTCGCCAATGCCGACCAATACATCGCTGCGGGACTTGGGCGCACGTTCGACGATGCGATCGATCAACGCGAACTCGGCCATGGCGCGCTTCCGGTGGTGGTTGCTACGAGTGTCGAGGAATCAGGAACGGTTGCTGCGGTATTCGGCCGGCCGCCAGTTTGCGGCTAGCTTGTCGAGCACGCCATTGACGTAGCTGTGGCCATGTTCTGCGCCGAAACGTTTGCTGACTTCGATCGCTTCGTTGAGGACGACCCGATACGGAACGTCCGGGCGATACTTGAGCTCGAACGCAGCAAGGCGCAAGCCGGCGCGTTCGATCGGATCGACTTCGGCGACCTCGCGATCAAGGTAGGGTTTGATACCGGCATCCAGTTCGGCAAGATGTTCGTCGACACCGCGCAACAGGCCTTCGAAATAGTCGATGTCGGCGATTTCCATGTCCTGTTCGTGACTGAATTCCGCGATCACGTTGACCATGCGATTGCCACTGACCTGCCACGCGTACAGCGCCTGCAAGGCGCGCCGGCGTGCCCGCGAGCGAGCGCTGGGGTCGATGCCATCGGCACGTTTCGAGATCGTCACAGTTCGCTCCACAATTTCGTCATTTCCAGTGCAGCCAATGCTGCTTCCTCACCCTTGTTGCCATGGCTGCCACCGGCGCGCGCCTGCGCATCCGCTTCACGCTCGACCGCCAGCACGCCGTTGAGCACCGGCATGCGATGCTCCACCGCCACTCGCATCAAGCCCTGCGCACAGCCATCGGCAACGTGTTCGTAGTGGCGCGTGTCGCCGCGTACCACGCAACCCAGCGCAATGATGGCCGCAAGCCGGCCTTGCGCCGCCAGCTTCGCCGCGACAACCGGCAGCTCCCAGGCGCCCGGCACACGAATCACGTCGAGACAATCTTCTTCAACGCCGTGATCGCGCAGCGTCTGTGTCGCGGATTTGACCAACGCATCAACGATGGGCGCATTCCAGCGACTCGCAAGCACGGCATACCGCGCGCCAGGAATGGCACGAAGTTGGTCTTCGTGATTGGGGGAGTCGTTCGACATTGTTGTGCGACAAACTTTCGGTCTCGCAGTGTACCCGCTGGTTTGCTGCTCACCGAAAGCATGCGCTTTTCCCTTCCCCCACCGGGAGAAGGTGGCGCAAAGCGCCGGATGAGGGTCCGTCCATTGAGTCGCCTTTCATTGTGTCGACGTCGTCGCTTTCGCTTTGTCCGGCTGTCGACAAACTGGTCAAGCGCATGGTCCGGTCGGCCTTCGTATTGTTTGATGGCTGACACCAGACTGGACAAGCGTTTCGCCCGGCTGCCGCCCGCCGACCCACATTTCTGCTCGCACAGAAACATGGCCCAACGGATGCGCCCGTGGCGGGTCGGTCGTGCGGTGAAGCCGCACGACTACGCGAGTTGGCTCCGGGGTTCGCTGACAGCACATCCCTATGCTGACATCGAACTGGCCCGAATCCGTTCGGGCCACCCTGCGGGCCTTTTCTGCACCATCTCGCCTCCCCGAAACGGGATGAAGATCGAGAGCGCGCAGCTTTGCTTCGTTGTACGACGCTTCGCGGCGGATGCTGTTTCTTTTGATCCACCCGCCCGTTCCTGTCGGCAAGTACTGGACGGAAAAGCCGCTTGCGGGACGCGCAATGGATTGCGCGTCTTCGGCTGCGGCACAGGATGTGCCTTCAGCCGAACCCGGCCAGTGCTTGCGACGTCGTGCGGCTTCACCGCACGACCGACAGGCCATCGGGTCGCATCTTTGGGTTACTTTTCCCTGCGCGAGAAAAAGCCTGCCCTCGGACTTGATCCGGGGGTGACTCGCGCGCCGGCAGGCGCGAGAAACGCTTGACCAGTCTGGCGTTAGCCGAACAAGTTGAAAGCGAAAATGTCGCCACGACAAAACGTGGAACAACGGCCGGACTCTCACCTCCGGCTCCTCTCCCGGAGCGAAAGCAGAGAACAGCGCCGCAGCTCCCTGGATAGAGGGAGGCGGGCGCGGACTCGCGCGCGATTTCTAGTCGTAGGCGACCACGTGCAGGCCGAAGCCAGCCAAGCCGACCAGCTTGCGTGGTGTGCCGAGAACGCGCAGCTCGCGGACGCCGAGGTCGGCGAGGATTTGCGCACCGAGTCCATGTCGACGCCATTCGTGGCTGGGATCGGGCGTCGCCGTCGTCGGTCGGCGTAGCAGTCGATCGAGGCCATCACCAGTCTCGCCTGCGTCGTCAAGCACAACGACAATGCCGCGTCCTTCGTCGGCAACGCGACGCAGTGCGGCGGTCACGGTGATGCCGAGATCGTCGCGGACCAAATGCAACACGTCGCTGAGCGTGTTGCGCACGTGCACGCGAGTGAGCACGGGCTTGGCGTCGTCGACAATGCCGCGAACCAAGGCGTAATGCAGCGCGTTTTTCAAACTGTCGCGATAGACGACGAGCCGAAACGGACCGAATTCGGTCTCCACCGAATCGTCATTGACACGCTCGATGGTTTTTTCCGTGCTCAGGCGATGGCGGATCAGTTCGGCAATCGAGCCAATCTTGAGGCCGTGCTTGGTTGCGAACACTTCAAGTTGTGGACGCCGCGCCATGCTGCCGTCGTCGTTCAGGATTTCGACGAGCACGCCAGCCGGTTCCAGCCCTGCCAGCGAGGCGAGATCGCAGGCCGCTTCGGTATGCCCTGCCCGGGTCAGCACGCCACCGGCTTGCGCGGTCAGCGGGAAGATGTGGCCCGGCTGGACGATGTCTTCAGGACCGGCGCTGGACTGCACGGCAGCCTGGATCGTCACCGCGCGATCCTGTGCCGAAATACCGGTGGTGACGCCTTGCGCCGCTTCGATAGAAACCGTGAAGTTCGTGTGATACGCCGAGTTGTTGGAACTGACCATCGGTCGCAAACCCAGCTGGTCGCTACGTTGCTGGGTCAGCGCAAGGCAGACCAGGCCACGTGCTTCGCGAACCATGAAGTTGACGTCTTCCGGCCGAACCAGACTGGCCGCCATGATCAGATCGCCTTCGTTCTCGCGGTCCTCGTCATCGAGGATCACCACCATCCGACCGGCGCGAATGTCGGAAAGGATTTCCGGAATGCTGTTGAAACTCATGTGTCGCTCCCTGCGGTAGCCAATCGTTCGGCGTAACGCGCGATCAAATCCACTTCGATGTTCACGCTATCACCAACGCGGCGCTCGCCAAACGTGGTGACGGTTTGTGTATGCGGAATCAGGTTGACGCCAAAACGCGCGCCGTCCACTTCGTTGACGGTCAGGCTGACGCCGTCGATGCAGACCGAACCCTTCTGCGCGATGTATCTCGCGATGCGTTGCGGCACCTCGAGCGTCCAGCGTTGCGAACGCGCGTCATTGCTGATCGAGATGACTTCGCCGGTCGCGTCGATGTGGCCGGACACCAAATGTCCGCCTAGCCGGTCAACCAATCGCAAGGCTTTTTCGAGATTGACCTGATCGCCAACGACAGCGCTGCCGAGCGTCGTCAGGTTCAAGGTTTCGACCGACACATCGGCGCTGAAGCATCCGTCCTGGATATCGAGCGCCGTCAGGCAGACACCGCCGACGGCGATGCTGTCGCCGTTCGCTACATCGGAAAGATCAAGCGCACGCGCGTCGATGCGATAGCGCCGATCGGCGCCGCTGGATTCGATTGCCGCGATGCGGCCAATAGCCTGGATGATGCCGGTAAACATGCACGTTTCTCGCTAGGAATGCTCTGAGCCGATGGACACAGATGTCACCGCGCCGTCTGCGTGCAGAACCTGCCCTCGACTTGATCGGGGGTCAAGGCGCGGCGGCGAAGCCAGACTGGCCGTCTGGTGAGCCGTCGCAACGCGGAGCTGCGCGCAGGCGTGAGGCCGCACGGGATCGCTCCCGCGTTGCCGTATTCTTTCATCCAGACTGTAACCGTCGGCTCCGGCATTGGACCGGATCTGCTGACCTTGCGATACCCTGCAAGCGCTCGCGGGCTCGTTCGTGAAGAACCTACCGCCGGTGGGGAGTTGCGCCCCGCCCTGAAGACGTCATGGAATGCCGCGATTGCTCGCTGCGCG
>JBATAQ010000123.1:0-33661 GCA_049661925.1 Dokdonella sp.
CTGGTCCGTGAGCGAGCCGAGCTACTGGCCAACCGCATCATCACCGACTTTGGCAACGGCACACAGGTACTGAACGGTCGCTACGGGCCGTACATCACCGACGGCAACAAGAACGCGCGCATGCCGAAGGACCGCGATCCGAAAACGCTGACTGCAACGGAATGCGCCGAACTCATCGCCGCCGCCCCGGACCGCCCAAAGCGCGGCAGCTTCGGCAAGAAGAAGACCGCCGCGAAGAAAGCCGCGTCTTCTGACAAAGCAGATGCGCCGAAGAAAAAAGCGCCAGCCAAGAAAGCGGCAAAGAAGAAGTCTGCGAAGAAGAAAGCACCGGCGAAAAAAGCAGCTGCAAAGAAGGCGGCGAAGAAAGCTGCGGTGAACGCGGCATAACACCGAGGGTCGACTGTCAAGCTGACTCTACTGCGAAAATCGGAGTCAGCTGAACGCGAGGATAAACGAAGGATGTTTCCGGGCTCCTACCGCTCGCCCGCCACTCCGTCACTCGACAACAGGTCGCAGCAGCGGCGGTAGATCATCCTTTCGTCTCAAGTGGTACATCGACAGAGCCCAACTACACCACGGCGCCGATCCATCACAGGATTGCGCGTACAGCTCCCAGAGCGTATTTCCCTTCACCTTGAAGCGAGTACGGACGATAGACAGATTTGCATCGGCGGATCCTTGCACATTGCCCCGAGCGTCGAAGGCTTCCCAAGTTACTCGAGCGTTGGAATCCAGAAAGTCGGCAATGTAGGAATTCTTGTCAATTTCGTGCCTCGCAGCCATGGTTGCATGGGTACTTCCTCGAAGAATTCGGAGCAATTCTTCCGCGTTGTCTGCTTCCACCGGCATCAAGTCGGGCGCTACTTGACGACCAATTGCGGAGAGCACCGGTACCCCTGCCTGGTCTGGCGGATCGGCTAGTGCAACCTCGATTGACTCCACGGGAAGCGAACCCAGATCGAAGGCCACGGGCACGATCACCTCGCCTTCGACAGCGACGCGGTTACATAACGAGGGGTTGAACCTCCATTCCTTCACGGCCGCGACGGCGGCTTCATCCAATGCCTCGCTTCCGCTCGATTTCTCAACAATTACGTTCAACGGGACGCCTTTGTCGTCCATGGCAACTTTGACCATGGTGGTTCCATCCTCGCGCCGTGCTACCGATTGAGGCGGATACGCGGGCGGGGTCACCTTTGCGTACGTGACCTCGGTGCACTCGGCTTGCGCAGTCAGCGGCGCAGACAAAAAGAAGAGTGGTGTGCCAACTGCAAAGCCGAGGCTAAAAATCGCCACGGTGTAGGGGCGATTTCCACATCTGGATCGGGACATAAAAGCTCGCATTTTCGTCAACTTTCTTGTGGAAAACTCTGCCTTGAGACAATTGATAGAAGCCGCCCTGCAATTCGGAAGGCGGCCCGTGTATTCCGCGCTTCACTTCTCAGGAACTGGCTCCGAAAGCGGCATCAACGGGCCTACGTTCACATGGCCGAACATCGTGTCGACATACGTCTGGAACAACTCGTCCATACGAGCGTAATACGTGGAGCCACTCACTTGGCTACCATCGGGCAAGCACACCGTCATGTTGCCGACAAAGCCCAGGCGCGAGCCGGTTACGTTGCGCCGTTCGGTTTGATAGCGGGTGATCATGCGCTGTCGCGTGACCGCATCCCCGTACTTGGGTTGCAGCTGCTTCCACACGGCGTCCGCCTGTGCCTGTTCGGATGCACTCAACGACGAAATAGAGGATGCCGACATTGTATTGCGCGATCTTGTCTCCCCAATACGCGGCGATCTCGTACATGCCAAGCGCGGACCGCAGCTCGTCACGCTTCAAATAGGCTCGGCCCTTGTACTCGAAATAGTTGCCTGGCAGCAGCCTGCCCGGCGGCTCCTTGTCAAAGCTCATCCCCATCTTTGGGCATTGGGCAAATGCCGCAGTCCCCAAGAATGAAAAGAGGCAGATGCTGCTGCTCAGTAGGCGGGAAATGGACATTTTGCAGTCTCGCGATTGGGGTTCATGTAACAACCGGGACAAACAGCCGTGAAAAACCAATCCCAGCTCGATGCCATACCGCATCGCGCAGGTTTCCCACTTCACCCGGTATTGACGCGAGCACGCTGTCGGCGGCTTCGGCCGTCTTGACGGCAACCTGTACAGTTTGTACAGTTGGCGAATGAATACGAGAGCAAAACCTGTCTCCAAGGGTGTCGAGGAGGCACGCCAGCAGCTGCCGTCGATACTTTCCGCCGCTTCCGAGGGCCGTACGACCTTGATCACCCGGCACGGTCGCGCCATCGCGGCGGTGGTGCCGGTGAGCAAGCTCACGTCGATCAAGCCTTCATCGCTGCTTGCACTGGCGGGCAGTGGTTGTGGCATGTGGGATGAAAACAGCGCTGCGGCCATAGCCTCACTGCGCGACGAATGGAGCCGCTAGACGCTGACTCGCTGCCGGTCGGCGCGCTGATTCTGGTTGACAGCGCGCCGATCATCTATACGCTCGAAGCGCGCTCGCCGTTCGCTGAGCGTTACGCGCGCCTGTTCGAACGCCATGCCAAAGGCGAGCTGGAACTCGCAGTAACAACGATCACCCTGGCGGAAGTTTTGTGCGGCCCATTGAATGCGGGCGAGGAAGCGCTGGCCAGACGTTTTCGCAAGGTGCTCGAATCGTGGCGGCTCGTCGAACTGGATGCGGACATTGCCGAAAGCGCGGCACGCATGCGCGGGATGTACGGATTGAAACTGCCCGACGCCATCCAATTGGCGAGTGCGCTGGCGATCAATGCCGATGCGCTGGTGACCCATGATCGCGATTTTTCGCGAGTGCGCGGACTGCCCGTTTTGACGTGAGCTGCTCGTCCGAGATCACGCGCCCCATCGTCAAGCGCGCGGACATCAACGGCGCAGATGGATGGGAGAACACTTGCTGGAGCTTGTCGCCCGACATGCCCTTCGACGCGAAGTAAGGATGCACTGACTCCGCCCTCGGCCTACACGCCCGAGTTCGGCAATTTGGATCCCGAAACTGTTGAGGGCTTACTCGGGTACATCGTATCGACAACATCCGATATATCTATGTCCCATTTCAAAAGATCGCTTCGGTAGTCGCAGGTCTTCCGCGCAATCAGTGCAACGCCCTGATTCATTGTCTGGAAACAATTTCCTCGCGTCGGGGCATCGTCAACCAGCGAGTAGACTTTGCAGGGCAAGCCTTCGGTCAGAGCGACAATTTCAAAACCGGTGAATTTATTGAATAGAGCATGAAATCCGTTGCCTGGAAAGCGCCAGAAATCCCAGGGCAGTTCGTGCGCTGGCCAGACCGGATGGGTCGACAGGAACACATGGCCACCCGTCTTCAGCACCTTGTTTATTTCCAGGACCGCCTTCCAGGGAAACAGCAGGTGCTCGAAAACCGACACTGAGTAGATGAAATCAAAGCGCTCCGGCGGAAAACTTTCCGAAAGCTTGTGGACGTCTCCCACAACATCGACGCCATCCCCGGCAAGGATGTCGAAGCCGACGTAGTCCGTGCAATTCGGGAACAGATTTCTGCGTGTGATATTTCTGACATTGCGCGAGCCGATTTCCAGGACTGACGGAGAAGGTGCTTGTTGGGTCAGCGACATGAAGTCCACGAACACCTCGTGGTATGGGTCTGCAACGCTCGTCTTCCTCAGTGGAAAATGCAGGATGTCCATGATCCTGACGTAGATGTGCGTCATGTATCGCTTCATCTTTTTTTTCATGTCTTTCCCGCCAGGCAACCATCGACGTAGCGTCTTGAACATCAGATTCTGCGTGATTTCATCCAGCAGTGGATTCGGCGTGACAACCGGAACTTCCCCACGCGCGGTTCGATCCTGCCCGCCGGCGCACTTGGGTCCTACCGAGATTTTGTAGTGGCGTTAGCTTGCGGTCGGCACGGCACCGCTCGTCGCGCGGTCGGTCGTTTCGCATAAGCCGTTCGCATGGCCCACAATCGTGGTGATGAATACGACTCCTACAATCTGGCAACGCGTGCGCCGGTGGTTTGGCGGCGATGACGACGCTTCGTTGCCGACGCCATCGGTGAGCGACGGCCATCATGCCCAGGCGACCGAGAGTCTGCGCGCACTGCTTGATGACGAGCGCATTCCAGATTCAGTACGCGCTTCGCTGGCGACTGATTTCACGCGGCTCGAATCGATGTTGGCCAAGCTCGAACGCGGCGACCTTCATCTGGCCGTGTTCGGCAAGGTGAGTGTTGGCAAGTCGGCGCTGGCGAATGCGCTGCTGGGCGAAGATGCGTTCGAGGTCGGCGTGCTGCATGGCACGACGCGCGATGCGCAACCGCGACCGTGGCAGGAAGTGGCTGGCTCTGGCGTCCACCTGATTGACACGCCAGGCATCGACGAGCTGGATGGCGAGGCGCGCGAAAAACTTGCGCATGAAGTTGCTGCGGTCAGTGACCTGGTCATCTTCGTCGTCGATGGCGACCTGACCACGCGCGAGCGCGACGCGCTGGCCCTGCTCGCTGCGACGGATCGGCCGCTGTTGCTGGTGCTCAACAAGTCAGATCGCTACAGCGACGAGGATCGCGACAACCTGCTTGCCAGCCTGCGCGCTCATGCCAGCGGACTGGTGCGCGCCGAGGACGTGATTGCGGTCAGCGCACGGCCGTCGCCACAGCCGCTTGTTCGCGTGGATAGCGATGGTGTCGAACACGAGCAACGCGTCGAGCAAGCCGTCGATATCGATGCATTGCGCGAACGCCTGACCGCCGTGTTGAGCCGCGAGGGCAAGACGCTGGCGGCGTTGAATGCCAGCCTGTTTGCCGGGCGATTGTCCGATGCGGTGGCGGTGAAAATTGCCGAGGCGCGGCGCGAGCTGGCGGACAAGGTCATACGCCAGTACTGCATTGCCAAGGCGCTGGCGGTCGGATTGAATCCGATTCCGGTTGCCGACCTGCTTGCCGCTGGTGCGCTCGACGCGGCTTTGGTGATGCATCTTGGCCGCGTCTACGGTTTGCCGCTGACGCGCAGCGAAGCCGGTGGCTTGATCGTCACGATCAGTGCGCAACTGATGGCGTTGATGGGCGCGATCTGGGGCGTGCATCTGGTTGCGTCGGCATTGAAGGGAATCAGCGCCGGACTGTCGACCGTACTGACCGCCGGTGCGCAAGGAGCACTCGCCTGGTATGCGACCGAACTGGTCGGCCGCAGCGCCGATCGTTACCTGGTCGCCGGCAAGAGTTGGGGCGACAAGGGCGCCAAGCGCGTGGTCAGCGAAATCGTCGACAGCCTCGACCGCGATTCGATCCTGCGCGAAGCGCGCAGCGAAATCCTCAAGCGCTTGAAGACCGCGAAGTGACGATCGCTGTGAGGATGGGGCGCGACAGAAATGAACCTCGCCCCCTCTCCCCAGCCCTCTCCCACGAGGGGAGAGGGAGTCAATCTCGCGGAGTCAGTCGCTGGAAATGTGCGGAGCAGTTTCTACGGCGTGTCGAATCCGTTCGCGAACAGGGTGTCGCGATAGGTATTCATGTAAACGCCCAGCGCCAGCGTGTAGCCACCGATCTGTGCGATCAGGTCCGGGTGGCCGTTGTTGTCGAAATCGACCAGTTGCAGCCCGGCCGGAGATCCGACCAGCGGCAGTGCCAGCGCCGTGTCGAAATGGCCGGTACCATCGCCGCGCGCGAACCAGGCAAACCCTGAGTAGTTTCCGAGCACCAGGTCAGCCTTGCCGTCGGCGTCGATGTCGCCAATCACGACGGAAGTGAACGAGTCATCGGGCAGGGTCGATTCCAGCGGGGCCTGGAATGTCGCGTTGCCATTGCCGAGCCGGATCGATAGCGTCGTGCCGCCGTTCGATGTGGTCACCAGATCGCGCTTGCCGTCGCCGTTGACGTCGCCGATGTCGAGTGAACCGGGGGTGCCCGTGCCGCCGCTCAGGACGGTGGCGGAAAATACGCCGCTACCAAGATTGCGATAGACATGTATGCCGCCCACGGCTGCACCTCCGCCGGGATCTGCAACAACGATATCCGGCTTGCCATCCCCGTCGAGATCGGCGGTTGCGACGCGACTGATGTTACTGCCTGCATTGGCGTAGCCAGCGTCGATGGTCAGTGGCGCTGCGAAACTGCCGTCGCCGTTGCCGGTCAGCAACGCCAGCACGCGGTTGGTCGCGGTAAAGCCGAGCACGGCCAGGTCCAGCTTGCCATCGCCATTGAAGTTGGCGACGGCCGGCGCGCCGCGATTGCTGCTGTTGCCGTAGTCGGCAAGATCGAAGGCGACGCCTTGATCGGGTCCGCTGCCAGCGAATAGCCCGCCGGCCAGCCCCAGTCGCGTGTGCACCACTGCACTGGTGCCGCTGATGTGTTCGATGGCAACCAGGTCGGCCTTGCCGTCGCCGTTGAAATCGCGGGCAAGGTACAGCGGTCGGTGGCTGCCCGCGCCGATGCCAATGGCGGTAGCCGAAAACGCACCGGGCGTGAAACCACCGAGTCCATCGCCTAGCAGGGGTCGCACGCCGGGTGTGCCAGTGACGCTTTCCAGCGAGAGCAGGTCTGGCTTGCCATCGGCATTGAAATCAGCGCTGGTGAGAACGGCATTCAGCAATGCAGGTGGGCCAGCGAAGCGCCCATTGCCGCGACCGAGCAGGTAGTGTGCCTGCCCATTGGTATTGATCGCGGGACCATACAAGCCGCCACCGGTTGAGCCTATGACGACATCGAGATTGCCGTCGCCATCCAGGTCGGTCGTGGCGAGATCGGCTGAGCCAGCCTTTTGCACGGTCGGATAACCCGTGCCGAGCTGACTGAAATTGCCCGTGCCATCGCCGATCCATGCGTACAGGATGGAGCTTCCATCCTGCGGCAGGACGACCAGATCGTTCTTGCCGTCGCCGTTGAAGTCGCCGGCAGTCGCGATGCCACCGCCAAAACGAAGACCCGGAGCCAGCGTGAATCCACCTGCACCGTCACCGAACAGGATGTTTCCCGAGCCGGTCGCGAGGTCAAGCTTGCCATCACCGTTGAAATCGGCGGCAATCACGCCGTAGCCGGTGACCATGCCGAGCTGGGTGGTCGAGAAGCTGCCACCGCCGGTGCCGATCAGGCGGACGATACCGTCCGTCGCGGTGGCGATGATGTCGAGCTTGCCGTCGCCGTTGAAGTCGGCGACGGTGAAGCCGCTGATCGTTGATGCGGCCGCCGATAGCGACGTGTATGACGGTGCTGCGAAGCCACCGATACCGTCGCCGAGCAGGATCGCCATGCGCGCCGGGTCGCTGGTTCCGATGGTCGAGATTGACGCTGCAAGATCGGGTTTGCCATCGCCGTTGAAATCGGCGACGGCAAGCTTGGAGACGTAGTTGGCAGAGTCACCCGTGATGACCAGATTCGGCCGGGTGCTCAGCGTCCCTGCCGTTTCCAGATACAGATTCAGTTGGACAGGGCTGTTGATGGCGGTATAGGCGACAAACCGACTGCCGTTCGGCAGCAAGCCGCTGGCCAGGTTGCGGCCGCCAACGCCAATCGTTGGATCGGCGCAACCGTTCGGGTAGACGCCTGCGGTCGTGGTCAGCCGAGCGGCGGCGTGCAGGGTCTGTTCGAAATGCGGTCGGGCCTGGGTGAAGGCGACGTTGTTGGCATTCAGCAGCAACCGGGTCAGCGAACAATCGGGCTCGCGACGCACTACGGGATAAACGATGGTCGTGCCATCGGGGCTGGTTGCAGCGTCGAGGTCGGCTGTCGTTCCGCCGGTGGCACCGCCGACACCGTCAATCGGCGGCGCCGCGGAATTCAGCGCGACCAAGAAAAGATAGCAACCGCCCAGCGCGGTCAGCAGAGAGAGTGCCAACGCGATTCGTAACGGGTGGGACGATGACATGGCAGCACTCCGGTGGTTATCGAATCCGGAACGGCGCGAGACGGCCAGCCCGAATCGAAAAGCAGGATCGGCGGATCGGTGCAACGTGGCGCGATGGAGCAAACAGCGGGAACGTGGTGCTTTGGATTGAACTGCGGGAAAGCCGTTCGGCGTCATCGCGTTGGGTTAGCCCAATCGCAGCTGCGGACGCAACCGCCGTTATACCCGCGCCGCAGGCGCTGGACAAGGCCTTCCAAGCGGGCGCAAAACTGATGCTGGTTGATGGCCCATCGCGTGTCGTTCACGTGCCGCAAGGCAGTGACCTTCAACGCCCTGCTACGGCGATGTCGCCACGTCGTTTTTCTTCAACACGACCAAGTGGCCAGGACCGTTCGGCAGCCAGGTCGGATAGCTGCGTTGCTCAACGATCGAATAACCGGGGACGCCGCCGAAACCGATCTGCCAGGTATCGCGCTGGATCCACCATGAGCTTTTGCCCTCGCTGGCGACGTAATTAGGGTCATAGCCGAGCATGCCGTTGAATTCAAAGCCACCGTCGATGTCGGCGGCGGTCAGGTGATGGCTTTGCATCAAGTCATCCAGCATCTGCCAACGCAGCCGGTTCCATGCCAGGTAATCGTGCGTCCCGGCAATCGAAAATGCAGCCATCGCGGCGATCAGGACGACTGAAACAGCCTTTGTCGCGCGACCGGGCTCAACTGCTTGCGAGGGTACAAGCGCTGCAGCGAGTCCCGCTGCGAGCAAGGGCACCGCAGGAACCAGGTATCGATCAAAGAACGCCGTCACCAGCAATGGAAAAAGGTAGGCGGCAACCGTCAGCAACAACAGCAGCGAAGTCGCCGAACGTGCATCGAGGCGTTTGTGACGCAGGCATTTGATCAGGTCGATCACACTGATCACGATCAAGGCCAGCAGCAGGGCGGCGCCGAACATCGCGACTACGGTCACCACGATCCAGAACGCCTGCGGCAAGGGCGCGATATTGTCCAGGCGCAGCAGATATTGATCGCGCAGCACGACCGGCCCCAAGCCGGATGGCACCAGCAGGTTGTCGGCCAGCGGCATCAGCATCAGCTGCGCGCCATCGCGGGTTCGGGTGATCACTGCGAGCAAGACGACCAGTGCGCTGGCACCGAACATCACCCGTACCAGTCTGGCCCGTTCAAGGCGACTCCGAATCGCGGCGATGGCAAGCGTGACCGGCAGCAGGAACAGGCCGAGGTAGACGAAAGCGACGTAAAAGTTGCGCGCGAAAATCGTGAGGGTCGCCGGCATCATCAGTGAACGCAGGAACCACATCGCCTGGCCGTCGCTGACGGCTGGCAAGCGTCCGCTGCCGGCCAGCCACCAGCGGTAGACAAGAAAACCCACAACAGCGAGCGCGACCGGCACAAGGGCGACGCCGATCCTGCGCCAGCCAAGGCCATGCCGCAGCACGTAGGTGATCGCGTAGGCAATCGGCAACGCCACGGCAAGCTGGCGTGTCATTACCGCAGCGAGCGAAAACATGATCGCCAGCAGCAGTGTCGTCCTTGCATCCGTATGCAGGTGACGCACAAAGAACAGTGCCGACAACAGCAGCAGTGCCGTGAACGGCACGTCGGTCATGAAGGTCACCGACAGGACGAAATACAACGGGGTGAACGCGACCGTCCAGGTCGTCAACTGGCACAACCAGCGCGGCTGGTCGCTGGCCCGCAGCAACAAATAGGTGGCGATCGCGCCGATCAGCGCCATCACCGCGGTCGAGAAACGCAACACATCGAACGAGTAGCCCGCGACCGCCGTGAATGCGCTGCCCCAAAGCACCTGGGTCAGCAGGGTCATTGCCGCCCACTGGCTCGGTCGAAATGTGCCGTGGTCGAGCATCTCGCGAACAGATGCCGCGAACGCCCAATCGTCGTTCAAGGGAAAATCGCCGGACGAACCGACCAGCATAAGCGCAACGCAAAATCCGAGGACGACCAGCGTGATGTCGCGGGCGAGATGCGAGCTGGCAGGCGGCACCTCGACCACGTCACTCAGCCCTTGGCGTTGAGGAAATCCAGCGCGGCCTGGGTCATCACTGCCGTGCCTGCCGGCAACGCGGCTTCGTCGAGCTTGAAGCGTGGCGAGTGATTCACCGGCGCCGTCGATGCATCTTCGCCGGCGCTGGTGGCGCCCACGAAGAAGTAGACGCTCGGCACGTCGAGGGCTGCGCCGTAGTGCGGGAAGTCTTCCGACGCGGTCCAGCGCGTGGCGTCAATGACATGATCCTTGCCGATGGCCGACTCGGCACTGGCGCGAACGCGGGAGGTCAGTGGTGGATCATTGTAGGTGACCGGATTGCTCGCACCTTCGACCGGGATTTCAGTATCCACCGTCGCGCCATTCGCGGCGGCGATGTTCTTGACCATGGCGTTGAGCGCGGCCATGGCCTGGTCGCGCATGCCGGTATCGAAGGTGCGGAACGTGCCTTGCAGGCTGGCGCTGTCGGGGATGATGTTGAAGCGCTGGCCGCCGTCGAACACGCCGAACGTGAGCACGGCGGGTTCCTTGTTGAGATTGAGTTGACGGCTGACGATGGTTTGTGCCGACATCACGATCTGGGCGGCGGTGACGATCGGGTCGATGCCCATCCATGGCGTCGCGCCATGCGCTTGGCGACCATGCACGGTGATCCGGAATGTGTCCGAACTCGCCATCATGCCGCCGGCGCGAAATCCGACGATGCCGGCGTTGTAGGTACTGGCGACGTGCATGCCAAAGATCGCGTCTGGCTTGAAATCCTTGAAAACGCCTTCCTTCACCATCAAAGGTGCGCCTCCGTCTTCTCCGGGAGGTGCGCCTTCCTCGGCTGGCTGAAAAATAAACATGACTTCGCCCGGCAAATCCTTGCCGCGTTTTGCGAGCGCAGCGGCGACGCCGAGCGTCATCGCCATGTGCGCGTCGTGGCCACAGGCATGCATCACGCCCACCGTCTTGCCCTGATATTCGCCCTTCACTTTCGACGCAAACGGCAGGTCAACCTGCTCGGTCACTGGCAGCGCGTCCATGTCGGCACGGATCGCCAATTTCGGTCCGGGCTTGCCGCCTTTCATCGTTGCGACCACGCCGGTGAGGGCGATGCCGGTACGCACCTGATAGCCCATCTTGCGCAAGGCGTCGGCCACTTTTTTCGAGGTCTGCACTTCGCGATTGCTGAGCTCGGGATGCTCGTGGAAATCACGACGCCACTCGACGATGTGCTGCAAGGCGGCTGCGTCGGGGATCGCGTTGCTTTGAGCACTGGTCGCTTGCTCGCTCGTCGATTGTGCAGACACCGTCGATGCTGCGATGGCGAAAACGCACGCGGCGGCGATGCGGTTCATTTGCAGGATGCTGGTCATGGTTTCATCTCCACGTTTTGTTCGAACTCGATGCCCTTGGCACTGACGCTCATGTTGCCTTCAAGGCGTTTAAAAATGCTGGAATAGAATTTGTATAGCTCGGCCATGTTGGCCGGATCCATGTTGGTCTTGCCGTCGTCGGGCATCAGCGCCTGCATGCGCTGCATGAACTCGCCTTGCACCGTGTAGATTTCACCACTGAAGTTGGTTTTCACCCACTCACCCGGAGTACCCATCGGCGCGTTCACGTAGCTGGCAAGCGTGGCCGCTTCGCCTGCGCCGAACGCGAAAGCGAGCGCCTTTTCGGCCATCGCGACATGCACCGGAGGGATCGTCGTGCCGGCAGGAGCGGGAATATCCTTGGTGGGAATCTCGACCGGTTTGCCATCAGCCGTCACCGCGATGTTGGCCAAGGCAGGCATCGCCATTTGCGCAAGACCGACCAGAAACGAGGGGTTGTTGGTCGCCACCATCAGCTTGCCGCGAATATCGGGTATGGACATGCCTGCCGGCGGCATCGTTACGCTGTCCACCGTTACGCGAACGCCGGTGATATCGCTGAACGGCGGCGGCAGCATTGCGCTGAGCTTCTCGACCGACTCGGCCGCCGCCTTGTTTAGCGGTTGCAAGCTGTCGCAACGATAGGGTTGCGCAACGATGGCCTTGGCTTGTTTCAAGGCGAAATCCTTGAGCTTGAGCACCGGCACGTTGAAGGCCATGTCGAACAACGCATCGGGATAATCGCCCCCGGTCGCCGTCGGCGCTACGGCCAGCGCCATCAGGTCGGTGGCGACGTCCGGCGCAAGCTGCCAGCGACCGTGCGTGTTGATGCGGTCGGCGCTGAGTTCGCGGTAGCCGAATATCATCCGTGGCGCCTTGTCGACCATCGCATCGAAGTCGGCGCGGCATTCGTCGGAGAGTGCTGGCAACGGCTTGTCGTCGAAGGTGGCGGCGATGGCAACGAGCGCTGGATCGGCTGGGTACAGCGCAACCATCCGCTTGAAATCGACCCAGCCAGCCGCGACCGGCAACCACTTTTCCGTGTCGATCAAGCGACCCAGTTCGCCGCTGTCGGCCAGGCTTTGCTGCGGCTTGACGATGCCAAGCAGACTTTGCCGCAATGCGTCGTTGGCCTTGCCAGGAAACAGCGTTACGACCAGTTGCTGATCCTGGATCGCGAGCACCAATTGGACCTTGTCATTGCCGACGAACCAGTAATCCTGATCACCCAGTTTAGCGGTCGAGAATTTGCTCGCACTCGTCGTTTCGATCTTGCCTATCCACGCACGGAACGCATCCGCCGACGCCAGTTCGAAGCGCGCTACCGGCATGACGCCTACGCCGTAGAAGGCCGCACGTCCGGGAACGGCGAGACCGGTCTCGCTCATCTTCGCGGAGGTATCGCGGCCGCGCAGGTCCTTGACCAGCTCGCGTGCGATGCGCGAACTGGTTGCCAGCGTGTCCTTCATCGCGGCGTTGGTCTTGGCACTGAGCGCGACGGCGGCAAGCGGGTTGTCGATGGAATTGGCAGCAGTGCTGTCGCCGCTTTCATCGTCACTCGGCATCGCGTCTTCGGCGTCAACGCTGTTTTCGTCGCGTGTAGTGGTCGCGGTTACCGGCTGCTTGTCGATCTCGGCCAGCGTGCCCAGCCGCGCCAGCATGGTGTCGTAGATCGGCCACAGCGGCTGGATGCGCTTCAGCCAGATATCGGTCATGTCCTTGGATGGCGCTTCGGCCACCGCGAACACGTACGGACTGTCTGCGGGAATGTAGGTCAGCAGGGTGGATTCGTCTTTCTTGCCGCAACTGACCATGGCCAGCGCGAGCGCGGGCAGGACGAACAGTCGCAACGGCACGATGATTTTCATTGCAAGCTCCCTGGTGTGGACGGCTGCAGGCGACGACGCCTGCGCTTTGGACGAGTTTACGGGATTGATGTTCGGCAACCAGTGCAAGGCGTCACAGGCGGGAAGCAGGCAGGAACGCAATCTGCGAAGCTAGCGGACATCGCCTTCCGTTGCTGGAATGTCCAATGAAACCAGGCCAAGCCGACCGCTGCGTCGTCGCCCTCGCCCAGATCGCACCAGTCTGGCTGGATCGTGAGGCGACAATCGCAAAAGTCATCAAACGCATCGACGAGGCCGCAAGCAGCGGCGCGCGGCTGGTGGTGTTTGGCGAAGCCTTGCTGCCGGGCTATCCGTTCTGGATCGAACACAGCAACGGCGCGACGTTCGAGTCGCCGCTGCAAAAATCGTTTCACTCGCACTACATTTCGCAAGCGGTCGACATCGCCGCCGGTGATCTCGCGCCGGTTTGTGCGCGTGCACGCGAGGGGCGTGTGTTCGTGATGCTCGGCTGCATCGAGCGCGACCGCCAGCGCGGGCAGAGCGTGTTTTGCTCGCTGGTGTCGATCAACGACAAGGGCGAGATCATCAACGTGCACCGCAAACTGATGCCGACATTCGAGGAGCGTCTGAGCTGGTCACCTGGTGACGGTGCGGGACTGCGCACTTTCCCCGTCGACGCATTCACCGTCGGCGGACTCAACTGTTGGGAAAACTGGATGCCGCTCGCCCGCGCCGCGCTGTACGCGCAAGGCGAAGACCTGCACGTCGCCACCTGGCCCGGCAACGCACACAACTCGGCGACGATTACGCCGTTCATTGCGCGCGAGGGCCGAAGCTTTGCGTTGTCGGTCAGCGGCTTGTTGCGCAAGTCGGATATCCCCGACAACGCGCCGAACGTCGACGTGTTGCGCGAATGCCTGCCAGAGAGTTGTGCGAACGGTGGATCGTGCATTGCCGGCCCGGATGGCCAGTGGATCGTCGAACCAAGCATCGGCGAAGAAGCCATGTTGATCGCCGAACTCGACCACGCTCGTGTGCGCGAGGAACGCCACAACTTCGATCCGTTCGGTCACTACTCGAGACCCGACGTGCTGGAGCTTCAGGTGGATCGCCGTCGTCGCCGTGGCATCGCCTTCAATGACAAGTAATCCGGCAATGGTCGAACGCCCTGCCCTGTTTCGAATTCTCCGTCTCGATGGCATGAGCCGCACGCGCATCGCCGGTCTTTGCTTCGTGTTCGGCTGGTTCCTGATTGGCGGCGTCGCGCATTTCATGTTCACCGAACTCGAAATGCGGATCGTGCCGCCATACGTGCCGTGGCCGCGGGAAGCGGTGCTGGTGAGTGGCGTGTTCGAGCTGTTCGGCGCGGCGGGTCTGGTTTGGTGGCGCACGCGCCGCTTTGCCGGAATCGGCTTGTTTGTGCTCACGCTGGCAGTGACGCCTTGCCATTTCTACATGCTGCAACGACCCGACCTTTTCGATGTGCCGTATTGGCTGCTGGTGTTGCGCCTGCCCATCCAGGCGTTCCTGCTTGAACTGATCTGGTGGAGCAGCAAGCGCGTGACGCGCTGACGGCGCTCTGTGGCAACTTCGCCGCCGACCGGGTTCTGGTCGCTACACTAGGGATGCTCTGATCAACCCCACGCAGGCGGCATGATGTCCGAGAGGTTCACGGATTGGGGTGCGTGGCGCAGGGCAGGCTGGCCGCCTGGACAAGCCGCGCGCGTCGATCCGGGGACCGCGCCTTGATCTGCGAGCAGACAGATCGGTGACGTCTGTGCGGAGTTGATCAGAGCATCCCTTTGGCTGCAAAAACCGAGAACGATCATGGAACACGATTCAACGGTCGACGACGACATCTCGCCAGGCCTGGTCCTGCACCTGGACCCTGCCGTGCTCGCCCAGCACGGCGCCACGCCCTCGTCTGCCGCTGCCAAGGTTGCGCTTGGTGCGCATTTTTTTCTTTGCTATGCCGCCGATACGGAACGCTCGTGGTGGACGCCGCTCTACACCAAGCGATCGGCGACGCGAATCGAACTGTCGCGTTGGGGCCGGACCGGTCACGAGAAGTGGACCGGCGCGCGTCTGGAATACGATCCCGCGCAGCAGTGGGTGGCCACGCTCGAAGCCATCAACAGTGCAGCGATTGCCGGTCGAGACCGGTCGCGCGCCGGTGCGCGTAACCGCGTCGCCGTCGATCAGTTGCCGACGCTACCGCACGATGCGATTGTGCAAGCTCCCGCTCCGGTTCCAGATGACGCGCAGCCCGCGCCAGACCACGTCAAGGATTGATCGTATTCAACTCCAGTCGCGGTGCCAGCTTCATCAGTGACTCGACCGAATCGCTGATGCTGCGCGCGATTTCGCTTTCGCCCATCACTGTCGCGTCAGCTCCAGACTTCAGCAGGTAGGCGATGTCGGCGTCGGAATGGCCGCGCGCAAGGATCGCCAGGCCCGGATTGGTTTCGCGCGCTGCACGAATGATGTTGCCTGCTTCCATCGTTTGCGATACTGCGACGACCAGACCGCGCGCGGTGGCGATGTTGGCATCAGCGATCACCTCGGGGTTCACGGCGTTGCCGAGAACACACCGAATGCCCAGCTTGCGTGCCTCGCGGCAGATCGGCTTGATGTCGTCGATCAGAACAAAGGGAATTTCCAGTTCGATCAGACGCCGCGCAATGCGCGAACCGACTCGTCCGTAGCCAACCAGAATGATGTGGTTGGCGTCGGGAATCGAATCGCGATCGGGCAGGATGTCGTTGTCGGCGTCCTCGGCATCTTCCGCGTCGAAAACATCCTGTGCTTCGGTCGCCTTGCGCTCGTGCTCGGCGGCATCGCGACGCGCGTTCCAGTGATCCAGCGCAACGAACAACAAGGGGTTGGCGAGGATCGAGAGAATCGAGCCGGCCAGGATCAAGTCGCGCGCTTCGACCGGCAGCAATTTCAAGCTTATTCCGAGCGCAGCGAGAATGAAGGAAAACTCGCCGATCTGGCCAAGGCTGGCGGCAATCGTGAACGCGGTTTGTTTTGGATAGCGGAACGCACGCACGATCAGCATCGCGACCAGCGGATTGCCGATGACGATGATCAGGAAGGTGGCGAATACCTTGAGGGGTTCGCGAATGATGATGCTGGGATCGAACAGCATGCCGACCGAAACAAAGAACAACACCGCGAACGCATCGCGCAGCGGCAGTGAATCCTCGGCGGCTTCCTGGCTGAGCTTGGACTCCTTCAGCATCATGCCGGCGAAGAACGCACCCAGCGCGAATGACACGTCGAACAGCATCGCTGACGCGTAGGCAACGCCCAGCGAGATCGCGAGCACGCAGAGCGTGAACAGCTCGCGTGATCCGAGGCCGGCAACGCGTTCGAGCAGCCATGGGATCACCCGGCGACCGACGATCAGCATCACCGCGATAAACGCGGCAACCTTGCCCAGAGTGATTCCCAGCGCGACCCAGATCGAGCCGGTTGGCGCGTCAGCACCGGCGTCGCCGCCAAGCAAAGGTGCAATCGCTGGCAGCAAGACCAGTACCAACACCATCGCCAGATCCTGCACCACCAGCCAGCCGATGGCGATGCGACCACGCGTGGATTCCAGCAGTCGGCGCTCTTCCAGCGAGCGCAGCAAGACGACGGTACTCGCGACCGACAACGCCAGCCCAAACACCAGCCCCGTGCCAATCGGCCAGCCGAGATACCAGGCGAAGCCCATGCCGACCAGCGTGGTCAAGGCGATCTGCGAAACGGCGCCGGGTATCGCGATCCATTTCACTTCGAGCAGGTCTGCCATCGAGAAATGCAGGCCGACGCCGAACATCAGCAGGATGACGCCGATCTCAAGCAACTCGCTGGCCAATTCCGCATCGGCAACCACACCCGGCGTCGACGAACCCAGCAACACGCCGGCCAGCAGATAGCCCACCAGTGGCGACAGTTTCAGTTTCTGCGCAGTCACTCCGGCGATCAGTGCGAGCACGAAACCGTAGACGAGAATGGTGATCAACGGTGTGCTGTGCGGCATGTGGTTCCAGGTCTGCGAAAGGAAATCAACATGTGAGATGCGACGTGTCGCGATGGCTACGATAACCGCCATCGCGTTAGGAGGTGACGGAAGCGTCACCGCAATCCTTGCCGTCACCTGCACGCGGCCCGTAAACTCAAGCCGCCTCAGGTGTCCAAACCGATCCAGAATCGGCACGGGTGAAACGGGAAGCCGGTGAGCGAGCAATCGCGATTCCGGCACTGCCCCCGCAACGGTAAGCAAGCGCGGCGAAGTCTTTCAGGAATGCTCTGAATAACCTTCGCCGACGGTACGGTCACTGCCACTGCGTTTTGCGCGGGAAGGCGACCGTCCCGACGCCACATGGCGTCGCTGGCAAGTCCGGAGACCGGCCTGGGGATCGTCGACGCGCCCATTTCGAGCGTGTCGTTCATGGCTCCAGGCGTTGCGGCGGGCAACGGACGGGCATTGCCGGTTCGTTCCGTCGTGCGCGTTTGTTTCCAGCCGGTCTGGTCTCGCGGGTGTGCGCAAGGGATGCTCTGGGACGAGTCCACATGGCACTTTTCCAGAGCGTCCCAACAGGACTTTACCGATGAACCGTTTTTCTCAATTCCGTTTTTTTCTGGCCCATTTGTTTCTGGCCATCGTGGCCAGCGTTGCCTTGCCTGCTTTGGCGAGCGACCTTCCACGTCAGCCCGACGTCGTGGTGACCGCCACACGCATCGAGCAAACCATCGGCTCGACCCTGGCCGATGTCAGTGTGATTGATCGCGATGCGATTGATGCCAGCGCCTCGCTTGATATCGCTGACCTGCTGCGCTTGCAGGCCGGCGTCGATATCGCAAGAACTGGAGGCCCCGGCAGCCAAACGACGGTGTTCTTGCGCGGCACGAACAACAATCACCTTTTGGTCCTGATCGATGGCGTGCGCGTTGCCTCGCTCAACACCGGTGCGTACGCGTTTGAACAACTGCCGCTGGACCTGATCGAGCGCATTGAGATCGTGCGCGGTCCGCGTGCCAGCTTCTGGGGATCGGATGCGATTGGCGGCGTCATCCAGATTTTCACCCGCAAGCTGGAAGGCCCGCGCATTTCGGCTGGCTACGGCAGCTATGGCGACGCCAATGGCACGATCGGCTACGGCCACTGGACCGACGCCGGCGGCTTCAGCGCCCAAGTCGGCGCGCGTCACACCGATGGTTTCAAAAGCCAGAACGAAAACGGCTTCAACCCATCCCCGAGCGACGATGGCTTGCGAAACCGAAACCTTGCACTGCGCGGTGGCGTGAAGCTGGGCGAACAGGACTTGTCCGCCGTGCTCTCACGAAGTCAGGGCGAAGTCGAGTTCTCCGGCGGCAGTTCCGATGTGATCGAGCAAGCCGCCAACGTATCGCTGCAAGGTGGGCTGGCCGATGGCTGGCAGCATCGGCTCGACATCGCTCAGTCGCGTGAGGATCTCGAAACGTCGGCGTATTCCGCACGCTTCGAGTCACGGCGCACGTCGATGGGCTGGCAAAACCAGTTCCAGCTCGGCAACGACCAAAGCCTCACTGCCGGCATCGACCACCATCGTGAGCGCGGCGTTTCCATCGACACCTTCAGCGGCACGCCGAGCTATCGCGAAGATCGCCGCAATACCGGCGTCTACGGCGGCTGGCAAGGCAGCTTCGGCACGCTGGAAACGGAATTGTCGCTGCGCCACGACGACAACAGCGTTTTCGGCACCGCCAACACCGGATCGGTTGCACTGGGCTGGCGCTTCAGTCCGTCAACACGCGCCTATCTCAGCTACGGCCAAGGCTTTCGCGGCCCGACCTTGAACGAACAATTCTCGCCAGGTTTTGGCGGTTTCTTCGCCGGGAATCCAGACCTGGACCCGGAACGTTCGCGTAGCGCCGAGTTGGGTTTCGAGTTCACGCCAGCGCCCCATCAGCGCTTCACCGCCAGCCTGTATTCCACCCGCATCCGCAACCTGGTCAGCTTTACCGGCCCAATGTCGCGCGCCGAAAACGTACAGCATGCGCGCATCGACGGCACGGAATTGGCGTACTCGGGTAGCGGCGGCGCTTGGGTCTGGTCAGCCAACACAACCCTGCAGAACCCGCAAAACGAAGATACCGATTCGCAATTGCTGCGGCGCGCGAAGTTCAAGGCGAATGTGGTGCTGGAGCGAAATCTTGGCAGCGCCTTCTACGTTGGCGGCGAGTTGGTCCATGCCGGCAAGCGCGATGATTTTGGTGGTATCCAGTTACCGTCGTACAACCTGCTGAACCTGAGAGCCAGCTGGCGCTTTGCGAGTGATTGGCGCATGACCGCACGCATCGAAAACCTGACTGATCGCAACTACGAACTGGTCCGCGGCTACAACACGCCGGGCCGATCCGGCTTTGTCGAGATGGTCTGGCAGCCAGGGCAGTAGCCATTCGCAATCCGCGATCGCTTCGGCGGTCGCGGATTTTCCAACGTCACTTCTACCGTGGCTGGTAAGCGCGGAAGAACGTGTCCACGGTGGCGACGAGGTGTTCCTCGATCATCGCGTCGCTCAATTTCTCGCAGCAGCCCATCGTCATCTGCAAATGCAGTTCGCCTTTGAGCAGGCTGAAAAACTGCGATGCCGCGCGCATCGGGTCGGCCACGTCGAGCTTGCCGGCTTCATCAGCCCGACGCAGGAAGCAGGCGAAGCCTTCGTGTGCGCGCACCGGTCCGACTTTCCAGAACAACTGGGAGAGTTTGACGGAACTTTTTGTTCCCGATGTCAACAAACGATGCATCGCGATCGACGGAGGGCTGGCGACCAGGCCAAAGAAGGCGCGTGCCATCGGCATCAGCTGGCCAACGATGTCGTCACTAACCCCCGCATCGAACATGCTGATCGGCACCTGCTCGTCGCAACGGTCACGGATGGCCTCAACGAACAGGCTCTCCTTGTCATTGAAATGACTGTACACAGTGAGCTTGGAAACGCCGGCCGCCGTGGCGATGGCGTCCATGCTGGTGCCGTCGAAACCCTGCTCGGGAAACAACTGCTTGGCAGCATCAAGGATGGCCGCGCGCTTTTCCAGATCCTTGGGACGACCAGGGCTGGCGCTTCGCAGTCGAGACGATTCACAAGACAGCTTGTTCAAATCCTTACCTTTTCCATACTGGACCGAATGGTTATTTTTCATTACTATACTGACGAGTATAGCATCAGCCGTAGTCTGTCCCGTTAAACGGACATGATCGCGGGGCCGGGCAATCGATGCACCGGCCGCCGGTTTGCCGACGTTGGCAGCTTCCAACGTTCGACCGTTGCAGTTTTTCGCACGGAGAACCGAATCGCAAGCGCTGGCCCAAGGCTTGCAACACCCTGCGTCGAAAACCTTGCAACCGCTTTGCCCGTAGCCGCATCAAAACGGCTCACGGGGATTCGGTGGAGTCCTCCCTTCATGTCAACGGTACTGACGGAAAGCACGAATGAATCCAATCTCCTCGCGTTTCAGTGGAACTGGCGGCTTGCCCAGCAGGCTTTCGCGCCATTGCTGGTGCGCGACGTGCGCGATGCGTCGATGCTGATCGCTGCCGCCAGCCGATCACTGTCCGCACTGTCCGCGGACGAACGTCCGCCGTTCGAACGTTGGCTGGCACTACAGTTGTTCAATCGCGATGAACTGGCGATCGCGCGCAGCCTTCGTGCCGTTCGCAAGGTTGACGCCCTGCTCGCCGCCGGTGCACGTCGCCAGTTGCCGCGCGTTGTTGCGGAATTGCTGTCTGGCGGCGACATCGCCGTCGCGGCATGACAGGCCTCACTGGGACGCGATGACTTCCGGCACTACGATGACATCTCCGGCAGCGCCACCGTGTCATTTACGCGCGGCGCAGCTCGGTTTGTGTTTGAAGAACGAGCAGGCGCTTACTATGCTGCGGCGACTTTCACCCGAGCCTGGAGTTTCGTGATGTCATTCAATGTCGAGCTGGCCCGCACCAACATGGTCGACAACCAGATTCGCACCTGGGACGTGCTCGACTTGCGTGTCCTCGCCGCGCTGGACGCGATCCATCGCGACCAGTTCGTCGCCGATCAGTACCGCAAGGTCGCCTTCGCTGACACGCCACTGCCGCTAGGCCATGGCGAATTCATGCTGAAGCCTGTTGTGGTCGGCCGTCTGTTGCAGGGCTTGCTGGTGCAGGACCATGAGTCGGTACTCGAAATCGGCACCGGCAGCGGTTATCTGACTGCGTGTCTGGGCCAACTCGCCGCCGATGTCACCAGCGTCGAACAGCATGCTGACCTTGCCGATGCGGCGCGCGCACGACTGCAACGCAGCGGCATCGGCAACGCGCGCGTGGAAACGGCCGAAGCCATCCACGGCTGGCAGACTGATCAGCAATTCGATGCCATCGTCGTGACGGGCGCGGTCTGGCGAATTCCAGCCACACTGTTGCAACGGGTCAAGCCTGGCGGTCGCTTGCTGGCGGTCGTCGGTGAATCGCCCGCAATGCAGGCCCAGTTGCACCAGAACGATGGCGCCGGTATCTGGACGATCGCCAATCTGTTCGAAACCGATATTCCTTATCTCAATCACGCGCAGCCGCCGCAACGCTTTGCGTTGTAGCGGGTACGAAGCCGCACCATCTTTGTTCGAGGACGTTGCAATGAACCCCATTCGCTCCCTGTCGTTGACTGTCACGCTGGCCCTGCTGGTGGCCGCGCCATTCGCGCACGCCGACGATCTCGTGCAGATCTACAAGGAGGCACGCGCATCGGATCCGCAACTGGCCGGTGCCGAGGCCACCAAGCTGGCGACTGACGAAAACATCGATCAGGCACGCGCGCTGCTGTTGCCGCAGATCGACGCCAGCCTGGGCCTGCAGCGCAGCCACGGCAGCAACGGTGGTACCCAGTTTGTCTACGACCCCAACGGCAACTCCACCTTGATCAACGTCGTGTCTGGCAGCGACATCAATTCGCGTCCGCTGAGTGGCAACTTGACCCAAAGCATCCTTGACCTCAGCCGTTGGTCGTCACTGAAGGAAGCGCGCGACCGTGCCAATGCCGGCGATGCCACGCTGGATTCCGCGCAGCAAGCCTTGTACATCCGCGTTTCGACTGCGTATTTCAATGTGTTGACGGCGCAGGACAGCCTGCTGTTTGCGCAAGGCAACGAGCGCGCCTTGAATCGCCAGCTCGAGCAGGCCCAGCAGCGTTTCGAAGTCGGCTTGTCCGCCATCACCGACGTCAATGACGCCAAGGCGCAGCACGATACGGCCGTCGCTAACGTGATTACCGCCCAGAATACGCTGGACGACAATCGCGAAGCGCTGCGCCAGCTCACCGGCAACGAGCCAGGCGACCTCAAGAAACTGCGCGACGACCTGCCACTGAATACGCCCAACCCGGAAGATCCCGAGGCGTGGGTCGATGTGGCGGTCAAGGAAAACCCCTTGCTGCGATCAGCAACCTTCAACCTTGATGCTGCCAACCAATCCATCAAGACGCAACGCGCCGGTCACCTGCCGACGCTCAACGGACAAATGATTTATTCCAGGACGGACAGTTGGGGTGATCGTTCCTCATCGTCGTTCGGTGGCAGTGTCCCGAGCAACTCCAACCAGTGGAGTACAACGGTCGGGGTCAACCTGAGCGTGCCGATCTTCTCCGGCGGCGCGACCCAGTCACGCGTTCGGCAAGCCATCTACAACCGCGACTTCACCGAGCAGCAACTGGAACAGAACAAGCGCGACGTGGTCCGCACCACGCGCAACAATTACCGCGCGGTGATCGCCGGTGCCAGCCAGGTCGAAGCGACGCGGCAGGCCGTGGTTTCCACACAGAGTTCGGTCGATGCGACCCAGGCCGGTTACGAAGTGGGCACGCGCACCATCGTCGACGTGCTGATCAGCCAGCAGCAGTTGCTGCAGGCGCAAAGCAGCTATTCGCAGGCGCGCCACAACTTTGTTATCAATGGCTTGCTGCTGAAGCAGTCGGCAGGGATCATCGAGTTCAGCGACATCGAGGCGGTCAACGCGCTGCTCAACTGAGTCGGCAGTTCAGGCGTTCGGTGTAACTCAGGCGGCGACTGACTCAAGGCACGGACGCTGGCCTTCCAGCACGTCGTCGATGATGGTCAGCGTCCTTTCGACCGCGCCGCGCTGGCGCTTCATGCCGTGCATGGCGGCGGCGCCGATGCTGTCGCGTTCATCTTCGTGGCCCAACAGGCGCGTCAGCTCCACGCCAATCTGTTCACTGTCGAGCACGCGCAGCGCGCCACCTGATGCGATCAACTCATCGGTCATTTCGGTAGCGTTGAAGGTGTGGGGACCGACCAGAATGGGCCGCGCCAGCGCTGCCGGCTCCAGCAGGTTATGGCCACCTATCGGCACCAGGCTGCCGCCGACGAAAGCGACGTCACAGGCCGCGTAGAACCACAGCATCTCGCCCATCGTGTCGATCACGAAGCACTGCGCGTTGCGGTCGGCAAATACGCTTTCCGTGCGCGTCGCCGTAGCAAAACCAAACGAGCGACAGGCCGCCGCGACGGGCTTGAAGCGTTCCGGATGTCGCGGCGCGATCAACAGCAAGGTGTCGGGGAAACGCCGCAGTACCGCCGCGTGCGCTTCCAGCACCTGGATTTCCTCGCCCTCGTGGGTACTGGCCGCGAACCAGACGGGACGGTCGGCACCCCAATGCTGCTTGAAGTCCGCAGCATGTTCGATGACGCTCGGGGGCACCCGCAGGTCGAACTTCAGATTGCCCACGATCGCCATCTTCGCCGGCACCGCGCCCAACGCTGCCAGCCGCTCATAGTCGGGTGCCGATTGCGCTGCGACAAAGCTGGCGCGACGGATCGCTCGTCGCGCCAGCGGTCGAACCGGACCATAACCCTTCAGGCTGCGCTCGGACAGGCGTGCGTTCGCGACGACGATCGGTATGCCGCGCTCGTGGCAGGTCATGAACAGGTTCGGCCAGATTTCGGTTTCCATGATGACCGCGATGCGTGGTTGCACGCGATCCAGGAATCGCTCGACCGAAGCAGTAAGGTCATACGGCAGGTACACGTGGAATACGCGATCGCCGAACAGCTTGCGGACCCGTTCCGAGCCGGTCGGCGTCACCGTCGTTATCACCAATGGCACGCCAACGTAGCGCTTCATCAGCGCCTCGATCAGCGGTTGTGCGGCGTTGACCTCGCCCATTGATACCGCGTGCAACCAGATCGCGTCGCGAATGCCGGGATCAGGGAAGAAGCCGAAACGCTCGCGCCAGCGATCCAGGTAGTCGCGATGACGCAGCCCACGCGCGATCAACCGGTACAGGATTACCGGCGTCAACAGGTACATCGTCAACGTATAGAGCAGGCGTTGCACGGTAGCGCCGGAAGGATTGCGATGGGCGAGTATAGAAGCGCTTCAGCGCGACTACGGCAATCGACGCCCGATGGAGTCAGCAATTCGCTGGATCAGTGCAGCCGGTCGGATACCGGGGCGCGCGGCTTGAGCGGATCGGCGGGGCTGCCGGCAACCTGCCAGAGTGCGTCGAGATAGCCGGTGCCGAATCCGATCGAGCCGATCAGCTCGAACTCGTAGGCACCGGTGTCGGGATACCATTCCGCGTTCGGGTCGACTTCGCGCATGATCAGCGCGTCGCTCTCGACGCCGGCGAGTTGGCCAACGTAGCTGACCTCGCCTTCCTCGTCCTCGACCATGTTCACGGAAATCAGAGCAGCCAAGGCTGTCGCCGAAGCGGCGATGCTGGGCCAGTCGTCGAGCTTGAAATCGGCGGGGTCGGTTACCACCTCGCCACGCAAGGCAAGCGCTTTAAGCACGAAATCTGCCGCCGGATCGACTTCGACCAGGGTCAGATCGACGATGGCAACCGCAAGGTAGCCGTCCAGCCGCAGCGAATCGCCGATTTCCGCGATCAGACAAAACTCGGGCGACATCGCAACGACGAAGCCATGAATCATGCCGGGCTGCACGCCATCACGCTGAAAACGCAGCGGTTGGCGGCTTTCCATGGTTTCGCGCAACAGCACGCGAACACCGCGAGCCTTGAATGGAACGACTTTGGTCATCCCGCTATGGTCCGCCACAACGACCGCAGCCGCAACCTGAAATGCTGAACGCAGCGCCGCCGCGTTGTCGCATGGTCCGCCCTGAACAACTTCTAGGATCCGGAAATTTTCTCGATGCTGTCTGCATCGGCGGTTGGCCAGTGCTGATCGAGCCGCCCACCGGTGGCTGGGTTACACAGGTCTGGCGCGAGGTCGAGCAGAGGACGCAAGACGAAAGCGTGCTGTAGCTCGTTTCGTGGCACTTGCAGGTTGCCAGCGCCCGTCAACACGCGATCTCCGAACAACACGATGTCGATGTCCAGAGTGCGGCTGGAGTAGCGCGGCTGGTCGCGACGGCGGTCGTGGCGATCTTCCAGAGCATGAAGCCAGCTATTGAGTCGGTCCGGCTCCCAGTCGGTATTCAGAGCAATCGCGGCATTGATGAAATCCGGCCCGTCGAAGCCGACGGCTTTGCTTCGGTAGGAAGGCGACATCTCCACATTTGCGAAGTGCTCGCGAAGCTCGGCGAGCGCGGCCGCGATATGCTGTTCCGGCTGGAGATTCGATCCGATGCTGAGGTAGACGCGTTCCACGGTCATTCCGGCAGGAAATTCGCGCCAATTTTATCGCAACCACGGCACAGGCCCGGCAACCATGGCAACAGAACCACAAGCAGCAGGCAACAACCCGGAATCCGAGAAACCCGATCCGCCCATCCGCCACCAGCAGGGCCGCATCAACCCGTCAGACGAGGATCCCAGCGCTGCCGACTCAGCGAGTCAGCAGCAGCAGTAGAGCGTCTGGATCAGGCGGCTTCGCGGGCGAAATAAGCGTCGTGGATTTCCACGTGCAGGGCACCAAGCGAAGCCTGGATGCGGTCCATCAGCACCTTCGGGTCCGCCGTTGCCGCTTTCACCGTTTTCACGCTGTTGACGATCGCGATCGACTTCTTGATGCCGGCAGCCACGTCCTTGCGCGGCGGCAACTTGGCGACAATGTCCTTGATCCGGGACAGGCAGAACAACACGCTGCGCGGGAATTCCGGATCCTGCAAAAGATAGCGGAACGCGAGCACTGGGCTAACGCGCTGACGCACATGGCGGCGATACATTTGCAGCGCAGCCAGCGAACGCAGTGTGCTCACCCACTGCATCGCGAGAAACGCTTCCATGTCTTCGTCGTGACGCGGCGTCAGCAAGCCGGACGAGCCAGTATCGATGATGCGCGTGGTCATGTCGGCCTGTTCGATCGCCGTGCCAAGGCGCAGGAACTGGTAGCCGATGTCGTGGCTTACGTTAGCGGTCAGCAAGGCCGACACGCCCAGACAACCATCGATGATCTTGTTGAGGAACTCCTGGCGATAGCGGCGGCTGAGGCCCTTCTCGCCGAAATTCTCCAGCGTGGTGTGGATGTCGTTGACCGACTCCCAACACTTTTGCGGAACCGTCTCGCGGATCGTGCGCAACACCTCGCGGGCATTTTGCAGAGACCCCACCAGCGACAGATTGTTCGTCTCGTCAAGTAACAGGAATCGCACCACGTCGGCTTCGGTGACCGGGTCATCATTGCCCTTGCGCGACGTGGCGAATGCATCGGCAGCGCCAATGGTCTCGATCAGCGGCTGCCACGCAAATTTCGCGGAACGCGGAAGGTCGAGTTGCAACTGGGTAGCTACGTTGACCAGTCGCGCGGTGTTCTCGGCACGGCGCAGGTAGCGGCTGAACCAGTAAAGATTATCGGCTACGCGGGAAAGCATCAGGACGCCTCCTCAAGGTCAACGATCCAGGTGTCCTTGGCGCCACCTCCTTGCGAGGAGTTGACGACCAGCGAATTCTTCTTCATCGCGACACGGGTCAGGCCACCCGTGGTGACGTAGGTTTTTTTGCCGGACAGGATGAATGGACGCAAGTCAAGATGCCGTGGCTCCGGACCCTTGTCGGTCACGATCGGTGCGGTCGACAGTTGCAACGTCGGCTGCGCCATGTAGTTGCGCGGGTCGGCCTGGATCAACTTGCGGAATTTCTCGTGCTCGCGCTTGCTTGCTTGCGGCCCGATCAGCATGCCGTAGCCACCCGACTCATTGGCCGGTTTCACCACCAGCTTGTCGAGATTGGCCAGCACATGTTCGCGTTCCTTGTCGTCGTAGCACAGGAAGCTGGGCACGTTCGGCATGATCGCTTCTTCGCCAAGGTAGTACTTGATCATCTTCGGCACGAAGGTATAGACCAACTTGTCATCGGCGACGCCTGCGCCCGGTGCATTCGCCAGCGCCACCTTGCCGGCGCGCCAGGATCGAATGAGGCCGCGCACGCCGAGCAGCGAATCCGGATTGAACGCTTCGGGATCAATGAACATGTCATCGACGCGCCGATAGATCACGTCAACCCGGCGCGGGCCATGGACCGTGCGCATGTAGGTGCAATCGTCGTCATCGACAAACAGATCGCCGCCCTCGACCAGCTCGATACCCATCGCCTGCGCCAGGTAGCAATGCTCGAAGTAGGCACTGTTGTAGATGCCCGGCGTCAGCAATGCGATGACCGGCGTCGCACCACGACGCGGCGACAGCGCAGCAAGGGTGTCGTAAAGCTGCGCCGGATAATCATCGACCGGCAGGATGGCGGTGGTCTCGAACAGTTCCGGGAACACGCGCTTGGCGATCATCCGGTTTTCCAGCATGTACGAGACGCCACTGGGAATACGCAAGTTGTCCTCCAGCACGAACATCGTGCCGTGGGCATCGCGAACCAGATCCGAGCCGCAAATGTGCGCCCAGATGCCGAGTGGCGGTTTGACGCCAACACACTGCTTGCGGAAGTTGACCGAATCCTTCAGCAAGGCACGCGGGAAGACGCGATCCTTGATGATCTTTTGTTCGCCGTAGATGTCGCCAATGAACAGGTTGAGCGCGTGGATACGCTGCTTCAAACCCTTCTCGGTGCGTTGCCATTCGATGCGGTCGATGGTTCGCGGAATCAGGTCGAACGGCAGCGCCCGGTCAACATTGCGCCCTTCGGAATAGACGGTGAAGGTCACCCCCATCACCTTGGCGGCGACTTCGGCGGCCTGCTTGCGTTCGGCCAGGTCGCGCCCGGAAAGGCTAGCCAGATACTTGACGAGATTTTGCGCGGCAGGTCGGGGCTTGCCGTCTGCCTGGATCAGCTCGTCAAAGGTGGATGATCGATACTTTCCCCAATCCATGCAGCTCCTCCGTTAAGGTTGCTTTTAACAAGTCCACACAGGCGGCAGGATGTCCGAAAGGTTCACCGTTTGGGGTGCGTGGCGTAGTGCAGGCTGGCCGCCTAGGCAAGCCGGGCGCGTCGATCTGAGGGCCTTTCGGGCATCACCCCGTCATTCGAGTTCAATACGTTTGGGCCGACCTGTCTGCTCCCAGACCTGCGTTTCGCCGCCTTGACAGACGGCCAGTCTGTATTCGCCGACGCGCCTTGATCTACGAGCAGACAGATCGGTGACGCCTGTGCGGACTTGCTCAGAGCAACCTTGGCCACGTCAGGACGGAATTATCCGGCAAACGGCCGCTCGTTCTCCTGTTTAAATGCGCACGTTTGAACGTCAAGGTCAAGTTTGACGGGCGTTTTTCGACACGCGGCGTTCACGTCGAGCGTTTTTCGCGATCGATCTGCACACCCACCGAACGCGCTCCCCGGACGGCGCCAGGCTTGGCCAGTTTCAGCTTGACCCGGTAAACCGCGAACTCGTCGAGAATGATCGCGGCACAGCGTTCGGCCAGCGTTTCGACCAACTGGAAGTCAGACGCTTCGACGAACGCGATCAGGCGCTTCGACACGGCTTTGTAATCGAGCGTATCGTCGATGGAGTCGCTGGCGGCGGGCACGGTATTGTCGAATACCATTTCGATATCCAGCGCTACGGTCTGGCGGATACGGCGTTCCCAGTCGAAGATGCCGATGACGGTTTCGATGCGGAGATCTTCGATGAAAACAACGTCCATGAATCGGTGTTCCTCGCGTTTGATCAGATCAGAGTCAGGCCGCGTCGAGCGCGGTCAGCGTTTCAAGATTCCAGCGCGGGAACACGCGCACCGAGTTGTCGCCACGCTGGCCCGCTGCAAGGCGCATCGCGCCGGCAAACGCGATCATCGCGCCATTGTCGGTGCAGAACTCCGGGCGCGGGAAGTGGACGCTGAAGCCTTCGTGCTTTCCGGCTTCGGCAAGGTCGGCGCGTAGACGCAGGTTCGCGCCAACACCGCCAGCGATCACCAGCGCGCGCGCTGCGCTGTCCTTCATCGCGCGGCGGCACTTGATGACCAGCGTATCGACGATGGCCTCCTCGAACGCGCGAGCGATGTCGCAGCGGGTGTGGTCAGACTGGTCAGATGCCTGCCAAGCCAAAAGCACCTGCGTCTTCAATCCGGAAAAACTGAAATCCAGACCGGGCCGATCCGTCATTGGTCGCGAGAAACGGAACTTGCCGGCTACTCCCTGCCCGGCCAGCTTGGCCAGAGTCGGTCCGCCGGGATACGGCAGGCCCATCATTTTCGCGGTCTTGTCGAAAGCTTCACCGGCGGCGTCGTCCAGGGTATCGCCCAACAATCGGTATTCGCCGATGGCGGCAACCTCGATCAGCATCGAATGGCCACCCGACACCAGCAGCGCCACGAACGGCGGCTTGGGCGGATTCTCTTCGAGCAGCGGCGCCAGCAGGTGGCCTTCCATGTGATGCACGCCAATCGCCGGAATATCCTGCGACCAGGCCAGCGTTTGCGCTGTCGTTGCGCCGACCAGCAATGCCCCGGCGAGGCCAGGACCTGCCGTGTAGGCGATGCCGCGAAGGTCGGAAACACCCATTCCGGCGCTGGAAAGCGTCTCCCGGATCAGCGGCACCAGCTTGCGCACGTGGTCGCGCGACGCCAATTCCGGCACTACGCCACCATAATCGGCGTGCAGCTTGATCTGGCTGTACAGGGTGTGGGCGAGTAGGCCCCGCTCGCTGTCGTAGATGGCGACACCGGTTTCGTCGCATGATGTTTCGATGCCCAGCACCGGCCCGGTCACCTTGGCGTGACCGGAACTATTGCCGTCGACCTTTGCAAAATCGGCTTTCATCGCGATAGAATAACCGGCTCGCCCGTCAGCCCGGGCATCCACCGACAGAGTTTTTTACATGCCCAACGTCAAAGTTCGCGAGAACGAACCCTTCGAGTTTGCCCTGCGCCGCTTCAAGCGCACCTGTGAAAAGGCCGGCGTTCTCGCTGAAGTTCGCAAGCGCGAGTTCTACGAAAAGCCGACCCAGGAGCGCAAGCGCAAGGCCGCAGCAGCGGTAAAGCGCCACCTTCGCCGCGTGTCGCGCGACGTCACCAAGCGCCAGCGCCTGTACTAGGCTGCTTGAACCGGTTTCCACCGGTTCCGCGAAGTTGCGAAAGAATTAAAACCAGCCGGCGTTGCTTCATGCAGCGCCGGTTTTTTGCGTTTACGCCATCCAATCCCAATCATTCGAATCCTTGCCGGAGTCCTTGCAATGTCACTCAAGACCCAACTCAGCGACGACATGAAAGCCGCGATGAAAAGCGGTGCCAAGGAGCGCCTGCTGGTGATCCGGCTGATCCAGGCGGGAATCAAGCAACGCGAAGTCGACGAGCGCATTGAACTGGACGACAGCCAGGTGCTATCGGTGATGGAAAAGATGCTCAAGCAGCGCCGCGATTCGATTTCCCAGTTCGGTGCCGCAAACCGCCAGGACCTGGTCGGCATTGAAGAAGCCGAAGTCGCCGTGATCCAGACCTACATGCCGCCTGCGTTGGGTGACGACGAAATCATTGCGATCATCGCCGCCGCCATTGCAAGCACCGGTGCCGGCGATGCCAAGGACATGGGCAAAGTCGTTGCGGCGGTGAAGCCACAGGTGGCCGGTCGCGCCGACATGGGCAAGGTTTCGCAGCAAATCAAGGCGGCGCTCGCGGGTTGATTGCACGAACTGCCTTGCGGCGGTTCAGACCACGCCCCATATCGTCGCCTCCCCTGCGAGGAGTCATTCATGTCCGGTCCCAGTAACGTCAAGGACGAATCGATCCGCAATCGCGACCAGTTGGTTGCGTATCTCGCAGCGGGCGCGCGCCCGGCCGAGGACTGGCGCATCGGTACCGAGCACGAAAAATTCGGCTTCCAGCTTGACGACCTCCGCCCGCCCACATGGGAGGGCGAACGCGGCATCGGCGCGTTGCTGCAAGGCTTGACCCGCTTCGGCTGGGAGCCGGTCGAGGAACACGGCAAGCTGATTGCGCTATTGCGCGATGGTGGTTCGGTGACACTGGAGCCGGCTGGCCAGTTGGAGCTGTCCGGCGCACAACTGGAAACCATCCATCAGACTTGCGGCGAAGTCGCCTGCCATTTGCGCGAAGTAAAAACCGTTGCCGATGAACTCGGCTTGGGTTTTCTCGGCATGGGCTTCCAGCCGAAGTGGCGCCGCGAAGACATGCCGTGGATGCCGAAAGGCCGCTACAAGATCATGAAGAACTACATGCCCAAGGTCGGCTCGCTGGGCCTGGACATGATGACCCGCACCTGCACCGTGCAGGTCAACCTCGACTTCGGCAGCGAAGTCGACATGGTCAAGAAATTCCGCACTTCGCTCGCCTTGCAACCGATCGCGACCGCGCTGTTCGCGGACTCGCCGTTCACCGAAGGCAAGCCAAACGGCTATTTGAGCTACCGCTCGCACATCTGGACCGACACCGATCCGGGTCGCACCGGCATGCTCGACTTCGTCTTCGAAGATGGTTTCAGCTTCGAGCGCTACGTCGACTACCTGCTCGACGTGCCGATGTACTTCAGCTATCGCGATGGCAACTACATCGACCTCGCCGGCCGCTCGTTCCGCAAGTTCATGGATGGCAAGCTCGACGAGCTACCGGGCGTCAAACCGACCATGACCGACTGGGCCGACCACATGACCACGTCGTTCCCGGAAGTGCGCCTGAAGCGCTACCTGGAAATGCGCGGCGCGGACGGCGGACCGTGGAACCGGCTCTGCGCGCTACCCGCATTCTGGGTCGGTCTGCTCTATGACCAAACCGCGCTTGATGCCGCCTGGGACCTGGTCAAGGATTTCAGCCGCGACGAACGCCACGTGCTGCGCGATGGCGTCGCCAAGCATGGACTGAAATTGCCGTTCCGCAACGGCACGCTCGGCGACATAGCTCGTGAAGCCGTGAAGATCGCCGCGCACGGACTTGAGCGCCGCGCCCGTACCAACAACGACAACGCCGACGAACGCATTTTCCTGGAACCCCTGATCGAAATCATCGAAGCCGGCCAGACCCCCGCCGAACGCAAACTGGAGCTCTATCACGGCCGCTGGAACGGCAGCGTCGACCCGCTGTTCCGCGAGTTTGCGTATTGAGGACCACGCAAGGTCAAACCTCGCAGAGTGGAACCTCGCAGCGCGAGCCGCTTCACAACAGCGGAGCTGATCAACATCCGCAGGAAATTCGACGGCGGGTTAAAGTTCGAAGTGCACCACGTTTGACGTATTTGTCGAACTGATGTTGGGGTGTCTGAATGCGTAGTCGTTTTCCTGATCGTTGGTTGATTTGGTCTTCTCCCCGCTGAACTTCTTCGTCGCTGAACATCCCCAAGTCGCAGCCCTTCGGGAAGTACGGTCGAAGCACGCTGTTGCGGTTCTCGTTGCAACCACGCTGCCAGGCCGAGTGCGGGTCGACGAAGTAGATGGTTGCCTCCCATACGACGTCGATGATGGCGTGTCCCGCGAACTCGCGGCCGTTGTCCCACGTCAGCGTGTGGACGCGCTGCTTGATGGGGTTGAAGGCTGCCACGATGGCTCGCAGGCTCGGCTCCTTCTCAGCGCTGTCGACACGTCGCATGCGCACCCGGCCGGTCTTGCGTTCTACCAACGTGACGATCCGCGTGTTGCCTTGGCCGAGGATAGTGTCGCCTTCCCAATCGCCCACGCGATGGTGCGATCACAAGCGTGCAGGTCGCTGGGCGATGTGCCGACCCTGAAAACGCGGGCGTTGCCGAGGCGTCCCGCACCGTCGGCGGCGTCGGCGGCGTCGCTTGCGACGGTGCAACGGTCCACAGCGTGCCGCCTACCCGACGATCCGCCGCGATGTACTGATAGAGCCGCTCCTGGCTGACGTTGGCGGCGCCACAGCCCACGATCTTTACTGGGCTGAATTTTTCGGCCAACAGCGAACGCACAATCGGCCCGGTCGACTCATCGATACGTGGTCGCGAACCGGCAACCGGCCGACGGTGCGCACTGCGCCGTTGCGCGTCAGCGGCGTGATAGCCTGATCGGTCGGCGTTGCGACGTGGCTCGCGACGCACCGCGGCGGATGCCCGTGCGATCCGCTGGCTGATGCCACAGGCAGAAAAGGGGGCGTGATGAAGGTGGTGAATCGGGTAGCGTTCGGCTTGGCTCAGGTGCGTGTAGCTCATGTGCGGCTCCACTTGCCGGTGAAGTTGCACAGGCTATCGTGCCTGTGCCTCTTCTTGGCGTTGAGTGGTGCACTTGAGAGTTGAATCCGCC
>JBATAQ010000124.1:0-5163 GCA_049661925.1 Dokdonella sp.
GAAGAGCGCCTCCGCCTTCGCGGTAATGACGAGGTGGCTTATTTCAGCGCCGTTTCCAGCAACGAGCGGATCAAGCTTTGCAATAGCTCCGCGCGGTCAGGCAAGTACTCATAACTGTCCTCGTCAATGTAATTCAGTTGCGCCAGCTCCAACTGGATCGCGTCGACGCCAACCGCCGGCTGACCGTATTGGCGAGTGATATAGCCACCTTTGAATCGACCGTTGACGACATGCGTGTAGCGATCCTGCGCATCGAGTACCGCCTGCAGTCGCTGTTGCGTTGGCGTTGAACAGCTCGCGCCCGCCGCCGTGCCGAGGTTGATGTCGGGCAAGCGGCCATCGAACAGGAATGGCAGCACGCTGCGGATGGAATGCGCTTCCCAGAGAACAACGCGATCATGCATTTCGCGCAGTCGGGCAATCTCGTCGCGTAGAGCTTGGTGATACGGACGCCAATAGCGATCAACGCGCGCGTTGATTTCTTCGGTCGATGGCTGCTGACCGTCGAAATAGATCGGTTCGCCGCTGAATTGGACGACGGGACAAAGCCCAGTCGTATTCTGGCCGGGATACAGCGACACGTCGTCAGGCGGACGATTGAGATCGACCACGTAACGCGAATACGCTGGCACCAGAATCGTCGCGCCAAGTTGCTCGGCGAATGCATAGAGTCTTGCGACGTGCCAATCGGTGTCTGGCACGGCTTGCGCTTCCGGCGTCATGTGCACGGCGATTTCCGGCGGAATCGTTGTGCCGTCATGCGGGCAGCTGATCAGCAAAGGCGACTCGCCTCGCGTCAAATGCAATATCGAGTTCGTCATATTGGTCTCGGCGAAATCAAGTGCTCGTCATGCACTGGAACACACACGTTCGATATCTTCATAAGCAAGTGTCAACACGGTCCGTCCGCAACCTGGACAATCCGGATCGCGCGGCAACGCAAGTTCACGAAAACGCGCCGCCAATGCGTCGTAGCAAAGCAGTCGCCCGACCAATGGATCACCGATTCCAACGAGCAGCTTCAACGTCTCGGTCGCCTGCAACAGCCCAATCGTTCCCGGCAGCACGCCCAGCACTCCGGCTTCGCTGCAATTGGGTGCCTCGGCGGCTGACGGCGGCTGTGGAAACAGGCAGCGGTAGCACGGGGATTCGTCACGACGGGGATCGAACACGCTGACCTGGCCGGTGAAACGGTGCACGGCGCCGTAGACCAACGGAATGCCCAGCCGCCGAGATGCGGCGTCCAGCAGATAGCGGGTCGGAAAATTGTCTGCACCATCGATCACGACGTCGTGGCCGCGAATCAACTCTTCAACATTCGCCGCGACCACTCGCGCTGCATGCGCATTCACGCGCAGTCGAGGATTCAACGACGTCAGCATGGCCTTCGCCGATTCAACCTTGCTGTTGCCGATCGTGGCTTCACGATGAATCACCTGGCGTTGCAGGTTCGAGCGCTCAACCACGTCGTCATCGATCAGGGTCAATTCGCCGACACCGGCGGCGGCAAGATACATCGCGACTGGCGCACCAAGGCCACCCGCACCAATCAGGACAACGCGCGAATCAAGCAGTCGTCGCTGCCCGGCCACGCCAACTTCCGGCAACAGCAGATGTCTTGAATAGCGTTCGGTCGAATCGGCATCGAGTGCGGTTTCGGCCAGCGGCAAGCCCTCGCGGCACCAGCGCTCGAATCCACCTTGCACCGAATGCACGTTGGAATATCCCGCACCGAGTAACTCATCTCGTGCCAGGAGGGAACGGCGACCGCTGCCGCAAATCAGCAACAGCTCGGCTTGCGGACCGGTGCAGGCCTCCGCAATCCGGCCGGAAATCTGATCCAGCGGAATACCGATCGCTCTCTCAGCCATGCCGGCAGCACGTTCATGGCCTTCACGGATATCAACGAGCACAGCGCCATCGCGCTGTCGCTGCAATGCCGCTACTGGCGAGATTTCGGGCGACCCGCTAGCGGTCACGCGGTTGCCCCGATCGGACAGGCCAAACTATTGAAAATGATGGCAAAATAGGCGGCATGGTGCTGTAGTGACGTATCCATGTTGATGGTTCGCGTCCATGATAAGCCCGCGCCTCCGATTCAGCGATCAGGTTTGCCTGATGCCCGTTGGGCCGCTATACTTGCCCGCTTTGCGCACGCTGGGGATTGGCCCGGCGGCTCCATTCCAAGGTGTTTTATGAAAGTCCTGTCCTCCCTGAAGTCGGCCAAGAGCCGCCACCGCGATTGCAAGATCGTCCGTCGTCGCGGCAAGATTTTCGTGATCTGCAAAAGCAATCCGCGCTTCAAGGCGCGCCAGCGCTAAGCAAGCGTTGCCTGTTCTTTCGCGAAGGTCGCTGATGCGGCCTTCGTCGTTTTTACTGCTCGCAACTTCTCCCTCTCCTGCCGGGAGGGATCGAGGGTGAGGGTCCGCCTTTTGTGAAACTTCGCGTCTTGGTTTGACCGTCGCCAGACTGCTCAAGTGTTTCTTCCGGCTGCCGCCAGCCGAGTCACTTCTCAGCTCGCCACGTGCGTCGAGGCGGCGCACGTCGCCACACGATGGCAAACTGCATCCTGTTTTTGTAGCAAGCCAACACCATGCTGACTGCATTGCGTGCCCTGCCCCGCACGGTCTGGCTGATCGGGCTGATCAGCCTGCTCAACGATGCGGCTGGGGAAATGATTTATCCCTTGCTGCCGCTGTACCTGGCATCGGTATTGATGGCGGGACCGCGTGCGCTGGGTCTGATCGAAGGGCTGGCTGAAGCGACATCGAGCCTGCTGAAGCTGGTTTCCGGCGTGCTGGTCGATCGCACCGGCAAGAGCAAGCCCTTCATCGTTCTTGGCTACAGCCTTGCGGGATTTGGTCGTCCGCTGATTGCGTTTGTGTCGACCTGGCCGGGCTTGTTGATGATCCGCGTCGCTGATCGCATCGGCAAGGGACTGCGCTCGTCACCGCGCGATGCGTTGCTGGCGGCCAGTGTGTCGCCGGATCGGCGTGGCCTGGCGTTCGGATTGCATCGTGCAATGGACAACGCGGGTGCCGTCGTTGGTCCATTGGCGGCGGCGGCATTGCTTGGACTGGGCGTCGGCTTGCGTGAGGTGTTCCTTTGGGCGGCGGTGCCGGCCGTCATCTGCGTGATCCTCGCGCTGGCGTTGCGCGAGCCACAGGTTGCCGTAGCGCCTGTCGCAAAACCATTCGACTGGCGCTTGCGTGATCTATCACCTCGACTGCGTCGCTATCTACTTGTGGTCGCGGTTTTCACGCTCGGCAATTCGTCGAATCTTTTCTTGCTGCTGCGGGCACGCGAGTTGGGTGTTGCTGACGCCAACATCCCACTGCTGTGGGCGGGTGTTTCCGTGGTCGCGATGTTGTTCACCACGCCGCTGTCGGCGCTGTCGGATCGGTTCGGTCGTGTACGCCTGCTGATGATCGGTTACGCCGCATACGGTGCGGTGTACCTGTGCATGGGTCTGCTAGACCACGCGGGTCCACTGTTGTTCGCTCTGTTCGCGGGCTACGGATTGTTCTTCGCAGCAACCGAAGGAGTCGAGAAAGCTTTGGTCGCCGACCTCGCCGCCAGCGAACAGCGCGGTACGGCGTTTGGATGGTTCAACCTGGTCAGCGGCCTGTTATTGCTGCCCGCATCGGTGTTGTTCGGATGGCTATATCAGGCAACATCGCCGCTGGTCGCGTTTGCGTTTGGTGCAGCTTGCGCGTGGATCGCCGCGTTGCTGTTGTGGCGCTGGATGGGAAATTCGGCGAAGGAAGTCGTCAACAACTGACGCGGTGAGTCGGCTTCGCGGTAGCCTTGGCGAGCGATACGCGTTGCGGGGAAAATAATGTTCGACTACATCATCGTCGGTGCGGGCTCGGCCGGTTGCGTTCTTGCCAATCGCCTTTCCGCGAATCCGAATACGCGGGTCTGCCTTGTCGAAGCAGGCCCACGCGACCGGAATCCGTTGATCCACATACCGCTGGGTCTGGCAGTTCTCGTTCGAAGCAAAGGCATCAATTGGGCCTATGAAACAGCCGCCGAAGCGGCCTTGAACGACCGTCACCTGTATTGGCCACGTGGAAAAACACTTGGTGGGTCCAGTTCGATCAACGCGATGGTATATGCGCGCGGTCACCCTGCCGATTACGAAGGCTGGGCCAAGGTCGCCGGTTCATCGTGGGGCTGGGATCGGGTACGCGACCTGTTCTTGCGCATGGAAGGCAACACCGCCCTGTCAGATGCACATCACAACTCGAAGGGGCCGCTGTCAGTCAGCAATTTGCGCGATGTGAACCCGATGAGCCGGGCCTTTGTCGAAGCCGGGATCGAGTCTCAGTTTCCAGCCAATCCCGATTTCAACGGCGACAGTCAGGAAGGTGTCGGCCTCTATCAAGTTACCCAGCGCGACGGCAATCGCTTCAGTGCCGCCCGTGCGTTTCTCGATCCAGTGCGACGCCGCACGAACCTGAAGATTGAAACCGGTGCGCAGGTAGAACGCGTCCTGTTCGAGGGACGGCGTGCGACCGGTGTATCCCTGCGTGGGCGCAACCTGCAACTGCGCCCTGGTGGCGAGGTGATCCTGTCGGGTGGATCAGTGAATTCGCCACAACTTCTCATGCTGTCGGGGATCGGCCCAGGAGCAGAACTGGCCCGCCACGGCATTCCGCTTTTGCGCGATACGCCTGAAGTCGGCGCGAATCTGGCCGACCATCTTGATATCACCGTCATGTCCTCGACCAAGGGTCGAGAGCCGATCGGCATCGCGCCAAGCTTCATTCCACGCGCCCTCAATGCGGCCTGGAACTTTGCAACGAAAAACACGGGAGAGCTGACATCGAACGTCGCCGAAGCCGGTGGCTTCGTGAAATCCGACCCTTCGCAGGAACGGCCCAACTTGCAATTCCACTTTCTGCCCGCTTACCTGCGTGATCACGGCCGCACGATTTCCTGGGGCTATGGGGTGACGCTGCATGTCTGCGATCTTCTGCCAAAAAGTCGTGGACAAGTCGGGCTGACCAGTGCGGACCCGCTGGCCCCTGCGCGAATTGTGGCAAATTATCTGAGCCATCCTGACGACATCGAAGTGATGTTGAAGGGACTGAAGATTGCCCGCCGTGTCATGGCCGCACCTGCCCTGGCAGCGCGGATCAAGGCCGAGGTGTTGCCAGG
>JBATAQ010000125.1:0-14646 GCA_049661925.1 Dokdonella sp.
CTGAGCTTCGCGGTAGTTGGGCCCGCCGGGAACGGTAGTGCCAACGCCTGGCGCAATCGATGGATCGAGGAAATCGACATCGAAGCTGACATGCAGGTGGGTGTTCGCGTCGATGCCGAACAAGGCCTGCTGCATCACCTTGCGCATGCCGACTTCGTCGATGTAGCGCATGTCGTAGATGTCCAGGCCCACTTCGTCGACGAAGCGTTTCTCGCCGGCATCGACCGAACGAATGCCGACCTGTCGGAACACGCCCGGTCTCACCGCCGGCGTGCCGTCGCCGAGGTGAGTGAGCTCCTTGGGGCCGTAGCCGCACAGGCAAGCGACCGGCATGCCGTGGACATTGCCGGTCGGGGTGAGTTCGCTGCTATTGAAATCGGCATGCGCATCCAGCCACAGCACGACCAGCTTGCGACCGTTGTCTCGGCAGTGCCTGGCAACCGCCGTGATGGAACCAACCGCCAGGCAATGATCGCCGCCAAGCAGGATCGGGAATCGATCTTGTGCGAGTTCGTTGGCCACGGCGTCCATCACCAGCCGATTCCACTCCGCGACTTCGGGCAGGTGACGATAGCCATCGGTCGGTGGCTGCCAGGGATTCATGGGGCCAGCCAGATTGCCACGATCATGCACGATGTAGCCGCGATCATTCAGCGCCTTGGGCAGGTTGGCGACGCGCAGGGCCTCGGGGCCCATCGAAGCACCGCGATCAGCAGCGCCGATGTCGGTAGGTGCGCCAATCAGCGCGAGTTCGCGTTTTGCTTGTGTCATCGTTGGTGGCTCCGGATTGCAGTCGATTCGAGTGCCAGCAGGCGCTGGCGAGCTGATCTAGCTTAACGCGTTGTTGGTTACGAGCCCGGCTCGCCACGTGGTTGTTGTCGCTATTTGGCAAGACGTCGCAGCAGCGCCAGCCTTGGGAGAGCCCTCACTTCGTCTCCCCGGCGAAGACCGGGGTCCAGTCGGGAACGGCTTTTGGCATTCTGTCTGGGGCTCTTGAAACAACAAGCAAAAGAGAAAAAGTGCCAACAGCATCTACTCGCTGGACCCCGGCCTGCGCCAGGGAAACGAGCGGTATCGATGCCTGCGGAGGCCACTCACTTCATCGCCCGGCGAAGGGCGGGTCCCTGCCTTCGCAGGAAGGACCAGTCGAGGAGATTTCCCTGCGCCGCTGACCTCTTTACTGTGCACGGCGGTTGGGTTTGTCAGGTGGACTCGGTCCAGGCAGGGGGAGATGATTGGTTCCCTTCCCCATCAACGCCTTTGCCGATGACCGATATCACCCGCACTGTCTACGATCAGATCGACGCCAGTCACATCCAGGCGATGGCGCAGCAGTTGGGTATCTCGTCCGAACAGGCGCAATCCGCCGTCCAGCAAGCACTGCCGATGCTGGTGGGCGGGCTGGCGCGCAACGCGCAGAGCGAACACGGTGCTGGCGAACTGATGGGGGCGTTGCAACGTGACCACGCGGGTGTCGACCTGGGCAGATTGCTTGGTGGCCTGCTTGGCGGCGGTGGTGCGACAGCCAATGCCAATAACGGAAGCCTGGGCGGGTTGGGCAGCGTGATCGACAGCGTGCTAGGTGGTAGCGCAGGCCGAGGTAGAGGTTCACCGGCAAACACCGGTGGCGGCGGACTTGGCGATATCGGCGGAGCCATCCTTGGCCACATCTTTGGTGGACGCGAAGAACGTGCGACTGAAAACCTCGGCCAGGCCAGCGGCATTGGTGGCCAATCCGCCGCACGCTTGATGGCGATGCTGGCGCCGTTGGTGATGGCGGCGCTGGGCAAAATGGTGCAAAACCGTGGCATGGGAGCGAATGATCTTGGCCAGGCACTGAGCCAGGAAAACGAGCAGATCCAGAAGTCGGGTGGCGGCGGCTTGCTCAACTCCCTGCTTGATCGCGACGGCGACGGCGATGTCGACGCCAGTGACCTGATGCAAGCCGGCCTCAGCGCGATCAACATGTTTGGGCGGCGCAGCTAGCGTTCGTCAATGATCGGCGCTAGTGCCGCCGATCAAGTTCATCGTCATGACGCGCGAAATCCTTCGCGCGCCCTCCGGGCCATCCGCCGCGCGGATGTTCGCGTCGGCGTGGTGCCTTCGCAGTCTCACGAAAGCGAGGACCCATTTTTATTTTCGTCCCGTCGCGTAGAACACAGCAAGATCAAAATGGGTCCCCGCTTTCGCGGTGATGACGACAGATTTTTTGATGGTCGGCAAACCAATCGGGTCAGTGCATTCCGCGCCACCATGACCTCCAACACGTCCCGTCCAGACCCATTCGCGTTTACCCTTGGCCTTCGTTCGTCGCTGTTCGGAGTTGCCATGAAAACGATCCTTTTCGCGCTTGCCCTTGTCGCCTGCCCTGCCGCCGTGCTGGCGGCCAATGCGGGCAAGACGATCACCCATGAAGACCTGTGGCTGATGCCTCGCGTCGGCGCGCCGATGCCGAGTCCAGACGGAAAGATGGTGGTGTTCCAGGTGATCGAACCGGCCTACAAGAAGGCCGACACCCAGACCAACCTGTGGCTGGTCCCGAGCGATGGCAGCGCGGGCGCGCGGCGGATCACCCAGAACACGTCCAGCGAAGCGGGCGTGAGCTGGAGCGCAGACAGCACGCGCATCGCGTTCGCGGCCAAACGCGGCGAGGCGAAGGAGCCGCAAATCTGGATACTCGACCTTGCCCACGGCGGCGAAGCGCTGAAAGCGACCGGGTTGTCGACGGGTGCCAGTTCGCCGAAGTTTTCACCGGATGGAAGCCGCATCCTCTTCGCGTCGCGTGTCTATGCCGATGCGAAGGACGACGATGCCAACAAGAAGCTGGCCAAGGAAGAGGAGGACAAGCAGTACAAGGCACGCGTCTATACCGGCTTCCCGATCCGAGCCTGGGACAAATGGATTGACGACAAGCAGAGCCATCTGTTCGTCGAAACGATTGGTCGCACGGATGCGCGCGACCTGCTCGCGGGAACGGCATTGTCGAAGCTGCCGGGTTTCGCCTTGAGCGACGACGACGATGGTGGCGCGGTGTGGGCGCCGGATGGCAAGTCGATCATTTTCGCGGCCAGCCGCAATCGCGATCGCGCGGCATGGTCGTTCACCAACACCGATCTGTACCAGGTCAACGTCGATGGCGGCGAACCGAAACGACTGACGGGCGCCGACGCGCTCGATGTCGGCGACGGATATACCGAACCGAAATTCAGCCGCGATGGCCGAACGTTGGTCGCCAGCTTCGAGCCAAACAGCGGCAGCAGCTACAACGCGAAGCGGCTGGTCGTGCTGGATTGGCCCGGCGCACGTGAAAAAGCGCGCATCGAATTGCCGGATGCGCGTTCGGTCTCCAGCTTCGGCATTTCGCCGGATGGCCGCGAGGTGTTCATCACCGCCGAAGATGCAGGGCAGGAAAAGCTCTATCGCGCAGCGATCACGGGCGGCACGGCGACATTGCTGGGCGGACCTGCGCGTGGCGTGTGGGAGCGGATGAGCGTCGCGGGAACGGGCTCGCCGGTGTTGATTGCCAACTACGAAAGCGCGACCGAACCGCCGGAAGTGGTGCGCATCGATGCATCCGGCAAGTCGTCGAAAAAGCTGACCACGTTCGCGACCGCAAAAGTCGCCGCATTGTCGTTGCCGCCGGTCGAAAATTTCACCTACACCAACAGCCGTGGCGTGCCGATTCACAGCATGCTGGTGCGGCCACCGCAGTTCGATCCATCCAGGAAATATCCGCTGCTGGTGCTGATGCACGGCGGCCCATATTCGCAATGGCGCGACGCATGGGTGTTGCGCTGGAACTATCACCTCTTGGCCGCACCCGGTTACGTGGTGTTGCTGACCAACTACGTCGGCTCGACCGGATTCGGCGAGGCCTTCTCGCGCAAGATCGAGGGCGATCCGTTGAAGGGTCCGGCACAGGACATCAATGAAGCCGCCGATGAAGCCATTCGCAAATTCTCCTTCATCGACGTGACGCACCAGTGCGCTGCGGGCGCAAGCTACGGTGGGCATTTGTCGAACTGGTTGCAGGGCACGACCACGCGCTATCGCTGCCTGATCAGCCACGCCGGCTTGGTCAATCTTGAATCGCAATGGGGCACCAGCGACAGCATTTACGGTCGTGAAGTGGGTGCTGGCGGACCGGTCTGGGAACAAGGCCCGATCTGGCGCGAACAGAACCCGATCCGCCTCGCGGCCAACTTCAAGACACCGGTGCTGGTCACCGCTGGCGAGAAGGATTTCCGGGTTCCGATCAACAACGACATCGAGTACTGGTCAGCCCTGCAACGCCAGCGCGTCGAGAGCCGACTGGTGGTCTTCCCCGATGAAAACCACTGGATCCTTGATGGCGAAAACAGTCGTTACTATTACAAGGAAGTCCACGATTGGCTGGGGCGGTTCCTGAAAGGTGAGAAGCCCGGCAGTGGCGCATTGCGGCAAACCAGCAGCAGCGATCAGCCGAGCGCGCAACCGTGAATCCACCGCTTGGCTTCGGCTTTTTTACGTTGGGGGTGATCCAACCCAAGACGCGTGGCAACTCAGCACACTTGGCATTTCCGCGTAGTCGCACTGCTGTCCGGAATAAATCGACCGCGTCAGTGGAACCCGTTGCAGCGAATGGTCTACGTCGCTTTTCGGGAACGAGCGACTCGAAGCTTTACAGGGCGCACGTTCCTGCACTTCGTCTCCCCGGCGCAGGCCGGGGCCCAGACGTTAGATGCTGTTGGCAATCTTCATCCGATGCAGTGCTGCCTCGATAGTCCCCAAAAGACTGCCCAAAGCCGTCATCCACTGGACCCCGGCCTGCGCCGGGGAAACGAAAAGGTTTGGGTGCACGCACCCGAGCGAGCCTCGATTCAGAGGGTTTCAGGTAGCTGTCTATCGGCTCACGTCAGACGCGATACCCGCGATGGATCGCGACGATGCCGGCGCTCAGATTGCGCACGTCGACTTTTTCGAAGCCTGCGCTTTCCATCATCGCCTTCAGCGTTTCCTGGTCGGGATGCTTGCGGATCGATTCGGCGAGGTAGCGATAGCTGTCTTCGTCACCGGCGATCATCGCGCCGATGCGCGGCAGCACCTTGAAGGAATGAAAATCGTAGAGCGGCTTCAGCAGCGATGATTTTACTGCCGAGAATTCCAGCACCAGCACGCGACCGCCCGCCTTCAATACGCGATGGATTTCGGCGAGCGCGGTTTCCTTGCGGGTGACGTTGCGCAAGCCGAACGCCATCGTCACGCAATCGAAACTGCCATCGGGAAACGGCAATGCTTCGGCGTTCATCTGCGACCATTCCAGACCCTTCAGCAGACCGCGATCAATCATGCGATCGCGACCGACGCGCAGCATGTCGCCATTGATGTCGCCGACAACGACGCGTCCTTTCGCGCCGACCTTCAGCAGCAACAAGGCAGCGATGTCGCCGGTGCCACCGGCGAGATCGAGCACGGCATCGCCGCGACGCACGCCGCTGCTGCCGACGAAATAGCGCTTCCACAAACGATGCACGCCGAACGACATCAGGTCGTTCATCACGTCGTACTTGCTCGCGACCGACGTGAAAACATCGCCGACCAGCTTTTGCTTCTGCTGCTCGGGCACCTCGCGGTAGCCGAAGTGGGTGGTGGTGGTTTCAGGTTCGCTCATGGCGCAATGGTAGCGGTTGCGATCGCGGGGCGGCTCATGACGACTTCAACCAGCGCGCCATGTCGAGCGCGAAGTAGGTCAGGATGGCATCGGCACCGGCGCGCTTGATCGACAGCAGCGATTCCTCGACGCAGGCGCGCTCGTTCAACCAACCGTTACCAAACGCGGCCTTCAGCATCGCGTACTCGCCGCTGACCTGATACGCAAAGGTTGGCACGCCGAACTCCTGCTTTACCCGACGCACGATGTCCAGATACGGCATGGCCGGTTTCACCATCACCATGTCGGCGCCTTCGGCGATGTCCATGCCCACTTCGCGGATCGCCTCGTCGGAATTGGCTGGGTCCATCTGATAGGAATATTTGTTGCCCTTGCCCAGATTCGCCGCCGAACCAACCGCATCACGGAACGGGCCGTAGAACGCCGATGCGTATTTGGCGGAGTAGGCGAGGATGCGCGTGTGGATATGCCCCTCGGCTTCGAGCGCCGTGCGGATCGCCCCGATGCGGCCATCCATCATGTCCGATGGCGCAACCACGTCAGCGCCAGCCCGCGCATGCGACAACGCCTGGCGTACTAGAGCGGTCACGGTTTCGTCGTTGACGACATAGCCACTGTCATCGATGAGTCCATCCTGGCCATGACTGGTGTAGGGATCGAGCGCGACATCGGTGATCACGCCAAAATCGGGGAAGTTTTTCTTGAGCGCACGCACCGCGCGCTGGCAGATGCCGTCGTCGTCCCATGCCGCGCTGGCATCGTCGGACTTGGCTTCCGGATCGGTCACCGGGAACAAGGCCAGCGCCGGGATACCCAGCGTGTGTGCTTGCTCAGCAACGCGCAGCAGATTGTCCAACGACAGCCGTTCGACACCCGGCATCGATGCAATCGGCACGTTGTCAGAAAGCTCGTGCACGAACACCGGCAGGATCAAGTCTGACGCGCTCAACACGTTCTCGCGCATCAGCGCACGCGAGAACGCATCACGACGCATGCGGCGCAGGCGGGTAGCAGGAAATGACATGGCAACCTCGATGGCTTCGAACGACCCCTGCATTGTAAAGACCCACGCGGGCGGCCAACCGCGGCGCCCGGTCGCTGGCCGAGTCGCGATCAATCGATGACTGGAAAACGCACGTTGCCTGGAGAGCGATAAATCCGGCGTGCCGATACGCGTTCGCCCTGGATATTTGATAACACTCCAGCCTTGGCGAATAGCGCGTTGTCGTTCAGCCAGGAAGCGGCGGCAGTCGACGCGCAAGTCCTTGATCTGATAAAAGAACACCGCTTGACCCACGTCTCGAAGCCCGTCAGCATCGGCACTATCGCCCGGATTTGGGGCATACATGTAGTTAGGCCGCAACTAGATCGGTTGCCTCACGAAGAACGAACCAAGGGCCTTAACGTCAAGGAGTACCGATGAGCGAAGCAATCTTGTACGCAATTGATGCCCCCCACATTTCTGACGCAGCGGTTGCGGCAGAGTTTGTGGAGCAGCAGAGGGACGGTAACGCGCCGCCAACCGCTCGCATTGCCTCCTTTTTTGGGCATCTTTTACAAGTTTGGCCGGAAGATGGATCGAGGGGTGCCGTGTGGTACGAGGATTTCACACACAACAGGCCGACTGAATCTGTTCTGGAGATGACGTTCGAACTTAGTGGATTCGACGAGGAGCGATTAGGGCATCTCAGGGCCATCGCCGAGCAACACGGAGTTCATGTGTTCGATCCAGAAGGTGAGGTCCTATACCTTGCTGATGGAAGCGAGGCCGCTGCCTAGGCTGAAGCAAGCACGCTGTCGAAGCGGAGCTGCCATGCGGGTTAGTCGGTATCGAGGTGCTTACGGCCTAACAATTCGTAAGAGACTCCCCGTCATTCAAGCCGCAGCCGCTTCGCGGCTCGGCTTGATCACGGCGACGCATCGCTCAAATCGACTTGCGTTTCCGTATCCTATATCATACGTTTTGGCATGCTTGAAGTTCGCCAGACGGCGGTTTACGCAACGTGGTTCGCGGGCCTGAGTGATCGGGCCGCGCGAACCCGAATCGACATCCGCGTACGCCGCCTCTCGCTCGGAAATCCCGGTGACGTGAAACCCGTCGGTGAAGGTGTCTCGGAATTGCGGGTGAGCTACGGGCCTGGTTATCGCGTGTACTTTGTTCAACGCGGCGAAGAGATCGTCGTATTGCTGGCCGGCGGCGACAATTCCTCGCAAGCGCGAGACATCAGCGCGGCGAAGTCGCTCGCGCGTAACTTGTAGGAGTTTGCATATGACGAAGACCGCGACTACACCCTGGGATCCTGCAGAACATCTGCAGTCCAACGAAGACATGGCTGCATATCTTGAAGCCGCGCTGGAGAAAGGTGACCCTGCACTGGTATCCGCCGCGTTGGGAGACATTGCTCGCGCGAAGGGAATGACTCAGGTTGCCAGAGACGCGGGGCTCGGTCGCGAAAGTCTGTACAAGGCGTTGTCGCCTGCGGGCAATCCCGCGTTCGCCACTGTTCTCAAGGTGGTTGCGGCGCTTGGACTGGAACTGCATGGCACTCCTGCGGGCGCAAAGAGTACGGTCTGACCCGTCGGTCAAACGGACCGTCACTGGCAGCCTTACGCGTTAGCGGCTTGCTCGAAAAGGTCGCGTGCCGCTATCACGAAATGATTGCTCACAACATGTCGATCGGATCGACATCGATCGACCAGCGCAACTTGCGCGCTTGCGGCAGTGCGCGGACGGCGGTGAGCCACGTCGGCAGGAAGGCGTGCAGTTTTGAGCGGTCTGCCGCTTCGACGAGGATCTGAGCGCGATGGGTGCCGGCGCGGCGCGGCATTGGCGCGGTCATTGGATGGACCATGACATCGGCGGCGTTGTCGCTGGCGCGGACCGTCGCGATTGCGGCATCGATGAAAGCTTTCAGCTTTTCGATATCGACGGCATCGGCACGCAGCAGCGCGAGTTGTCCGTACGGTGGCAGTTGCGCGGAGCGGCGTTCGGCGAGCAACGCGCTTGCAAGTGAGTGGTAGCCCCCACCGATGAGACTGGCGAGTAAAGGATGGGTCGGGTGATGGGTTTGCAGCAACACTTCACCAGGTCGCTCGGCACGGCCGGCACGACCGGCGACTTGCACCAGCAACTGGCCTAGCCGTTCGCTGGCGCGGAAGTCGGTGCTGAACAGGCCTTCGTCGATGCTGACCACAACGACCAGGGTAAGCAACGGCAAATCGTGGCCCTTGGCCAACATCTGCGTGCCGACCAGAATGCGCGGGCCGGGATCGTGCAGGCTGTCCAGCAAGCGATCACGCGCGCCACGGTGGCGCGTGGTGTCGCGATCAATGCGGACGATGTCGATGCCAGGAAACAGCAGACCCAGGTTTTCCTCGATGCGTTCGGTACCTTGCCCCAGTGGTGCCAATGCGCTGCTTGAACACTCGGGGCAATTGACTGGAATGCGGCGGCTGGCATCGCAGTGATGACAGGCCAGGCGACGCTCGCCACGATGCAGGGTGTAGGGCCGGTCGCAACGTTCGCAGACGGCGACCCAGCCGCAATCCCCGCATTGCAGTGACGGCGCGTAGCCGCGACGATTGCGGAACACCAGCGCCTGCTCGCCGCGTGCCAGGCAGGCGCGGATCGCGTCGATGCTGAGCGGCGACAATCCGGTCGCATGGCGCTGACGACGCAAGTCGATGACGCGCAACGAAGGCGGCTTGGCAGCACCGGCACGCGCTTGCAGTCGCAGGCGTTGATAACGACCAGCCTCGACATTGGCCAGCGACTCCAGCGACGGCGTCGCCGAGCCGAGCACGATCGGCACGCCCAGCGCCTTCGCCCGCATCACGGCCAAGTCGCGGGCGTGATAGCGAAAGCCATCCTGTTGCTTGTACGAGGTTTCGTGTTCCTCGTCGATGACGACCAGGCCCGGACGCCGCAACGGCGTAAACACTGCCGAGCGGGTACCGAGCACCACCAGCGCGTTGCCGCGTGCCGCCGCCAGCCACGCGCCGGCGCGTTCGCCATCAGCCAGCCCCGAATGCAGCGCGGCCACTTCAACCCCAAGCCGCTCGCGGAAGCGACGCAGCATCTGTGGTGTCAGCGCAATCTCGGGCAGCAGCACCAGCGCCTGCTCGCCGCGCGCGATAGTCGCCGCGATCAGGCGCAGATAGACCTCGGTCTTGCCGCTGCCGGTGACGCCATCAAGCAGAAACGGCACGTAGCGACCCGACTGCGCCGCGATGGCGTCGACGGCTGCCTGCTGGGCCGCGTTCAAGGCTGGCCCGTCGATGGCGAGACGCGGCAATTCGATGCGCGGCAGGTTCAGCGATTCGACTTCTGCCCGCTTGCGTAGCGCGGTGGCGGAACTGCGCCAGCCGGGTAACTCGCCATCGAGCGTCGCCGAGAGCACCGGACCATCGACCAATCGCTCCAGCAACTGGGCAATGCGGCTGCCACTGCGCAACTTGCCCTCATCGATGCGCTCGCGACCGACGGCGGTCAGGCGTAGAGCGGGTTCGCCGCTATCGGGCAAGTCGCGCGGCGCACGCAAGGCGACCGGCAACGCGGTGGCCAGTACCTCGCCGATCGGATGCTGGTAGTAGCGTGCCGCCCAAGTCAGAGTCGCCAGCAGCTCATCGTTGAAAACCGGTGCCGGGTCGAGCACGCGAGCGAGGGTTTTCAGCTTGCTCGCCGGCACGTCGGTCGCATCGGCGCTGCCGGTGACGATGCCAACGCTGTGGCCGCGCCCGAATGGAACCAGCACGCGCGTTCCAGGCGCAGGCAGGGCGCCTTTTGCCAGCGCGTAGTCGAAGCTCTGCGGCAGTGGCAACGGCAGGGCAACCTGGATAATTTTCATAGGCTCCAGACCTTGACAGGGTGGTCCATAGAGCAAACCGCAAGTTGGCGCAGATTCATCACGAGCGGCTCAGGTAGATGCTGCAAGCCGCCGATCCCAAACGAGTTTTTGCGCTTATCCACAATGCCTGTGGATAAGGCTGTGGACGACGTGTTCCGAGCCGGTCGCAAGGCGCGCGGTTGTGCGCTGTCAACCACCCTGGGCAATCTTTAACCAATCTGCAATCTTCTTCACTATCAATGGCTTGCGAGGGCTGTCCAACTTTTCTGAATTGAACCGGGAGAACCGGGCTGTACTCGGCAGTACACGAATTGGTCCTGTGCACAACCCGAATTCGAGCATGTCCCCGCAGAGCGTTGCCCAGCCTCAAAAACCTCGGTAGTAAACCCTTCGATACAGCGGTCAATGGCGCGACTTTTCGGCGCTTGCCCACGATTGGGCAGGGACGAACCACCACGCCGGACAGCGACGCGCCGGGCGACTCGGTAAACTCGCGCGCCCTGACTTCGGTCCCGTGCATGTCTTCCATTCTACGCATCGAGCGTGCCCGGCTGGCCACCGAGATGCGGGCCAGCGCACGCCTGGCGACGCCGTTGGTGCTGGGCCAACTGTCGGCGATCGGCATGAATGCCGTGGATGCGCTGCTGGCCGGTCATTTCAATGCGCACACGCTGGCCGTGGTCGCGGTCGCGACCAGCGTCTGGTCGCTGGCAATCGTCGGTTCGATCGGTGTGATGTTGGCGGTACCACCTTCGGTGGCGCAGCTCAATGGTGCGGAGCGTCGCGCCGATATCGGTCCGCTGTTCGCGCAGGCAATCTGGCTGGCGCTGGCGTTGGGACTGGTGATTGGATCGGCGATCTTTTTCGCCGGACCGCTGCTGCCGCGATTGATTGGCGTCGATTCCAAGCTGACTGACGATGTCGGCCAGTTCCTGCGCGTGATCGCATTCGGTGCCCCGGCGCTGGCGCTGTTCGCCGCGTTGCGCGGGTTGAGTGAGGGGCTGGGTTTGGGCCGCCCAACCATGTACTTCGCGCTGCTCGGCCCCGTGCTGCTCGCGCCGCTGGGCTATGTATTGATGTACGGCCACTTCGGCGTGGAGTCGATGGGTGCGTTGGGCGCGGCCATTGCGACCACCATCGTGCTGTGGATCCAGGTGACGGCGTTCTCGACCTACGTCATTCGCAACCGTCGATTTCGCGACTTGCACCTGCTTCACCACTGGGCGAAACCCGATCCGCGCACGTTGGCCGAATTGCTGCGGATTGGCTTGCCGATGGGCATCACCTTGTTGATGGAAGGCGGCTTGTTCGTGGCCGTCGCGCTGATTATCGGACGGCTTGGGACCGACATCGTCGCGAGCCACCAGGTCGCCCTCAATGTGGCCTCAATCGCCTTCATGGTGCCGCTGGGACTGGCCTTGGCGACCACGGTTCGGGTTGGCAATGCGGTCGGTCGCAACGATGTGGTCGGCGTTCGCCATGCGGCAATGGCCGGATTCGTCCTCACCCTCGGCACGCAAATTTTTTCGGCAGGCGTGATGGCGATCCTGCCGCATGCGATTGCGTCGTTGTACACCTCGGACGTCGCCGTCGTGTCGCTGGCTGCGCAGTTGCTGTTGCTGGCGGCGATATTCCAGCTATCCGATGGCATCCAGGTGGTGGCCAACGGCGCGTTGCGTGGCCTCAAGGACACGCGCGTGCCGATGGTGATTACCCTGATCGCCTACTGGATTTTCGGCATGCCTGTCGGCTGGTGGCTCACCTTCCACCACGACATGGGCGCGCGCGGCATGTGGATCGGTCTGATTGCCGGCCTCAGCGCCGCCGCCGTGCTGCTGACCACACGGTTCTGGCGGATGAGTGCTCGAATGGCGACAACGGCTGCGATGCAGGCGTCGCGCGCCTGATGAACTTTCGCCACATCCACGTTGCGCACGCGTTCGGCTAGTCTTGCGCTCTTGAATCAAGGAACTGCAATGTCCGACCGCAAGCCTGGCCTGATTCGCCGATTCTTCGGTGCCATCTGGAACACTCTCAATTTCACCCGCCGGCTGGTGTTGAACCTGATCTTCCTGGCGATCATCGTTGCGATCATCGCAGGCCTGATGGCACGCACGCCGATGCTGCAAAACGGCACCGCACTGGTGCTCAACCTGCAAGGCAACATCGTCGAGCAATACAGCGTGGACCCCGCCGCGCGCGCGATCAGCCGCATCACCGGCAACGCCACCGAAGAAATCCAGTTGCGCGACATCCTGCGCACCATCAACGCCGCCGCCAGCGATGCCAACATCGCTCGCATCGTTCTGATTCCCGATGACATGGGCCAAGCCGGGCCATCCACCGTGCGCGAGATCGGCCAGGCGCTGGACCGTTTCCGCGCGAGCGGCAAGCCGGTCACCACGGTGGCCAACAATTTGGGGCAGAACCAGTATGCGCTCGCCGCGCATTCGGACCGCATCCTGCTCGACCCGGAAGGCTCCGTGGAGCTGACTGGTTATTCGAGCTATCGCAACTACTACAAGGAGCTGCTCGACAAGCTCGGTGTCGATGTTCATTTGATCAAGGTCGGCACCTACAAATCCGCCGCCGAACCCTACGTGCGAACCGAAGCGTCGGACGCGTCGAAGGAAGCCGATCTTCAGTGGATGGGTGCGTTATGGCAGGAATATCTCGCCGATGTCGCGGCACAGCGCAAGCTCGATCCGGCCAAGATCAGCGACGACATCGCCAACTACGGCGACCGTGTCATCGCCGTGCAGGGCGACCTCGCAACCCTTGCGCTCAACCAGAAGCTGGTCGACCAGTTGGCCACGCGCGAACAGGCGCGCGACTGGCTGCGCGAGCAAGGCGTGCCGCCCGATGGCGACAGCTTTCGCCAAGTCGACTGGATGCGCTACGCAGCACAGATACCACCTGCCAATCCAATCGCCAGCCATCGCGTCGCCGTGGTTGTCGCGGAAGGTGAAATCCTCGGCGGCGAACAACCACCCGGAACCATCGGCGGACGCTCCACTGCGCAGTTGCTGCGCCAGGCCCGTGAAGACGATTCGGTCAATGCCATCGTGCTGCGGGTCAGCTCGCCGGGCGGAGATTCCAACGCGTCGGAACTCATTCGCCGCGAAGTGGTGCAGGCCCAGCAAGCCGGCAAACCGGTGATCGTTTCGATGGGCGACTACGCTGCCAGCGGTGGCTACTGGATCGCCATGAACGGCGACGAGATCTGGGCGCAGCCGACCAGCATCACTGGCTCGATCGGCATCTACGCCCTGCTCGCGACGATTCCGGAAACCCTTGCAAAGCTCGGCATCAACGTCGACGGTATCGCCACCACGCCGCTGGCTGCGGCGATGGATCTGCGGCGTCCGTTGTCACCCCAACTGGAAACAGTCATCACCCAGACCATCCAGCGCGGCTATCGCCAATTCATCGGCCTGGTCGCAAAGGCGCGCGCGAAAACGCCCGAGCAGATCGACGTCATCGCGCAAGGCCACGTCTGGATCGGCAGCCAAGCCAAGCAGCGAGGCCTGGTCGACAAACTCGGAGGGCTCGAAGACGCCATCGCAGCCGCCGCCGAAAGGGCAAACCTGGGTGACGACTACGCGGTCAGGTATGTCGAACGACCGATGTCGACATGGGAAGCTCTCGCCCTGCGCCTGAGCAACAGCGAAGCTGCCGTCGCCATCGGCAAGCAATTCGCGATGCCAATGCTGCCGCGCGGCTTGATCGACAGCAGCGACCTGCGCGCCGCACGCCTGCTGCTGGACAGCCTTGGGCGAAAGACTTTCGCCAGTTACGCCTACTGCTTCTGCACCATTCGCTGATCGCTGCGAATCTCTTCTCTCTCTGAGAGACCCGCCCAATTAGCCCTCTCTCGCCGGGATAGGGATCTGCCCTTGTGCACAATCCGGTTTCGTTTGGCCGTATGGCCGTCTAGACGTCTCGTCGCTCTTTCGCGCTCTCCGCCGCTTGATTAGCCTCGCGTAAGTCTTGGCTGTCGCCAGACTGGTCAAGCGCTTCTCGCGCCTGCCGGCGCACGAGTTACTTCTCTTTGCTTGCCCAAAGAGAAGTAACCAAGAGAAATGGCACCCGGACCTGTCGCCCGCACGATGAAGCCGTGCGGGTACGCAAGCGCTGGCCGGGTTCGGC
>JBATAQ010000126.1:0-2542 GCA_049661925.1 Dokdonella sp.
GGCACGATCAGGTAGGCGTAGGCGCGATGGCTGGAACGGCCGACGCGACCGCGCAATTGGTGCAACTGGGCCAGGCCAAAGCGGTCGGCACGGTTGATGATGATGGTGTTCGCGGTCGGGATGTCGATGCCCGATTCGATGATGGTGGTGCAGACCAACACGTTGTAGCGCTGCCGGTAGAAGTCGAGCATGGCCTGCTCCAACTGGCGTTCGGGCATTTGGCCGTGCGCGATCAGCATGCGTGCTTCCGGGATCAACTCCTGGATGTCGCGCGCCGCCTTGTCGATGGTTTCGACTTCGTTGTGCAGGTAGTAAACCTGTCCGCCACGCGCCAGCTCGCGCTGGAATGCTTCGCGCAGCAAGGCTGGATCGCGCTGGCCGATGAAGGTTTTCACGGCAAGGCGATTTGCTGGCGGCGTGGCGATGATTGACAGATCGCGCAAGCCAGCCATGGCCATGTTCAAGGTGCGCGGGATCGGTGTTGCGGTCAGCGTGAGCAGGTCGACTTCGGCGCGCAGGCGCTTCAACTGCTCTTTCTGGCGCACGCCGAAGCGTTGTTCCTCATCGACGATGACCAGCCCCAGATCCTTGAAGCGCACATCAGGCTGAAGCAACTTGTGCGTGCCGATGACGATGTCGACCTTGCCTGCAATGATGTCGGCCAGCGCGGCGTCGGTTTCCTTTTTCGAGCGGAAGCGCGACAACACCTCGACGCGTATCGGCCAGTCGGCCAGACGATCGCGGAAGTTGGTCCAATGCTGTTGCGCGAGTAGCGTGGTCGGCGCGAGTAGCGCGACCTGCTTGCCGGCGGTCGCAGCGACAAAGGCGGCACGCAATGCGACTTCGGTCTTGCCGAAACCGACATCGCCACAGATGACGCGATCCATCGGCCGCTTGCTGGCGAGATCGTCGATGACGGCGGCAATCGCGGTTTCCTGATCCGGTGTTTCCTCGAACGGGAAAGTGGCCGCGAACTGTTCCAGCAATACGCGATCGGCAACGATCTTGCGACCCGGCCGCGCTTCGCGCTGGGCGTAGATAGCCAGCAATTCCGCCGCCACGTCGCGAACGCGTTCGGCGGCTTTCTTCTTGGCACGATCCCATGCATCGCCACCTAGCGAATGCAGCGGCGCCATTTCCGGCGCGGCACCCGAATAGCGACTGACCAGATGCAGTTGCGACACCGGTACGTACAGCTTGTCGGCCCTGGCGTATTCAATCTGCAGGAACTCGCCGCCATCGCCGCCGACATCCAGCGTGACCAGACCCTGGTAGCGACCGACGCCATGGTCGGCATGCACGATCGGCGCGCCGATGGCCAGTTCGGTAAGGTCGCGCAACACCTGCTCGGGATCGCGCGATGCACGCTTGCGCCGTCGCGACTGTTGGGCGCGTTCGCCCAGCAATTCGCGTTCGGTGAATACGGTGAGCTGCGGGTTGTCGAGTGCGAAACCCTGGTCGAGCGTGGCGACGGTAATGGCGAGGCGATCATCGCCGTTGATGAAGTCCGGCCAGCCCACCAGCGTGATCGGTCGCAGGTCGGCAGTAGCGAGTTGCTCGATCAGCGTTTCGCGACGGCCAGCCGAATCGGCAGCAATCAGCACGCGGCCTTTGTACGCATCGATAAAGCGCTTGAACTCATCGGCGGGCGCGTCAGTCTTGCGATTCAGTGGCAGCGACGGAGCAGGTTGCGTGCCGGTATCGACGGCTTTCGGATTGTCGCCCTTGGCAACGATATCGATACGCTGTGGCTGGTTCAGCGCTTCACGCAGTTGCTGCGGCGGCAGGTACAGCTCGGCAACCGGAAGGATCGGTCGCTCGATGTCGTGGGCGCGTTGGTCGTAGCGTTCGGCGGCTTGTTCCCAGAAATGATCGGCGGCTTCGAGCGCGCCCGGCGACATCACGAACAATGCGTTTGGTGCGAGGTAGTCGAAAAGAGTCTGGGTGTGATCGAAGAACAGCGGCAGGTAGTACTCGATGCCGGCTGGCGTGACGCCCTCGCGCAAGTCCTGATAAATCGGGCAGCGGCGCGGATCGATCGGGAAGCGTTCGCGCAACAGATTGCGGAAGTCGCGGATCGAATCATCATTGAGCGGAAACTCGCGACCCGGCAGCAGGCGCACGCTGTCGACCTTTTGCGCCGAGCGCTGCGTTTCCGGATCGAAGGTACGGATCGATTCGATCTCGTCGTCGAACAGCTCGACGCGATACGGTTCGTGGCTGCCCATCGGATAGATGTCGATGAGCGCGCCGCGTACCGCGAAGTCGCCTGGTTCCTGCACTTGCGGAACGGGGCGGTAGCCAGCGGCTTCAAGACGACGACGTTCGTTGCCGATGTCCATCTTTTGCTTCAGTTCCAGCACCAGACCGCTACCGGAAATGTAGCTGCGCGGCGGCAGGCGTTGCATGAGCGTCGCGATCGGCACCACCAGCACGCCGCGGCGTACGCCAGGCAAGCGATACAGCGTAGCGATGCGCTGCGAAACGATCTCCGGATGCGGCGCATAAAGATCGTAGGGCAGGGTTTCCCAATCCGGGAAAT
>JBATAQ010000127.1:0-48344 GCA_049661925.1 Dokdonella sp.
GGCACGGACTTGCCAAACGCTCCCGTGTTTGAGCTGACCTACAACGCACAGCGCGATGCATTGATCGCCGGATTGTTCGGACGAGGCGCCTGGCGACTCTATGGTGCCGCCACCAGTAGCGGGCAAAGCCTTGATGCGACCGAGGTTGAGTAGTTCGATCTTTCTTCGGCCAAACCAGTCACTACCCATTGCAGGAGAATTTCGAAATGAATACCTACCGCAAATCTTCCTATTTCGCTGCCGCCGCTATCGGTCTTGCAATGATGCTGCCGCCGCTGGTTAGCGCGCAGGACCCGACAGACGCACCAACGGTGCTGACGCCGGGTGTTCTGGTTGGCGGGGCGAACTACCCGTCCTCGGCCTGGATCGCCGACGAAGTGGGACGAGTCGCCTCGATCAATCTGGACGATGGGGCGACCAACTGGCGCGGTCCCGCCGAGGGTCTGCCGCTGGCCCTGGTCGATGGCAACTTGGTGGTACTCAGCCAGCCCGCACGTGCAGGGCAGATGAACCTGCTGTTGCTCGATCCGGTCAGCGGTTCCTCCGTTGGAAGCCTGGTCGGCGACCTGCCCGAGGGCGTGCTGGCCAGCCCGTACGCGCAGCCCAATCGAATTTTCACGGCCGTCGCGGATACCAGCACAGGCACACTTCGGGTGTCCTGGACCTATCGAGAATGGCCGCTACGCGGTGCACTGCGGGATGACGACGACACTTCGGACGCTGGTCGGCGCGAGCTGAATGGTGTGATGACCGTCAATTTTTCCGCACAAACTCTGACACTTGCCACGACGGCTGGCGCACCCAAAATCGTCCCTGCCGACTTGACCGGCAACGAGCGCGTGCCAGGCGTCGAAGGTACCCAGTTCCGTTCCGCCGACGGCAGCTACGCCCAGGCCGCCAGCCCCGTTGAAGACGATGTGATGGGAACACAATGGCGCTGGACCTTGCATGAGCGCAGTTCAGCCCGAGCCGTGGCAGAGGTGCAACTGCCCTACGCGCACGCCCCGTTCCTGGTTCGTGCCAACCGATTGTTATGGCAGTCACCACCGATAGCCAAGTTACAGGCTTCCGGCGAGTATCTGCAGCAGTCGCTGCGCCTGGTCAGTCAGGACCTGACCAGTGGTAGCGAATTGTGGTCGGTAGACCTGCTCGATCAGAAGTTTCGGGGGGTGTTGCCAGATTGATCCGGTCGGGATGCGTGATGCCGCTATTTCGCAAAGCCCGCGAAGTTTGCCCTCGTGCTTGACCCAAATCTGCCGTCCAGCACTGCCGTTGACGTGGACCAAGCTAATTGGTGGAATCTCCTTCAGAGGTTGACCAGCTCCGCTGTTGTGAAATGCCTCACCCTACGAGGTTGGGAGGCTTTTGTAGGATGGAACCGGCGCAGCCGATTCCACCACGGTAGTGTGCAGGCTGCGCCGTTGGTGGAATCTCCTGCGGATGTTGACCATCTCCGCTGTTGTGAAACGCCTCACCGTGCGCGCCTCGGTCGGGCCCATTATCGGAATCGTTCTGGCAAGATCGACGCAATCGTTCCGAGATTGCTGATGACCTGTTTTCGATCAGTGTTTTTCACGGTGGTGTTGGTCCTGCCCATTTCTGGCTGGGCGGCGACCTCGTTCTGGAGCGTCGCGGCGGCGCAGAATGCGCATGCCTTGTCGATGGCAGGCGTGCGAGCGATCGAGGTGGCGTTCGATCCGGCGTTCGATGCCACGTCTGCGGACCAACTGGAACTGGACCTGTTCGGCGTGACAGTGATCGCCACGCGAAGTCGATTCGAGCAGCGCGACAACGGCTGGAGCTGGACCGGAAAAGTCGATGGCGTGGCGGGTCACGACGTGGTGTTGAGCCAGGTCGATGGCCAGTTGGCTGGGCGCATTGCCACGCACACCGCGACCTACGAATTGCGTCCGCGAAACAAGGGCGCTTCGAACTTGATTGAACTTGATCCGGCAGCGTTCCCGCCGTGTGGCGGTGCGGTGGAAGCGGAAGGCCAACCATTGTTGATGGACCACGCTGCGCCGACCGTGGATCTTCCCGACGGCATTGTCGCGGTGGGCATCGACGTGATGATTGTCTACACGTCGCAGTTGCTGGCCAGCCTGGGCGGCGAGCCGCAGGTGCGCGCGCAGGCGCAGGCAGCGGTCGATGCGGCGAATACGTCATTCATCAATAGCCAGATGACGGCGCGCTTCGAGTTGGTTGCCGTTTTGCCGACGGCCATTGCGGAAGGCCCGGCGGTGACTGCGCTGGGTACGCATTTGAGCTCGGTGCGAAACGATCCGCAAGTTGCCGCTCAGCGCACTCAATACGGTGCCGACCTGGTGTCGATGCTGGTCCAGGATGGGCTGGGCTCCTGCGGCATCGGCTACGTGATGCGCAGCGTGGGTGCCAGTTTCGCAGCCAGCGGATTCCAGGTGACGGCTTCGGGTTGCGCGGTCGGGAATCTCTCCTATGCGCACGAGCACGGCCACAACATGGGTATGGAACACGATCCGCCGAACGGCACCACGCCAGCCAATGCCTCGTATCCGTGGTCGTTCGGACATATCGTCAATGGCAGCTACCGCACCGTGATGGCGTACAGCTCGGCCTGCACGATGGGCTGCACGCGACGCCAGTATTTTTCGAACCCAAACGTCAGCTACCTTGGGGTGCCCACGGGAATCGTCGATACCGAAGACAACCACCGCACCGGCAACGCGACGGCGCAGATTGTCGCGGCGTTTCGCGCCAATACCAACCTGATATTCGCGGACGGGTTTGAGTGATCCCGTCGCGTAGCCCGGCACACGCAGCGCGCCGGGCTACGGGGTGTCACGACACTCGGGAAATGAAAAAGGCGCTTCGTTGCCGGAGCGCCTTTGTGCTTCAACTGCTGAAAGTCGATCAGTCTACCGAGAACGACTGCAAGGATACCGGCAGGGTGCCGAACAGCAGGAATGGGAGTTCTTGAGCAATGTCCGGCGCCGTTGCAGGATTGCCGAGGTCGATGACGTCACTCCATGTAGCGCCAGTAACGGCAAACTGCCGCGCATTCGGTGTCCCAGGCGGTGTGCGAGTGCCCGGTACGGTTACCAAGGGATAAAAGTGCGCACCGGCAAGGGAATCGGCCGTGTCGTAGTCAACCCAATAGGTGCCCGGTGTGAAAAACATCGCGCCGGCACATGCGGCAGGGACAGTGAGGCGATTACGCCAGACCTTGCGCGTCGTTCCGGGCGTTGCTGGTAGTGGTACCACGGTACCGCCAGTGCGGAAGATGAGCGAGTCTGTCGTGCTGGCCAACACGTTGGTGGTCGTATCGCCACAAAGCACCGCGGCACCGGGGTCACCTGGACGACCGTCCCAGATTCGCAAAGTGGCTGCGACAAACGGCGACGGGGTGGCTGCTGATCCGGTTTTGTAGGCGAACGTCTCGATAGCGCTGATCGTCCAGTTCTGACCTGGCGGAACCACGAAGTCGTCCGCGAGGCGGAAAGAGCCTGCGTTACCGGAAGTGCCGAGCGTCGTATTTGATTCCGTGGTATTGCCGACATCATGCTGGAGCTCGCTCCATGTCGTACCAGCCGGTGCGGCGACGCCGCTTTCGGTGGTTGCACCCGTGCTGATCGGTCCGTTGGTGTAGATCTGTGCCGAAGCGTTGCCGCTGATCACGGCACCGATAGCGAGGGAAAGTACAGCGAGTACTGGTCGAAACGTTGACATGGCGTTGGCCCCTTACACGATATGTTCGCAAAGTGTAAAGGGGCGTTCCGGCTTTCGCAACGCTCGAGCTCCGAGCAATTCACCAAATCGTCCTGCGTTCGGTTCGATGGTCATCGCCAACCCGGGTTTCGCGCCAGAAGCCGGCCACGGCACAATGGCGTTTTCCGACCGGAAGCACTCATGACCTCCTCCAAGTCAGAACTCGCTGCACTTTATGTCGCACACCTGCAAACGCTGTCGGAACGAACGGCCAAGGCGCTTGAGCGCGGTGGGTTCGATCATCTGGTGATACCCGCCGGTCTGCCGCCAACGCTTTTCCTGGATGATCGCGAGTGCCACTTCCACGTCAATCCGCATTTCAAGCACTGGCTGCCGGTGACGCAGGCACCGGGTTCGTGGATGGTGATCACGCCTAGTAGCAAGCCGAAGCTGATCTTCGTGCAGCCGCAGGATTACTGGCATGTGGTGCCGGATGCGCCGAGCGGTTACTGGGTCGATCATTTCGATATCCATGTGATCCGCAAGGCCAACGACGCGCGGGCACTGCTGCCGAGCGATCCGGCGCGTTGCGCGATCATCGGTGAAGCAGGATGGGGGCTGGATGACTACGTTCCAAACAACCCTTCGGGCGTCATCGAGTATCTGCACTACCAGCGCAGCTACAAGACCGCATACGAGCTTTCATTGATGCGTGTTGCCAGCACGCTGGGCGCACGGGGACACCTGGCTGCCGAGCGTGCGTTTCGCGAAGGCAAGTCCGAATTCGGCATTCACATCGATTACCTGCGTGCCGTTGGTCAGACCGACAACCAGTTGCCATACACCAACATCATTGGCTTGAACGAACACGGTGCCGTGCTGCATTACATGCAATTGAAGTCCGAAGCTCCGGCAGCGAGCCATTCAATGCTGATCGATGCTGGTGCCAGTTGGCAAGGCTACGCCAGCGACATCACGCGCAGTCATGCGGTCGACCACGCCGACGAGTTCAAGGAACTGATTGCGGCAGTTGATGACGCACAGCTCGGTTTCTGCGCGATGGTGAAACATGGTCAGGATTACGGCGACCTGCATGTTCATGCGCATCACGTGCTGGCCGGTGTTTTGAATGACTTCGGATTCCTGACGATGAGCCCGGAAAGCGCGGTCGAATCCGGCGTGACGGCGACGTTCTTCCCGCACGGCCTCGGTCATCCCATCGGCTTGCAGGTACATGATGTCGCCGGCTTCCACGCCAACGATCGCGGCGACACCATTCCGCGACCGCCGGGTCACCCATATTTGCGCTTCACGCGCAAGCTGGAAGCCGGCATGGTCTGCACGATCGAGCCGGGCATTTATTTCATCGATATGCTGCTGGCCGAGCTCAAGGCAAAACCGGAAGGCCGCGATGTCGACTGGGATCTTGTTGACGGCTTCCGCAAGTACGGCGGCGTGCGTATCGAGGACGACGTGGTCTGCACCGACGGCGAGCCGGAGAACTTGACACGCAATGCGTTTGCGGCGGAAGGTGCCAACGCCGACTGACCGGGTGCGATATCGCGTGAGCGGCGCACGTCGTTCCGCGTCTTGATGCGTGGGTTACTAACGGCTCTCACTCGCCAGCCAGGCTTCAACACGCGCCAGATCGGCGAACGTGTCTACACCGCCGGGGAAAGGCTCCGGCGCGAGACCGACCGCAATCGTGTGCCCATGCTCAAGCGCGCGCAATTGTTCCAGTGACTCTGCGATTTCCAACGGCGTGCGGGGCAGCGCCGCCAACGTGGTGAGAAATCCGGCACGGTAAGCGTAAATGCCGACATGGCGCAGGAACGGCACGCCATCCGGCAAGCGGTCGCGATCACCCATGAACGCATCGCGCGGCCACGGCAGCGGGGCGCGACTGAAGTACAACGCATTACCGCGAATATCGCGGACCAGCTTGACGACGTTCGGATCGAACAATTCGCCGACATCGTGCAAAGGCACAGCCAGCGTTGCCATCGGGGCATCGCCTCTCGCCAGCGTTTCCGCAACGGCACGAATGCCGCTGGCCGGTGCCAGCGGCTCGTCGCCTTGCAGATTGACGACGATGGTCTCGGCAGACCAGCCACGAGCCACTGCGCATTCGGCAAGCCGATCACTGCCTGACGCGTGGTCGGCGCGTGTCATCTGCACGTCCACGCCGCTTCCATCCAGCGCGTTGGCGATGCGTATGTCGTCAACAGCAACGACGACTTCTTCCGCACCGGCTGCGAGCGCGCGTCGCGCGACGTGCACCACCATCGGCACGCCGGCAATCGGCAGCAACGGTTTGCCCGGCAAGCGTTGCGAGCCGTAGCGGGCCGGAATGGCGACGACGAATTGCACGGAGAGCGCGGTTCCCGAATCAGCAAAGGCGACTAGGTTAAACGACAGCCACGCCGGCGTGCGCATTCGTGAATGACGGATCGAAGTCGCCAACGATAGTGGAGGCGGGCCGTTATCATGCCGCCTTGTCCTCGCGCCCTGCCCCTGCTCCGTGACCGAATCCGACCTTCCTGCCGACGCCGCTCCTGCCGTCGTGCCGCTCCGCGCCGCGCTGCTGATGCTCGCCAGCGCGACACTGTTCGCCTGCATGGCGATCTGCATCCGGCTTGCATCCGACCAGTTGCATGCGTTCGAGATCGCTTTCTTCCGCTGTTTTTTCGGTGCCGTGTTCGCGTTGCCGCTGGTCTTTGTCAATGGTGGCTTCGGCTTTCTCAAGACCGACAAGATGGGTTACTACGTCGCCCGCTGCGTGATCGGCATGTTTTCGATGCTGGCCGCTTTTTGGGCGATCGTGCACTTGCCGTTGGCGCAGGCGGTGTCCTTGTCGTATGCAACGCCGTTGTTCGTCACGATCGGTGCGGTGCTGTTCCTCGGCGAGATCGTGCGCCTGCGACGCTGGACGGCGGTTGGCCTTGGCTTCGCCGGCGTCATGATCATCATGCGACCGGGTGCCGATACGTTTTCGATCAACACGATGATCGCGGTGATGGCGGCGGCGCTGTCGGGCATTGTCACCATCAGCATCAAGTTTCTCTCGCGCACCGAACCGCCCGACCGCATCGTGCTGCTGACCACCTTCATCTGGGTGCCGCTTACCCTGCTACCGGCGTTGGCGGTGTGGCAATGGCCGCAGCCGCAAGTGTGGATTTGGGTGATCCTGTCGGGAATGCTCGGCACCGGCGGGCACTATTTCTGGACCCGCGCGTTGCGGCTGGCGGACGTGTCGCTGATCGCGCCGTTGTCTTACTTCCAGCTATTGGTGGTGACGGTGCTGGCCTGGATCATCTTCGGCGAGACAGTGGATCGCTACACCGCGATTGGCGCGCTCATCATCATTGGCGCGAGCATCTACATCGCCCGTCGTGAAGCGGTGCTGGCGAGGGCTGCTATGTTGCAGGTCCGCAAGTCCGCGAAGGTTCTCTAGCCGTCGTGATGTCGCCAGCCACGCCACTATTGCAGGATGCCGCGTTTGACGCCGCAGACGCGCTGTCGTGTCATGACCCGTTTTCATTCTTCATCGCTCAAGGCGTTTTGGCCAATACTGATCGCGAGCGACTTGCGGCAGATTTCCCGATCTATCCGAGCGCCGGCTTCTTTCCCCATGACGCCAGCGATTGCGGCCCATCGGTGAATGCACTGGTCGAGGAAATTACTTCGCAAGCATTTGCCGACCGCATCGGCGAGAAGCTCGGCATAGATCATCTTGGCAAGTACCCAACCCTTGTGACACTGTGCCGGCTGCTCAATCTTCGACACGGCACGATCCATACCGATAGCCGCTCGAAGGTCGCCACCGCGCTGATCTATCTCAACGAGACGTGGCCAGACGAGAACGTTGGTGGATCGCTGCGGTTCCTGTCGAAGATCGACGACATCGACGCCATGCTGGTCCCGGAAATAAAACCGTTGTACGGCAACTTCGTCGTGTTCGGTCGAGCCGACAATTCCTTCCACGGCCACCTTCCGCACGAAGGCGAACGTCGCGTAATCCAGGTGGCATGGGTGACCAGCGAACACGAGAAGCTGCGCAAAACGAAGCGCGGAAAGTTCTCGCGGATTTTCAAGAACTGTTTCGGTGCGCTGGACAAGCGCATTGGTGCGGGACGGGATCGCAGCGCGTCGCATCGCGACTGACCCTTCCCAGGCTGGCCAACGATTCCCAAGCAGTTCAAGCGCCGCATGGCTGAATGCCGGGTCATCGCAAAGTGATCGCAACGTGCCGTCAATAAACACCAGCGCCAGCCGCTACGTCATCGTCATCAATGCCGCGTCGGGCAGTAACGATTGCGTGCAGGTTCGAGCGAGCATCGTCGAACGCTTGACGCAAGCAGGTTGCGCGTACGAGTTCGTTGGCATCGACGACACCTCGCGCATCCAGGACTTCGCCAGCAAAGCTGCAAAACGGGCTAGCTACTGGGACGCTCAACTGGTGGCCGTCGGCGGCGATGGCACCATCAATGCGGTCGTCGCTGCGGCGCTGGAACACAAGGTACCACTCGCGATTCTGCCACAAGGCACGTTCAATTTTTTTGGCCGCACCCACGGCATTCCGGAGACGATCAATGCTGGAATCGACGTGTTGTTGCACGGTCGCCTGGTTCCGGTGCAGATAGCTCGCGTCAATGATCTCAGCTTTATCGTCAATGCCAGCTTGGGGCTTTATCCGCAAGTGCTCGAAGATCGTGAAGCCTGGAAGCAACGCTTCGGACGCAGCCGCTGGATCGCACTCTTTTCAGGGCTGGCGACGCTGGTGCGTGGCTACCACTCGTTGCGACTGGAGATCATCGATGCGGATGGCGAAACCCGAGTGGTACGCACCCCAACCCTCGTCGTCGCGAACAATGCCCTGCAACTGGAACTGATCGGCATCGGCGATGCACCGACCATCGACACGGGTCATCTGGTTGCCATCACTTTGAAGCATGTCGGCAAGTTGCAAATGATCGGTCTGATATTGCGTGGCGCACTCGGCAAACTCGGTGAAGCGGAACGCGTGCAGACATTCGGCTTTCGCCGCATGACCGTGAAGACGCGCGGTCGCAACCGTCGCTTCAAGATTGCACTGGATGGCGAAATTTCACGCATCGATGCCCCGTTGGTCTTTGAGGCAATGCCGGATGCCTTGCAGTTGCTGGTGCCGCAGCCTGGCGAAGAAGCGGTGCGCGCGTGACGAGCATCCTGCACATTTCCGACACGCACTTCGGAACGGAGCGTGATGGCGCGGTCGATGCGCTGGTTCGGCTGGCCCACGACCTGTCACCCGACTTGGTCGTTCTATCCGGAGACATTACCCAGCGCGCGCGGCGCGGACAGTTTGCAGCGGCACGTGCGTTCGTCGATCAACTTGAGGTTCCGCTGCTGACGGTGCCGGGCAATCACGACATTCCGCTGTTCAATCTATTCGCGCGATTTCTCTGGCCGTTCGACGGTTACAAGCGCTGCTTCGGCGACAATCTCGAACCGGTGTTCGAAACGCCCGACTTGTTGGTCATCGGCGTCAATACGGTGCGACCGGAACGCCACAAGGATGGCGAAGTCGATCCGCATCAGATTGTTCATGTTGCCCACCGATTGTCACAAGCCAGTACAGAACAATTGCGCATCGTCGTCACTCATCAGCCGGTACAAATCACCCTGCCGGAGGACGAAGAAAATCTGTTGATCGGCCATGCCGACGCGGTACACGAATGGAGTCGCGCCGGCGTCGACCTGATTCTCGGCGGCCACATCCACGTACCGTTTGTGCGCCCCTTGCGTGAGTGCCATCCCGGTATCGAACGCGATGCATGGATCGTCCAGGCCGGCACAGCGGTTTCGGCCCGCGTACGCGCAGGTGCCGACAATTCAGTCCATGTGATCCACCGCAGCGCGCCGACGCAATGTCTGGTAGAGCGATGGGATCACACGCTCGACGCCGACTCTTTCCACCGAATCGCGACCACGCCTGTCTTGCTGGATCGATAGAAGATGAATTTGGCACCAATTCTGACCTGGTCCGATCAACATGCCGCGTTGCTGTTTGTCATCGTGTTGCTGGCGGCGGGTATCGGCGGATGGCTGCATCGGCGCAATCGCACGCCGTGGGATGCAGAGGTGCCAGTGCCGATGCTGCGCCGTCGATACGGCATTGCGATTGCGATCACTACTTCCATCGTGTTCGCTGCACTGGCCTTCGCGATCGAAGCCGACGGCCGTCTAGTTGCACTCGACCAGCACGTGACGGACGCCATACAGGCGCAACTTGGACCAGCGACATTGAGCGCACTCGCCGTCATCACCCGATTCGGCGGCAGTCACGAGCTGCTGATCGCAAGCGCAGTGATCGCTGTCCTGTTATTGCTGTTGCGACGCTGGCTATTGGCGGCTGGCTTCGCGTTGAGCATGATTGGAAACGGCTTGTTGATCCGAATCGGCAAGGACACCTTTCAGCGCGTGCGCCCTGTGCACGATCACGGACCCGTGATTGAGACCGGATACAGCTTTCCCAGCGGTCATGCTGCGGGATCGCTGATGTTTTACGGCATGCTCGCGTACCTGCTGATGGTGCTGGTTCCGGCACGCTGGCATCGATTCATTGCCGGCGTCGCGATCGCCGTGATCTCGCTTGTCGGTGGCAGCCGTGTTCTGCTGCAGGTGCATTTCGTCAGCGATGTCTTCGCCGGTTACGCGCTTGCGGTCGGATGGGGCGCGCTGTGCGTATCCGCTATTGAGTTCCTGCGCACCAGCCGGCTACCCAAGCCGATCGAAGATGCGCTCGACTACTCGACGTCGGGACCGTAGCCGCCGACAACGCCTTTACTCGCCATCGCGACCGCGTCGTGTGGATGCAGGCTTTCGTGATGCGACGCGCGTAACCAGAAGTCGCTGATTCTTGCGTCGCCGTCCAGCGCTGCCTGCACGCGACGGGCGGCGTCTTCGCAGAACATCAGGTTTTGCCCGTTGCGCAATGCGAAGGCCTGTTCGTCGATGCGCTTGACTGCGGTTTGCACGGGAGTGGCCAGCGCGGCTTCAACCGAGTCGATTAGCTCGACCAGCGGAAATTCGCCATCGTCCGCAAGCTTGACCCGAACCTGCATCGTGCTGCGCTGGCTGTGCGGCGTGGCGACAATGCCGCCATCACCCAGCCACTGATGCACGGCATCGTGATCGGACGAATCAGCATCGCCAAAGCGTGCGTCAAATTCATCCTGGATCAGTCGCCGCGCCAGTGCAGCGGAAGCTGGACAGGTGCTGGAGTACGTCACTTCGAAAGCCAGCTCGACACTGGTGGCGCCATTACAGGCTTGGGCACTGACAGTAACCGGGTAACTGCGCCAACCGCTGTTGTCGCTGGCGAGTGCCGCGCGACGCATCAGGTGCCGATATCGAATCCGCAGTTTCGCTTGTGTCGACGAACCCGCCTGACTCTCCAGCATCGCCAATAGAAGATCGCGCAAGCGCGCAGGCGTGAGCACGGCTTGGGAAAGCTGCTTGTCGACCAGCAGATACAAACGAGACATGTGGATGCCGCGTTGCTCGGGGCGATCAAGATCGACATAGGCATCGACTTGCGCCGGTTGCAGGCTGACCGGTCCGTTGGCGTTGGTCTGCAACACGGCTGCCTCGATGCCGGCCATTCCAACCCAATGCAGCCGGCCACGCCCAGCCGCGAGATTTTCGTCGGCGACATCGGGCAATGCACGGGCGTTGGCGTTGGAAGTCATCAGAAGAAAGCGGTTCGGCGAGCGATTCATCATCTTGGGGGCGCTGCACTGCAACATCAAGCAGATGCGTTTCCGCGCGATGCTGCAACCGTGTTTGCAACCGGCCCGACACCGGCAACCTGTTCGAGCTGATCCACAGCGTGGTGCAACATCCGCGCTGCATGAACTGCCATGTCAGCGACGGCATCCCGCGCCGTTGCGACGACAGCTTGGCGCACCAGTAGAACGTGCATGGTGGATTGGCTGGAATGGGCGTTGCGAGCCTGCCATGCACTTCCTGCCATCAAGCGACCAACCCGCGGGCCCACATGCCCCAATCGGGTGCGTCGAACTGGCACCTGGCACCAGAAGAAAGGGTCTGGGTCGGCGCAACCTCGCGCGAGATCTTTCTGCGCCTGCGCAATCCGAAAACGAATGGCGGCAAGAACTTCGCTGCTGTGCTCCATCACTTCTCCGACGACATATTGGTCGCCTGGGGCTGGCAGGCCGGCGGCAATCGCACGCTGCCGCCGTTGACGCAAGAACAGACCACAGTCGCAGTGAAGACCTGGCTGGATGCTGGAGCACCCTGCCCGGCGGCGTGATATTCAGTCGGCTTGGTTCAATCGCGAGCGCAGCAATTCGTTGAGGCGCTTCGGATTGGCGGTGCCGCGCGTCGCTTTCATCGCCTGACCGACGAGGTAGCCGAACACCTTGTCGTTGCCGTCGCGGAATTGCGTGACCTGTGCCGGGTTCGCGGCGAGCATCGTGTCGATGGCTGCGAGCAGGGCGCCTTCGTCGCTGACCTGCACCATGCCTCGCGCGGCAATCACGGCATCGGCATCGCTTTCGCCGATCAGCATTGCTGCGAACACTTCCTTGGCTTGCTTGCCGGAGATGACGCCGTCGTCTATGCGGCGGAGCAAGCTACCGAGTGCATCGGCTGTGATCGGTGTGTGTTCGACAGTGAGTTCATTTGCGTTGAGCGCGGCGGCGAGTTCGCCAAGCACCCAGTTTGCCGCAGGCTTGGCCGCGCCACCGCTGGCGCGCTGCACGTCCTCGAAATAGTCCGAGGTCGCGCGATCCATGCATAGTTGCTCGGCGTCGGCGACCGGCAAGCCGAGTTCATCGATATAGCGCTGCCGTCGCGCATCGGGTAGTTCCGGCATGTCGGCGCGGACCGCGTCCATGTCGTTCGGATCAATGCGAATTGGTGGCAAGTCCGGGTCGGGGAAATAGCGGTAGTCGTCGGCGTCTTCCTTGCTGCGCATCGAGCGAGTTCGGTCATGTGCTGCGTCGTAGAGCCGCGTTTCCTGGACCAGCGCAGTGCCACTTTCCAGCGCACGAATCTGGCGCTCGATTTCGTATGCGATGGCTTTTTCGACAAAACGGAACGAGTTGACATTTTTGACTTCGCTGCGAATGCCCAATGTTTCGTCGCCGGCGCGGCGCACTGATACGTTGGCATCGCAGCGGAACGAGCCTTCCTGCATGTTGCCGTCGCAAATGCCGATCCAGCGCACCAGTCGATGCACGGTGCGCATGTAGGCGACCGCATCGGCGGGGCTATGGAGCACCGGTGCGGAAACGATTTCCAGCAGCGGCGTTCCGGCACGATTGAGATCGATCCCGGTTTTGCCGGCGAATGCATCGTGCAGTGATTTGCCGGCATCTTCTTCGAGATGCGCGCGCTCGATGAGCACGTCGAAGGTGCTGTCGTCGTCACGCCGTACTTGCAGGCGACCGCGACCGACGATGGGGCGATCAAATTGACTGATCTGGTAACCCTTCGGTGAGTCAGGATAGAAGTAATTCTTGCGGGCGAACATCGAGACCCGCTCAATCTCGGCACCGATTGCAAGTCCGAATCCCAACGCCATGCGGATCGCTTCGTGGTTGGGTACCGGCAAGGTGCCGGGCAACGCGACATCAACCGCGCAGGCTTGGCTGTTCGGTTCCGCACCGTATGCAGTCGATGCGCCCGAGAAGATTTTCGACTTCGTCGCCAGTTGAGTATGTATTTCCAGACCAATCACGGCCTGCCACTCGCCAGTGCTGCCTTGGTAGCGTGGCGTATTCATTGGCCTGCTCCGGGTCGACGTTTATGCCAGTCAGTTGCCTGCTGGAACTGATGCGCAGCAGCCAGCAATCGGCGCTCGCCGAATGCCGGCGCGGTCAACTGCAAGCCGACCGGCAAGCCCTTGCTGAAACCAGCAGGTAACGAAATCGCGGGAACGCCGGCAAGGTTGGCCGATACCGTGTTGATGTCGCTGGCGTACAACTGCACTGGATCAACGATTTTTTCGCCGATCCTGAAGGCGGTGGTTGGTGCGGTTGGCGCAGCGATCAGGTCGACACGCTCGAATGCCGTATCGAAATCTTTTGCGATCAGTTGACGGACCTGCTGCGCGCGACGGTAGTAGGCGTCGTAGTAGCCGGCGGAAAGAACGTAGGTACCGATGAAAATGCGCCGCTGCACTTCTTCACCGAAGCCTTCCGCGCGACTACGTCCGTAGAGGTCATCGAGGCTGGTCGGATTCTCGCAGCGATGCCCGTAACGAACACCGTCGTAGCGCGACAGATTGCTGGATGCTTCCGCCGGAGCGATGACGTAGTAGGCAGGGATCGCCAGCGCTGCATGTGGCAGATCGATATCGACAATCGTGGCGCCTTGCCGCTCGAATTCCGACAGCGCATCGCGCACGACGCGCGCGACTTCATCGTCGATACCCGCGCCGAACGATGACGCTGCAATGCCGATGCGCAGTCCAACCAGTGGTAGCTCCAGCGCGTCCGAGCACGACTCAACGGCCCGTCGCGCGCTGGTCGCGTCGCGCTCGTCATGGCCGGCAATTGCATCGAACACGATGGCGCAATCTTCCGCGCTGCGGGCGATGATGCCGGGGCAATCCAGACTCGATGCGTAGGCGACCAATCCATAGCGCGAGATGCGTCCATAGGTCGGCTTGAAACCGGTGACGCCGCAGAAAGCCGCCGGTTGCCGTACCGATCCACCGGTATCGCTGCCCAGTGCGAACGGCACGCTGCAGGACGCGACGGCAACGGCCGAACCGCCAGACGAGCCACCCGGCACGCGCTCGCGATCCCAAGGATTTCGCACCGCGCCAAAGTGACTGAGCTCGTTCGACGAACCCATCGCGAATTCGTCGAGATTGGTCTTGCCGATCAGGTTCCCGCCAGCGTCGCGCAGGCGTGCGATCACGGTTGCATCGTAAGGCGCGACGAAGTTTTCCAGCATGCGCGAGGCGCACGTCGTGCGTGTGCCAATGGCGCAGTAATTGTCTTTCGCGGCGTAAGGAATGCCGGCCAGTGGACCGGTTGTGGATTCACTATCGGCATGATCGACAAGACTGATGTACGCATTCAAATCGGTTTGATCGCGTGCGCGGCGCAAGGACTCGTCGCGAAGTTCGGTCGCGTTAATTTCGCCCGATTGCAGCGCTGCCGCACAGTTCCGCAACCCTCGATCCAGCGGATGCTCGCTTGTTTCGCCACTCATTCGAGCACCTTGGGAACCAGATACAGATCGGCCCGCGCATCCGGCGCCAGCGCCAGCAGGACTTCGGCCATGTCGGTTTCAGTCACTTCGTCGCTGCGCAATTCGGCACCGATGCCGAGCGGATGCGCCATCGGCTCCACGCCGTCGACCGGCGCCTGCGCGAGCCCGGCGAACAGACCAAGCACGCGTTCGATATCCGCGCTACGGCCAGCCAACTGGTCTGGTTCGATGCGCAATCGCGCCAGCCGCGCGACTCGCTTCAACTGTTCGCCATCAAAAGCCAAATTCCCTACTCCGTTGTTACGCAAATATCGGTGAAACAAGGGTTTTTTAACCAATCTTTGCTTGATCGAGGGGTGTCCGTTCACTAGACTTGCGCACCCTTTCTGCGCCCCCAGTCGCCCCGGCCAAACAATGTTCAAAGGATTTCGCGGACTTTTTTCCAACGATCTGTCGATCGACCTCGGCACCGCCAACACGCTGATCTACGTTCGCGGCCAGGGAATCGTGCTGAACGAGCCTTCCGTGGTCGCAATTCGGCAGGATCGCGGTCGTGGCGGTCCACGTAGCGTAGCTGCCGTTGGCACCGAGGCCAAGCGCATGCTTGGGCGCACGCCGGCAGCGATCACGACGATTCGACCGCTCAAGGACGGCGTCATCGCAGATTTCTCGATGACCGAGGAAATGCTCAAGCAGTTCATTCGCAAAGTGCACCGCAGCCGCTTCTTCCGGCCCAGCCCGCGCGTGCTGGTCTGCGTGCCGTGCGGCTCCACCCAGGTCGAGCAGCGTGCGATCAAGGAATCGGCGGAAAGCGCGGGTGCGCGTGACGTATTCCTGATCGAGGAACCGATGGCCGCAGCCATCGGTGCCGGCATTCCTGTCCACGATGCGCGTGGCTCGATGGTGCTGGATATCGGTGGTGGCACGTCGGAAGTCGCGGTGATTTCGCTGAACGGCATTGTCTATTCGCAATCGGTGCGGATCGGTGGCGACCGTTTTGACGAGGCGATCATCAACTACGTGCGTCGCAACCACGGCACCCTGATCGGCGAATCGACGGCTGAGCGGATCAAGCTGGAAGTGGGTTGCGCGTATCCACAGGACGAGGTCAAGGAGATCCAAGTGTCCGGGCGCAATCTCGCCGAAGGCGTGCCGCGCATGTTCACGGTCAACTCGAATGAAATTCTTGAAGCGTTGAGCGAACCGTTGTCCGGCATTGTCAGCGCTGTGCGCAGCGCGCTGGAACAGACCCCACCGGAATTGTGTTCGGATGTCGCCGAACGCGGCATCATCCTGACTGGCGGCGGTGCGTTGTTGCGCGACTTTGATCGCCTGATTTCCGAAGAAACCGGCTTGCACGTACAGGTTGCCGACGAGCCACTCACTTGCGTTGCCCGTGGCGGTGGTCGTGCACTGGAACTGATGGATCAGCAGGGTGGCGATTTCTTCGTCCCCGACTGAGTCTTCGCGGTTGAATCCCATGCTGCCGCCGTCTGCCCTTTCCTGGCGACTGCGGCAGCTTCAGATTTTTGCTTGCTTGCGTTGGCCGCCCGCGTCGTGACTCCGTCCATTTTCCAACGCCTCCTTGCGACGCCTACTCATGCGCAACGCTGAAACCGCGCCGCTATTTGGCGAAGGTGGCGTCAGCACCGTTCGCCTGATCACCTATCTGGCACTGGCCGTGATCGTGATGGTGGTCGATAACCAGGGCCATTGGCTGGAAAAGGCACGTAGCAAGGCCAGCCTGCTGATCGAACCGATCTATCGAATCGCCGCAATGCCGTCCGACGTGGCGCGGTCGGTCGGCACGGCGGTGACTTCACAGCAGCATCTGATCGACGAAAATCGCGACTTGCGCCAATCGCTGTTGCTGGCGCAGGTGCGCTTGAATCGCTTGAACACGCTGTCCGACCAGAATCAGCGCCTGCAGGGCCTGCTGGAAGCGCAAAAACGGCTCGGCATGTCGGTGCAACTGGCGCGGCTGGTTGATATCGACCTTGATCCCTCGCGCCGACGCATCGTCATCGACGCTGGCAGCAATCAAGGCGTCAGCGTCGGCCAGCCGGTGATCGATGCATTCGGATTATTGGGCCAACTCGTTGAAGTCCTGCCGAACACGTCGGTCGCGATGCTGGTTACCGATCCCAGCCACGCGGTGCCGGTCACGATCGAACGCACGGGCCTGCGTACGATTGCGGTTGGCAACAAGCAATCGGGCGACCTGCTGGAACTGTCCAACATTCCGACCAGCGCCGATGTGCAGGTTGGCGACAAGTTGATCACGTCCGGCCTGGGTGGCCGTTTCCCGGCCGGGTTTCCAGTCGGCGAGATACGCGAAGTCAGCAACGATCGCACCGGCATGTTTGCGTCGGCACTGGCGCGACCGGCGGCACACATTCACCGCAGCAGCGAAGTGTTGCTGCTGCACGACCTGCCGCAGCCGTATGGCCCGCCCGCACCGATTGAACAGGAAGGTCCGGCTAGCGACCTTGCCGGGACACCTGACGTTGGAACGCCTGATGGCATAAAGCCAGACGTCGCAACGGGTGCCGCAAGCGATTCGAAAGCCGAATCGGAAAAGCCCGCCGTGGTGGAGCCAAGTCGATGAATCGCGCCCGCGCCCAATCCTGGCTTTTCGTTGCCACCGTCGTGCTGGCAATGGTGATGCAGTTGCTACCGTTGCCGGAATTGATCGCGCCGCTGAAGCCATTCTGGCTGGCGCTGGTCCTCGTCTACTGGGCCATCGAGGCACCCGAAAAAGTTGGCCTGGGGCTCGCATTTGGACTGGGTCTGCTTGGTGATCTGTTGGCCGGCCACTTGCTTGGCGAGCAATCGCTACGCCTGACCGCGCTGCTGTTCATCGTGCTGCGCTTTCGAGCCCGGTTGCGCTTCTTCCCCCTGTGGCAACAGGCAATCGCGGTGCTGGCGATGCTGCTCAATGATCGCGTCATCGTGACCATGGTGCGTGGCTTTTCCGGCTCGCCGATGCCGTCAGCGCTGTTCTGGTTGTCGCCCGTAGTCGGCATGTTGTTGTGGCCGTTCCTGTTTATCTTGATCGACGACGTGCGCGCCCGACTGCGCGTGCGCGATAGCTGAGTCGCGAGCGATGCCGCGCGGTCGCGACACCAAGCTGCTCAAGGACGCCCGTCACGAGAACGAACTGTTCCGCCGTCGCGCCGTCGCCGCGTTCGTGATCGCGACGTTGTGCCTGTTCGGACTCGCGGCCCGGTTCCACTATCTGCAGGTCGAGCGTTACGACGATTTCAGTGCGCGCTCGGAAAGCAACCGTGTGTCATTGCGACGCATCCCGCCATCACGTGGCCTGATCTACGACCGCGAAGGCGTGTTGCTGGCCGAGAACGTTGCTGCGTGGCGGCTGGAAGTGGTACCCGAAGAGGCTGGCGACATCGACGCTTTGCTCAAGCGCCTGCGCGACGTGATGCCGCTGAGCGACGACGACGTCGAACGCTTTCTTGCACTGAGCAAGGCCAAGCGTTCGTTCCAGGCGACCCCGTTGCGGCTGAAGCTGAGCGAGGAGGAAATCGCACGATTCGCGGTGGAGCGCTGGCGCTTTCCCGGCGTCGACGTGGTGCCCTACCTCACCCGCCACTACCCGCTGGGACAGTTGTTTGGGCATCTGGTCGGCTACGTTGGCCGGATCGATGAAAACGACCTTGCCCGGGTCGATGAGACCGCCTACGACGGCACCACCCACATCGGTAAAAGCGGCATCGAGCGCAGCTATGAAAGCTTGCTGCATGGCGAGCCCGGCTACGAACTGGTTGAAGTCAATGCCGACCGTCGACCCTTGCGCGTGCTGGAACGGATTGCGCCAAAACCAGGCCGCAATCTTTACTTGACCGCCGACGCAAAGTTGCAGGAAGCAACCGAACAGGCATTCGCCGGCGAAACCGGCTCGGCAGTGGCGATTGATCCACGCAACGGCGAGGTGCTGGCGATGGTCAGCGTGCCGGGATTCGACCCCAACCTGTTCGTCAACGGGATCAGTCGGGTCGATTACCAGGGGCTGCTCAACGCACCGAATCGACCCTTGTTCAATCGTTCGCTGGTCGGCACCTACGAACCCGGCTCCACCATCAAACCATTCCTTGGATTGGGTGGGCTTGAACTGGGATTGGTCACTGCCGAATCTACCGTCAACTCGACCGGAGAATACTTTCTGCCCGGCCAGAAGCGCTCCTATCGCGACTGGCGTTCCGGTGGTCATGGCCGGGTCAACCTGGTCCAGGCGCTGGCGCAATCGGTCAATACCTATTTCTATTCGCTTGCCGTCGAGATGGGCATCGACCGGATGAGCGAATACCTGGCGCAGTTCGGATTCGGCGCACCGACCGGTATCGATCTGGTGGGTGAAGGCAAGGGCATCCTGCCCTCGCGCGAATGGAAGCGGGCCAATATGAACCAGGCCTGGTATCCCGGCGAAACCGTGATTTCGGGAATCGGCCAGGGTTTCTGGACGGTCACGCCACTGCAACTGGCGAATGCGACGGCAACCCTTGCCGATCGCGGTGTCGGCCATGTGCCGCACTTGTTGAAAGCGATGCAGGACGGCTTCAATGCGCCCATCGTCGAGCCGAACCTGTCGGCGCCACTGCCGAGTATCCTGAAAGATGTGAGCCATTGGGAAACGGTGCGCGATGGCATGATCGCAGTAACCCACGGCGGTACCGCAAGCAAGGTCAGCATTGGCTCACCCTATGTGATGGCCGGCAAGACCGGCACCGCTCAGCGCTATTCACGTACCGGCAACGTAAGCAACGCGCCGACCGATGCCAAAAACCGGCACAAGGCATTGTTTGTTGCGTTTGCGCCGGCCGAAGCGCCGGTCATCGCGCTGGGCCTGGTGCTGGAATTTGGCTCCAGCGGCTCGGGTGACGCCGCGCCGGTTGCACGCAAGATCGTCGATGCGTGGTTGCTCAAGGATCAGCCAGCGGTCATTGCTGCGCCGGACGCGTTGACGCCATGATCGGGCAACTGCGCTGGCGCTTTCAGCAGTGGGTCTCCAGCAGCCTGCGTCCGAATCTCGACTTCCCACTGGTCGGTGCCTTGCTCCTGCTCGCTGGCATTGGCGTCGCCAACCTTTACAGCGCGGGCGACTATGATATCGAGCTGGTCACACGCCAGTCGATTCGGCTGGTCATCGGCACCATATTGATGTTGGTCATCGCGCGGGTGACGCCAATCACTCTGCGCAACTGGACACCATGGCTTTACGCCGGCAGCATCGGCTTGCTGTTGCTGGTCACCGCGCTTGGCGAAGGCCGTGGTGCGCATCGCTGGCTCGATCTAGGCGTGCTCCGTTTCCAGCCTTCTGAATTGCTCAAGCTGACCATGCCAATGATGGCGGCGTGGTTCCTCAATCGCAGTCAGCTACCGCCCAGTTGGCTGACGGTGGCGGTCACCGGCCTGCTTATCGCGATACCGGCTGGACTCATTGCCGAGCAGCCTGATCTCGGTACCGCCTTGCTGGTGATCGCCAGCGGCCTGTTCGCGATCTTCCTGGCCGGCATCGCCTGGTGGCGAATTGGTCTAATTGCCGGCCTGGTTGGTGCCGCTATTCCGATCGCCTGGCAATTCCTCCACGAGTACCAGCGCAATCGGGTACGCATGTTGATGGATCCCGATTCCGATCCACTCGGACTTGGCTGGCACATCATCCAATCCAAGATCGCGGTTGGCTCTGGCGGCATGTGGGGCAAGGGCTGGCATCAGGGCACCCAGTCGCGACTGGAGTTCCTGCCCGAACACACCACCGACTTCGCCTTCTCGGTATTCGCCGAGGAATGGGGCCTGGTCGGCGTCTGCGGGCTGCTGGCGCTGTATCTTTTCATCATCGGTCGCTGCCTGTGGATCGCCGCCCATGCACGCGACACCTACTCCAGGGTGTTGGCGGGTTCGCTGAGCTTGTCGTTTTTCGTCTACGTCGTGGTCAACGGCGGCATGATCTCGGGCATCTTGCCGGTGGTGGGCGTGCCGTTGCCTTTCATCAGCTACGGCGGCACCTCTGCAGTCAGCCTGCTCGCCACGTTCGGCGTGTTGATGAGTGTCCATGCGCATCGCCGGCGTGGCGCGTAGTGCCACTCGCGTGCACGGCGCCGTGCAAGACATAATCGGCGGACAGTGAAATCCGGGGAATTCCAATGCGTCATCGATTGCTGCTGGTTGTAGCTTTGGTCGCGGCCGTGCTGGTCGCAGCCGGCCTGGCCGGCGTTGACTATCCGCTGGCGCGCTGGGCGCATGGCTCCGGCATCGAGAACCTTGCACTGTTCCGCGATGGACTGGATGTGCTGGACACATTGTTCGGTCTGTCGATCTGGTTTTGGCTGGCTGCGACCGCTTGCGTTGTTGTCGGTGCGATGGCGCTGCTGCCCGCGCTGCGCGTTCCGCGCCGGCTTGCCGTGGCCCTGCTGGTCGCCGGAATCGTACAATTCGCGACGCTGCAAACGATGATCCAGATGAAGGGGTACTTTGGACGACTGCGCCCACATCAGGTGCTCGAGTCGGGCGACTGGAACGCGATCTGGCACGCTGGCGGCGGCTCGTTCCCATCCGGTCACTCGGCGTTCTATTTCGGCCTACTGCTGCCGCTCGCGGCATTCGCGGAGCAACGCTGGCAGCGCGCATTGCTGCTGGCCATCCCCGTGTTCGCGATCATCGCGCGCATCGACATGTCGATGCACTTTCTATCCGATGTGTCGATGTCGGCATTGATCGCCGCTTTGTACGCGTTGTTGGCGGCGTGGGTTGTCCGCGCCAGTGGCGTGCAAGGGAAACTCTGGTAAACCTCCCTGCATCGCGCGACGGTGTAAAGCGCTGCAAAGTGGGGCAAGGCCCGGCGACCGGCGCGCGTCGGCGCTGGCCTGCTCCTGTAAGCTCGACCGATGTCCAGCAATCCGTCTCGCCCTCGCATCCTGCTCGCCGACGACGACCAGGAGCTGACCTATCTGCTGCGCGACTTCCTCGGTCGCGAGGGTTTCGACGTCACCTTGGCGCACGACGCCGACGGTGCCATCGAGCAAGCGCGCGCCAATACGGTCGATGCGATCGTGCTCGACGTGATGCTGCCGGGTCGATCCGGCCTCGACGTGCTGCGCGAGTTGCGCCGCGAATCGGCCATTCCGATTCTGATGCTGACAGCGCTCGGCGAAGACATCGACCGTATCCTGGGACTGGAGCTGGGCGCGGACGACTACATTCCCAAACCCTGCAATCCTCGTGAGCTGGCGGCACGCCTGCGCGCGGTGCTGCGCCGCGCCTACGGAGACGGTGCGGAAGCGGTGACCGACCTGCGCTGCGGCGACATTGCCTTGAAGGCAAGCTCGCGCAGCGTCACCCTCGCCGGTGAACCGGCAGCACTGACCTCGACCGAGTTCGACCTGCTCGCCCTGCTGATGCGCGAAGCGGGCCGGGTGGTCACCAAGGAGCGCATTTCGCAAAGTGTGCTCGGTCGTCCGCTGGGCCCTTTTGATCGCTCGATTGATGTGCATGTATCCAACCTGCGCCGCAAACTCGGCGAAGGTAGCGATGGCGGCTCACCGATCACGACTATCCATCGCAGCGGCTACCTGCTGCGGATGCCGGACGCGGAGTAGCCCATGCGTCGTCTGTTCTGGCGCATCTTCGCTGCGATGTGGCTGGCCAATGTGGCGATCATCGCCTGCGTCGCCTGGGTGACCTGGGCCAATTTCGAATCCGAGCAAATTCCGGGTTTGGGCGTCACTCGATTGCAGGCGGCGATGGACGATCAGTTGCAACGCATCGCCCGCGTCGGTTGGCGACGTGGTGGTCGCAATGCTTCAGACCGCAATGCACTGAATCGTAACCGGAGCACGCGGGAGGACGACGACGATGCGCTGGAGCGCAGCCTGCGTGTTGCCAGCAGCTATGGACCCGTCACGTTCTACGCCATTGATGCGACCGGCAATGACTTGATTGGGCGCGTTGTTCCGCCGGAAGTCCTGGCCGCCTCGCGTGCCGATCTCGGCTCCACGCAACCGGAACGCATGCGCAAGCGTCTCACCACGCTGCGCTCGGGAGACCAGCTGACGCTGATCGCACATGCCAACGGCTCGACGCTGGGGCGGATCTTCTATCGACGCTCTTCCTCGTTCTGGTCGCAGTCTGGTATCGCAGTCGTGATCAGCGCATTGGTCAGCGCGCTGCTGGCCTGGACCATCGTGATCCCACTCAACCAGATTCGCCGCAGCACGCGTCGCTTCGCAGAAGGCAACCTGGATGCCCGCGTCGGCTTGCTGTCGTTCGGACGCAGTTACGAAATGACGGCGCTGGCCAGCGAATTTGATCGAATGGCGGAACGCATCAAGGGGCTGATCGAAAACAATCGCCGGCTGGTGCGCGACGTGTCGCACGAACTGCGCTCGCCGCTGGCGCGACTGCGGGTTGCGCTTGAGCTGGCACGCGAAGACGATGAAGATCTTACGCGGCGCTCGCTGGACCGGATCGAGCGCGAATCGGATCGTCTGGATTCGATGTTGGGACAGGCCATCGAGTTATCTCGTCTTGAAACCGACGCAGCCGCGCGCAGCGAACCGGTTGAGCTGGAAGCGTTACTCGAAGATGTAATCGGCAACGCCGACTACGAAGGCGCACCACGTGATCGTCGCGTTGAGTTCGTGGAACGTGCGGCTCTGACCGTCAATGGTTCGCGCGATGCACTGGGCAGCTCTCTGGAAAACATCGTGCGCAATGCATTGGCCTATACCGCCGACAGCACGGCGGTGGAAGTCAGATTGAGCCGCGTTGGCGACGATGCCTTGATCGCAGTCCGCGACCATGGACCGGGCGTTGCCGAGCCGGAACTGCATCACATCTTCGAGCCGTTCTACCGCACCGACAGTGCCCGCGCCCGCAGCAGCGGCGGCACCGGTCTTGGCCTGACCATCGCGCATCGCGCGATCAGCCGCGACGGCGGCAGTCTGGTCGCACGCAATGCCGAGGGTGGCGGATTGCAGGTGGAAGTACGCCTACCACTAGCCTGATTGAGCGAGTTCGCACGGGTCGAAGAGGATTGACAGTTTGCACCAAAACGGCGATTGATGATCGTCGTCAACGAACTCTGACCATGGCCAATATTTTCTACAGCGAAATCCCCTCGCATCAACGCTGGGCCGTACACGGGCCGCGACAGATCGTGCAAACGCTCGCTGGACTGCGATTCGTCGCGGTCGTCGGCCAACTGCTGACGATCATCGTGGTGCATTACGGCATGCGCATGGCACTACCCTTGGGCGCCTTGCTCGCAGGCATCGCCGCGCTCGCGATATTCGACTTGCTGGCGTTCTGGCGATTGGCTTCGCCGCGTCCGATCAGTGCTTTCGAAGCTTTGCTGCATATCGGCGTTGATACGTTGATGATGGGATATCTGTTGTACCTGACCGGCGGCGCGACCAACCCGTTCGTGTCCTTGCTGGTCATGCCGATCACTCTCGCCGCAGCCGCCTTGCGCCTGCGCGACGTGGTCGCGGTAGCGGCGCTTGCGGCGATGACCTATCTGGCCGTGATGCGCTGGTATCTGCCATTGCCAAGCTTGGGGCCCGACTCGGCGCTGACCGATTTCAACCTGCACATCATCGGCATGGCAATCAGCTTCGTGATCACTGCGGCAACGCTGGGCTTTTTCATCGCTCGGCTTGCAGCCTCGTTGCGAGCACGCCAGGCCGAGGCCGAGTTGGAGCGTGAACGCGCCCTGCGCGATGAGGGCATCCTGGCCATCGCGACACAGGCAGCCGGAACGGCGCACGAGCTCAACACGCCGCTGTCGACAATCCGCACGTTGCTCACCGAAATGCGTCGCGAGCAATCCGCGCATACGCCACTCGGCGAGGATCTCGCCCTGCTTGCCGAGCAGGCCGAGCGTTGCCGCAGTATCCTGCGCGAACTGGTCGCGGTGGGTCGTACCCAACTTGCCGATGTCGCGGAAACCATGACGGTTGGAAATTTTGTTACGCAGTGTGCGTCCACAATTTCATTGCTGCGCCCTGACGTGGTGCTGCGCCACGACGTCGAGGAGGCCTTGGCTGACCGGCTCTGCGCCGTCGTGCCGGCCTTGCGACACGCGGTCATTAACCTGCTCAATAATGCAGCCGATGCAACGCTTTCAGCGGGCGACGACCAGATTGAACTGGCGGCGACCGAGAACGACGGCGCGATCGAATTCCGCATTCGAGATCATGGCAGCGGCAGCTTCACCGAACAGAAGGGCCGATTCCGCAGCAGCAAGAGCGATGGTCTCGGACTGGGTCTTGCCTTGGCTAACGCGACGGCGGAGCGACTTGGTGGCGACCTGATCGCGCATTCGCCGAGCGATGGCGGTACCCTGCAATGCTTGCGCATCCCGAACGCTTCTCTGGAACCTGCCCGCCATGCTTGACTCGACCCGATCACGACGCCTGCTGCTGATCGACGATGACGAAGTTTTCGTTCGCGTTCTGACGCGAGCGCTGACGACGCGAGGCTTCACCGTAACCGGCAGCCAGGACGCCGCTTCGGCGCTAGCGCAATGCCGCGAACAGCACCCCGATTTTGCCGTGCTTGACCTTCGTCTCGGGAATGACAATGGCCTCGCCCTGATCCCGCAGTTGCTGGCCGTGCGGCCAAGCCTGCGCATCCTTCTGCTGACCGGATACGCGTCGATCGCCACCGCCGTGGAAGCTATCAAGCGTGGCGCCCACGACTACCTCGCAAAGCCAGTCGATGCCGACCAGGTGGTCCAGGCGTTGCTCGGGCAAGGTGGTGCGATGATCCACGAGACAGCATTGCCGGATGCTCCACCGCCACTGAAACGGCTGGAATGGGAACACATCCAGCGCGTGCTGGCCGATTGCGACGGCAACATTTCAGAGACCGCGCGCCGACTGGGCCTGCACCGTCGAACCTTGCAACGCAAGCTGGCGAAGCGGCCGGTGCGCGAGGCACCTGCGCCGGAAAGATGATCTTCCGGCAACGAAGCGATCAGTTCGTTGCGGGCGTCGGTCGATTGAATTCGACCTTCGGTGCGATCGAGATTTCCTTCTCGTTTTCGACGCTGAAGTTCGCCTTGGTCGGGTAGCCGAACAGCTTGGCGGTCAGGTTCTGCGGAAAGCTGCGCACGTAGGTGTTGAAATCCTGGATCGCCTGCACATAACGATTACGGGCGACAACGATGCGGTTTTCGGTCCCTTCCAGTTGCGCCTGCAGGTTCTGGAACAGACCGTCAGCCTTGAGCTCGGGGTAGTTTTCCGACACCGCCATCAATCGCGTCAAGGCGCTGGACAGTTCGCCCTGCGCTGTCTGGAATTTGCTGATGATGGCCGGATCGTTGAGCATCTCTGGCGTGATCTTCAGCGTGCCTACCTGCGAGCGCGCTTCGGCAACGCGGGTGAACACATCGGCTTCATGCTGCGCATAACCCTGCACGGTGCTGACCAGGTTCGGCACCAGGTCAGCACGGCGCTGGTATTGGTTGACAACTTCCGACCACGCGGCGGTCACTGCCTCGTCTTTCTGCTGGATGGCGTTGTAGCCGCAGCCGGACAGCAACAACACGGTCAAAATCACTATCAGGTTCTGGACAACGCGCATGGCTTGGTCTTCTGGTTCGTCGGATGACGGTTTGATGCGTGAACTCTGCCGGCTCGAGTCCCCCAGCGCAAGATGAGCGGATCAAATCCGCGACACGCGACGCGCTCAATCAGAGAAAGCCAACCCAGCGCATCGCCTCGACCAGCAGGTAGGCGAGTCCGCCGGTCACCGGGATAGTCAGCACCCAGGCCCAGATCATCCGTTCGACCACGGTCCACTTGATCGCATTTTTTCGCTTGGCCGAGCCGACGCCCATGATTGCCGAGGAAATGGTGTGCGTGGTGGACACCGGTATTCCAAAGTGTGAGGCCACGAAAATAACGCTGGCCGACGCCGTTTCCGCAGCGAAACCATTGATCGGGTGCAATTTCACCAATTTGTGGCCCAGCGTCTTGATGATGCGCCAGCCACCGGCCGCAGTTCCCGCCGCCATCGTCAACGCGCACAGCACCTTGATCCAGATGGGAATGTCCGGCGATCCGCCAGCGCCGCCGTCCAGGCGCAGGAAGTGGAGCCAGTTCGGCAGGTCGGCAAACGTGCCATGCGCGGTCGCACCAGCCAGGGCGAGCGCGATGATGCCCATGGTTTTCTGCGCGTCGTTCATGCCATGCGATAAACCCATTGCCCCGGCAGACACGATCTGTGCCTTGCCGAAGAAGCCGTTGACCGCGCGCGGTCGCGCCCAGCGTTGCAGCAATCCACCGCGCCCGGCGAGAAAATCAATCAAGGTAAACAGCAGCACCATCAGCAGCAAACCGAGGATGAAGCCGATCACTGGCGAACTGAACATCGGAATCACCACCTTGGGCAACACACCTTTCTCGCCCCACCAATGAGTGCCACCTTCGACAACGATGATCGCCGACCAGTTTCCCGAAGCTGCCGCCAGCGCTGCGCCGCACAAGCCTCCTACCAGCGCATGCGAAGAACTGGATGGCAAACCCCACCACCAAGTGATCAGGTTCCAGATGATTGCGCCCAGCAATGCGCCAATCAACACCTGCGGCGTCACCACCACGATGCTGGTATCGATCAAGCCCGACGCGATCGTCTTGGCGACCGCAGTACCCAGCAATGCACCGATCAGGTTCGTCGATGCTGCCAGCAGAATGGCCTGGCCGGGGCTAAGCACCTTGGTTGCGACGACCGTGGCGATTGAATTGGCGGTATCGTGAAAACCGTTGATGTATTCGAAGATCAACGCCATCAACACGACGCCAAGAACCAGGGCGAGTTCCATGGTCAACCCGTCAGGAGTTCTTGAGGACGATTTCGTAGGTCACGTTGCCGGCATCGCGGCAGCGATCGATCGCCTTTTCCAGCAGCTCGAACAAATCCTTCAACAGCAGCACCCTGATCGGCTCGTAACGCCCGTCATAGAGCTGCCGGTAGAGGTCAAGCATGAGCTGGTCAGCACTGTTTTCGATCGCCTGCAGGCGATCATTGAGCGCCTTCATGTCGTCGAGCTTCATGCCCTTGCGCAGTTGGCGCACCATTTCCGCAAGCACTTCGCAGGCTTTTTCGAGGAGCACCGCGCGGGTCGCGAAATCAATGTCCTGCAACTGGTGAGCGGCGAGACTGTAGCGCTCGGCGAACTTCGACGTCGACTTGGTGATCTTGTACAACGCCGACGAAAGTGCGTCGATGTCTTCGCGTTCCAGCGCCGTAACGAACGTGTTCACCAGTTCCTGGCTGATCTGCTCCGACAAGTCCTTCTGGCGCCGGCGCGCCAGAGAAAACTCATCGGTGGGCGGCGTGTCCGAGGTGCTGTTGAGCGTTGCAACGAGTGCGGTGGCCGCGTCTTTCGCCGCGTCCGCGCTAGCCTCCAGCAGTCCATAGAATTTGTCGCCTTTTCCGAAGATCGTTTGCAACGAAAACATGCGGGCGTTCTCTGCCGGGGCGGAGCGCGAATATTACAGCATTGCCAAAGTCGCCTTGAACTTTGAAAGGCAGACGCGGAACTCAACGTTCTCGCGCGAGCCGCGCCATGCGTTGCGCATCACTGAGAATTCCATGCAGCAGGCGCAATTCACGCGTATCGGGTTCGGCGCGCAGGAACAACCGTCGCAATCGTCGCAGCACGGTGCGTGGCGAACGGCCCTTGTGGAAATCGATATCGTCCAGCGTCGCGGCGAGATGGTCGAACCACGTTTCCATTTCGGCGTGCGTCGGCAAGCTGGCGATCTCGGGCGCAAGTTCGCCAAGACTGGCCTCGGACGAGAGCATAGCGATTCGAACCTCGTAGGCAACCACCTGTACCGCCTGGGCCAGATTGAGCGAGGAATAGTCGGGGTTGGCGGGAATCAGTACGGCCGCATGGCACAACTTGAGTTCGTCGTTTTCGAGACCGGTACGTTCATTGCCAAACACAAATGCGACCTCGCGACCATCCATGGCGGCCGCAAGCGCCTGGCTCGCGGCTACCCTTGGCGACCACTCCGGCAAGGCGACGCCGCGACGGCGCGCCGTCGCTCCGATCACAAGATGAGTGTCGGACAAGGCGCTCTCGAGCGTATCCACCACTGGCGCCGAATCCAGGACGGACCCTGCGCCGGCCGCGAATGCGGTGGCATCGGGATGCGGATAGTTGTGCGGTGCCACCAGGCTCAGCCTGTGCAGCCCCATGGTCAACATGGCCCGCGCCGACGCACCCACGTTGCCGCCCAACGACGTCCTGACCAACACACAGCGTATCCGGTCTGCGACAGACATCGACATCAAACGTGTATTCCACTGAACGGTTTGGGCGCGAATCGAGCCATCTGATAATCTACGCGACCGTTCGCGACGCCGCAGGCGCTGCGCGTACGTCGCTCTTTAACAGTCCCATCGGATTCCATATGCCCAGACCCGCAGTCAATGTTGCGGTGCGCGCCGCGCGCGCCGCCGGCCAGATCATTCTGCGCCACATGAATCGCCTCGACAGCCTGGATGTCGTCGAGAAACAGCGTAACGATTTCGTTTCCGAAGTCGACCGGCTCGCCGAGGCGGAAATCATACGCGAACTGCGCCGCGCCTATCCCGACCACGCCATCCTTGCCGAAGAGTCCGGTGCGATGGGCAAGTCGCGCCAGACCTGGGTGATCGATCCGCTGGACGGCACCCACAACTACCTGCGTGGATTCCCGCATTTTTGCGTGTCGATCGGAATGATGGACGGCAAAGACCTGGCCCACGCGGTCATCTACGATCCCTTGCGCGACGAGCTGTTCACGGCAAGCAAGGGCGATGGCGCCTTCGTCAATGATCGGCGACTGCGTGTGGGTAAGCGCGAGAGTTGCAAGAATGCGTTGATCGCCACCGGATTTCCGTACCGCCAGCGACAGCACCTTGAACCGCAGTTGGCGATGACCAAAGCGCTGCTCACCGTTGGCGATGCGGAAGACATCCGCCGCACCGGCTCCGCGGCGCTGGATCTTGCCTACGTGGCGGCAGGTCGTTTCGATGCCTACTTCGAAACCGGCTTGAATCCATGGGACATGGCAGCAGGCTGCCTGCTGGTACGCGAAGCGGGTGGCCGCTATTGCGATTTCATTGGCCGCGATGGACTTCCCGAAAGCGGTAACGTGGTCGCTGGCAACGTCAAGGTTGTGGACAGCCTGTTGAAAATCATCGCGCCGCAATTGCCGCCGCAACTAGCCCGTTGACATTGCTTTCGCTGGCGTCAACCTCCCTCGGTGCCAGCCGCCGTTTCTGCTCGGCTACGGTTGAAGCCCTGCCCGTGTTGGTACTTGGCGGCAGACAAGGTCTTGGCGCGAAAGGCTGGATCCGGCGATAACGTCCAGTGTCATCCGGTTGGATGGTCTCAGCAGCGCGGCTGCTCGACCGCCGTGACAGATTCAATGTTGGTCTGCTTGAAAATCGAACCATAAAAAAGCCCGGCTTGCGCCGGGCTTTTGATTTTCTGCTACTACGAGTTCAGCTTACTGCTGGACCGGCAGTTCAGTGCGGCGGTTGGCAGCACGGCCTTCCTTGGTGTCGTTCGGCTGAACCGGCCGCGACTCACCGAAGCCCTCTACGCCAGAGATCTGGCTGGCACTGACGCCGTGCGAGAGAAGGTAGTCGTTGACGATCTGGGCGCGACGATCCGACAAGCCCATGTTGTAGGCATCGCTACCGACGCTATCCGTATGACCTTCAACGCGAACCATCACGTTCGGATTGCGCTGCAGCACGTCAGCAGCCTGATCGAGGATGGCGATCGAGTCAGCAGTCGGCTCCTGCAGGGTCGGCGTGATATTGCCCTCACCCTTGCGCGGACGGTCGAACTTGAAGTTGATGCCACGCAGGTCGATGACGACGGCGGTCGGTGCCGGCATTTCGTCAACCGGCGGCGGCGGCGGCGGTGCAGCCTCTTCCACCATCGGAGCCGCAGGCGGCGAGCCGAAGCTGTAAACCAGGCCGACAGTCGCCAGACCGTCTACGAAGTGGTTGTAATCGCCAGAGCCAGGAAACTGGCCGCGAAGGCTGTTGTTGTCCTTGTCGTAACGAGCGGCGAGCTCGAAACGAATGCCGACGTTGTAGGAAGCGTTGTACTGCACGCCGCCACCAACGGTTGCGCCCGGATCCCAGCCATCATGCTGGATGAAGCCCGAGTAGGCCTGGTGACGCGCGGCGAGAAGGCCACCCATCACGTACGGACGCCATGCGGAGCCTTCGGTGCCGAAAAACCAGCGACCGGAAACACCGAGGGTGACGGTTTCCCACTCGTGACCATTGCGAAACGAGCCGCTCGAGAAGTCGGCGTTGTTGATGCCGTACTCAAAGTCGACAGCAAGATTCGGGGTGACCCAGGCACCAGCGCCGATACCTGTGTACAACGAGGTGTCAGTGTCACGGTCGCCGTCCGGAATAACAGCACCAATGCGCGGAGCAAGGTACCAGCTGCTTTGCGCCTGGGCGATGGACGCGGAGCCCAAGGTCAGGGCAACCAGCGCAAACAAGGCTTTACGGTTCATAAGATTTCCTCTTCTTTTCTCGGTTGGTCTTCAGGTCCGACGGAATCGGAACCAAAGCGCAAACAGCATGTTACAACAGGACGGACGTAGATAAAGGTATTTTTAACAATATATTTCGGCATGATCTCAGCCGGCCCCAGTTGGCAGCCGACATTCTAGCGGAATCTTTACCGCTGATTCAACAGGAAGTGAAGATAGCATTAAGCCCATCGTCAGTCTATGCGACCAAAGTCTTAACAAGCGCACCGGCAACGGCCCCCGCGCCGTTCAGCCACGATGATAAGGGTGCCCGGCCAACATGCCGGCGGCCCGGTACAACTGCTCGATCACGACCAGACGTACCAGCATGTGAGGCAACGTCAATGGCCCCAGCGACCAACGCTGGCCGGCAACCGCTAGTACTTCGTCAGCGTGGCCATCCGGGCCGCCGATGAGTACCGCCAAATCGCGGCCCTGCATGCGCCAAGCGCTCAGTTGCGCCGACAAGTCTTCGCTGGACCAGGATTGCCCCCTTCCGTCGAGGGCTACTACGTGTGCGTCCTTCGGCACGGCTGCCAGCATGGCGGCGCCTTCGTCGCGGATCGCACGCTGGGTGTCGCGGCCCTTGCCACGCGCGCCGACCGAAACTTCCACCAGCTCGATGGGCAATTCCCGCGACAGCCGCTTGCGATACTCGGCAAATCCGTCTGCGACCCAAGCGGGCATGCGTTCGCCGACGGATATCAGCCGTGTGCGCATCGACTAAAAACGCTCTGAATAAATCTGCACAAATAGGGATCCGTTCAGTACACCCCTAAAGATCGGCCTCGCCCTCGAGGGCATCGGCGGGCTCGGGATCGCCGACGGACCAGAGCCGCTCCAGGCCATAGAACTCGCGACTGCGCGGCAACATGACATGGATGATCGCATCGCCAAGGTCGACCAGAACCCACTCGCCCTCGCGCGCGCCTTCGACGCCCAGTGGAAGCTGACCGATCTGCTTGGACGCCTTGACCACTTCTTCTGCCAATCCTTTGACATGACGCGAGGACGTACCCGTTGCGATCACGATGAGATCGGTCATCGATGTCTTGTCGCGTACATCCAGGGCAACCACGTCCTTGGCCTTGAGGCGGCTCAGCGCGTCCATGATTGTCTTTTGCAGCAATGCGTGGGCATCACTGTCCGCGCTGCTTGGCTTGCGCCGCGTCGCAGCGACATCAGGCCGCAACAACTTGCGAGCAGCAGGCTTGTCCCGCGCGGACGCTGCAGATCGACCAAGCGCTTTTTTCGCGACCTTGCGTGTCCCTGATTTTTTTGCGGCAGCTTTCTTGCCAGCACTCTTGCGCGGCGCGGACTTCGGCGTGGGGGAAAAACGGGCTTCGGCCAGACTGGCCGTGGGAGACTTCTTTCGTGCCGCAGGCTTTTTCGCTGCGGTGCCCGTGCCGGTGGGCGACTTGCGCGCGCGCGCAGGCTTTTTTTCGTCAGTCAACGGGTTGAACCTTGCGGCGGCAGCGCGCCCGAATTGGCGCAGGCGGAGTATAGGGGGATTCTCAATTGCGGGCGCGGCGCACCGTCAAGGCGTTGGCGACAGCGTTGCAAAATCACAAGGCTCAAGCGTGCCTATGGAGTGCCCCTGCTCGGCCAGGTATTCCAGCCAGCGATTGAGGAACGAATTCAGCCGCAAGCGGCGGTCGAACACGTCGCGTGCTGGTGGCAAGCGGCTGCCGAACATACGCGTCCAGCGACGATCACCTTCGCAATGCAACACTTCCGCGGCTTTCGCATCGTGGTAGACACGAATGTAGGCCGACGGTGCCAGTTCGCCGGTTTCAACGTCCGTGAAACAGTACGTCAGGCGCAGGTCGAGTGTGTAGCGGTGATGCTCAATGACATCCAGGCGCAGGTCCAGGTGGTCGTCCACCGTCGACAGGTAAGCGCCAGGCTTTAGCGTAGCCGGCGCGAACAGGTGGCCCAGTCGGTGGTAGTTCTCGGCATACATGCCCATCAGCCATGCGTAGCGACTGGGAAGCACCGATCCTGGGTTGTCGAGAATTACTGACATGGTCCCGATCATAGGGGCAGCTTGTCCGATTCACCAGCGCCGGCGGTCCACATTGTTCTCCAGCAGGGCTACCAGCGCGTTGCCCAGTCAATACATATGGCGCTCGATTCCCAATTCGGCCAGTACCTTGCTGCCAATCTCCTCGATCGATGTGTTGGTGGTGCTCTGCACCGGAACGTTCTCGCGGCGAAACAGTTTGTCGGCCTGGGCCAGCTCGTGGCGACATTGTTCGAGCTTGGCGTAACGACTGTTGGGGCGACGCGCCTCGCGAACCTGGGCGAGACGGATTGGATCGATGGTCAGTCCGTAGAGTTTCTCGCGATGCGGCACCAGTCGCTTCGGCATCTCCAGGCGATCCAGATCTTCTTCGGTCAGCGGATAGTTCGCCGCCTTCACGCCGTAATGCAGAGCCATGTAGAGGCAGGTTGGCGTCTTGCCGACGCGCGAAACGCCGACCAGGATCACGTCCGCATCGTCGTAGTCCACGTCCATGCCGTCATCATGGGTTAGTGCGAAGTTGGTCGCGTTGATACGCGCCTCGTACGCAATAAAGTTGGTCATACCATGTGCCTTGCCGACGCTGGAGCTGCGTTCTGTCGCCAGTTCCTGTTCCAGCGGCGCGACGAATGGCGCGAATACATCGAGCATCAGTGCATCGCTGGTCGCGATGATGTTGCCGAGTGCGCTGTCCATGATGGTGTTGACGATGATGGCGCGCGCGCCACTGCGCGCCTGTGTCTCGCGGATGCGCTGCGCAGCCGCTTCCGCCTTGGCCGGGTCATCAACGAACGGAATCCGAAACGTATCGAAATCGACGTGATCGAACTGGGTCAGCAGGCTGTTGCCGATGGTTTCGGCTGTGATGCCGGTGCCGTCGGAAATGAAGAACACGGTGCGGCGCATGCGAAACCCCTGATCAATGGATGCCCTCAAAGTATGTCTTGCTTGCCCGTTGCGACACAAAGCCTGAAAATCGCGGGCTGCGGCAATCATCGCGCCGCGTTCGTTCCCAATCGGAGATTCTCTTGAGCGACCTCGTCCTTTGGCTCGATAAGCTGCGCATGTCTGATCTCGGCAAGGTCGGCGGCAAGAATTCGTCACTGGGCGAAATGATCGGCAATCTGAGCAAGCTCGGCGTTTCGGTACCCGGTGGCTTCGCGACCACGTCGCATGCATTCCAGCAGTTCATCGCGCAAAGCGGACTGGCAGACCGCATCCAGCAGCGATTGGCTGGACTTGATGTCGAGAATGTTGCCGATCTGACTCTTGCCGGTGCGGAAATTCGCCGATGGCTGGTCGAAACGCCGCTGCTGCCCGATCTCGACAAGGCAGTGCGCGAGGCTTACCGACAGCTTTGCGAACAGGCCGGGGCGAACGACATCCCTGTCGCCGTGCGCTCGTCGGCGACCGCAGAAGACTTGCCCGATGCGTCATTCGCGGGCCAGCAGGAAACTTTCCTCAACGTGATTGGCGCGGATGACGTCATCTTCAAGATGAAGGAGGTGTTCGCGTCGCTCTACAACGACCGCGCCATCGCTTATCGCGTACACCAGGGCTTCAAGCACGAAGACGTGTTCCTGTCCGCCGGGGTGCAGTTGATGGTGCGCTCGGATGTCGGTTCGTCCGGTGTGCTCTTCACGCTGGACACCGAATCGGGTTTCCGAAACGTCGTGTTTATCACGTCCAGCTATGGGCTTGGTGAATTGGTGGTCCAGGGTGCAGTCAACCCGGACGAGTTCTACGTCTACAAGCCGACGCTCAAGTCGGGAAAACCGGCAATCCTGCGTCGCCAGATCGGTGCCAAGCAGCAGCGCATGGTTTATTCCAACCAGCCCGGCGAGCGCGTCCACATCGAAGAAACCCCGGCAGCGGATCGCAACCGTTTCAGCCTGAGCGACGAGGACGTGCACGAACTTTCGCGGCAGGCGCTGGTGATCGAAGATCACTACCAGCGGCCAATGGACATCGAATGGGCGAAGGACGGCAATACCGGTCGCATCTATATCGTCCAGGCGCGCCCCGAAACCGTGAAGTCACGCATGCGCCCGACCCAGATCGAACGCTACAACCTGCTCCAGAAAGGCACGGCCGTGCTTGCTGAAGGCCGCTCGATTGGCCAGAAAATCGGCGCCGGCAAAGCGCGCGTGGTTCGCTCGATCAAGGACATGGCGCGGGTCGAGGCAGGTGATGTGCTGGTCGCCGACATGACCGATCCGGATTGGGAGCCGGTGATGAAGCGCGCCGCTGCCATCGTCACCAATCGCGGCGGACGGACATGCCACGCGGCAATCATCGCGCGTGAGCTAGGCGTGCCGGCCGTGGTCGGAACCGGCGACGCGCTCGACCGAATTCCGGACGGCGCTGAAGTGACCATTTCCTGCGCCGAGGGCGATACCGGTTTCATCTACGAAGGCATTCTGGAATTCGAGCGCACCACGGCAGATCTGGAACAGATGCCGCCCGCCCCGCTAAAGGTAATGATGAATGTGGCCAACCCTGAGCGCGCCTTCGACTTCGCGATGTTGCCGAACGCCGGTGTCGGTCTGGCGCGGCTGGAAATGATCATTGCCAGCCACATCGGCGTGCATCCCAAGGCGCTGCTGGAATACGACCAGCAGGATGCGGAAACCCAGCGAAAGATCAACGAGCGGATGGCCGGTTACACCGATCCGGTGCAGTTTTATGTCGACCGATTGGCCGAAGGAATCGCGACAATCACGGCCGCGTTTGCGCCGAATCCTGTGATTGTGCGGCTGTCTGATTTCAAATCGAACGAGTACGCCAACCTCATTGGCGGCAAGCGCTACGAGCCGCACGAAGAAAACCCGATGATCGGTTTCCGCGGTGCCAGCCGCTATGTGGATCCGAGTTTTGAAGATGCTTTTGCGCTCGAGTGCCGCGCGATGAAGAAAGTCCGCGAGGAGATGGGCCTGACCAACGCCTGGGTGATGATTCCGTTTGTGCGCACGCTCGACGAAGGTCGCAAGGTCATTGACGTACTGGCTCGCAATGGACTGAAGCAAGGCGCAGCTACTGAATCAGAGCCGGGCCTCAAGATCATCATGATGTGCGAGGTGCCGTCGAATGCGCTGATGGCTGATGAGTTCCTCGACATTTTCGATGGCTTTTCGATTGGCTCCAACGATCTCACCCAGTTGACGCTTGGGCTGGACCGCGATTCAAGCGTCGTCGCCCACCTGTTCGACGAGCGCGACCCCGCCGTCAAGAAGCTGTTGTCGATGGCCATCCAGACGGCCAAACGCAAGGGCAAGTACATCGGCATCTGCGGGCAGGGTCCGAGCGATCACCCGGATCTCGCCGAGTGGCTGATGAATGAAGGCATCGAATCGGTATCGCTAAATCCCGATACCGTCGTCGATACCTGGTTGATGCTGGCGCGGAAGAAAAAAGCTGGCTGAGGTCTTGCTGACACGGGCACCGTCGATTGAATCGCCGGCGCCTTCCGATCAAGCGATTCGTTCGCGCCAGCGTTCAGCCTTGGAAAGGATTTCCGAGACATCGATATCGACCAGCTCGCGATCACGCAACTTGCGCTTTCCGGCTATCCACACGTCGCTCACCTGGTGCCTTCCGGCCACGTAGATCAACTGCGAGATGATGTTGTAGATCGGCTGCATCTCCAGCGAATCGATGCGGATTGCAGTGAGGTCGGCCTGCTTGCCGACTTTGATCGAGCCAATGCTGTCGCCCCAGCCCAGCGCACGCGCTGAACCCAGCGTCGCCGCACGCAACGTGCTTGCTGCATTCAGCGCCGCCGCATCGTTGGCCACGATTTTTCCGACCAATGCCGCCGTGCGCATCTCGCCAAACATGTCGAGATCGTTGTTCGATGCGCAGCCATCGGTGCCAATGGCCAGGTTGACGCCGGCATCGATGAGCGCCTGCGTCGGACACAGGCCGCTGACCAGTTTCAGGTTCGACTCGACGTTGTGAACCACCGATACACCCGCCTCCGCGCAGTCGTCGATTTCCGACTTCAGCAACTGGGTCATGTGCACCGCGATCAACTGATCGTTGACCAGTCCGAACTGTTTCATGCGTGCGAAAGGCCGCATGCCGTGGTCGCGCAGGCTGCCTTCGATCTCGTCAGCGCTTTCGTGCAGATGCAGGTGCACGCGCAGGTCGAGCTGATTGGCGAACAAGGCGATGCGTTCAAAGTTTTCGTTGGAAACGGTGTAAGGCGCATGCGGCACGAAGCTGGTACCAATCAGTGGCCAGCCGCGAACCTGATCGTGTACGGCGAGCGCCTTGTCGAAATACTCGTCGCTGGTTTTCGCCCATGCGGTCGGGAAGTCGATAACGGGCAGCCCGACCAAGGCGCGGAAGCCGTGCTTGCGATAGGTCGCCGCCTGCACATCCGGGAAGAAATAGTTTTCGTTGCAGCAGGTGGTGCCGCCGCGAATCATTTCGGCAATGGCCAGCTCGACACCATCGCGCACGAAATCCGGGCCAATCACCTTGGCCTCCGCCGGCCACACGTGCTCGTTGAGCCAGCGCATCAGCGGCACGTCGTCGGCGATGCCGCGCAGCAGGGTCATCGGGTTGTGCGTATGCGCGTTGACCAAGCCGGGTATCAGTGCGTGATTGCCCAGGTCCACGTGCTCACGCGGCGCGTATCGCACGTTCGCATCGGCGCGAGGCAGGATGTCGATGATCTGGTCGCCATCGATCACGACTGCGTGGTCGGCCAGCGCCACGTTGTGCGGCTGCACCGGGATCACCCAGCGCGCCGCAATCAACAGGTCTACCGCTTTGCCTGGAACACTTTCAATCATGATGGTCGTTCACCGCGCGACTTCGAACGCGGCATGCGCATCACTTGACCCGGCTGACGTACTCGCCGCTGCGGGTATCGACCTTGATGATTTCGTTCTGGTTGACGAACAGCGGAACACGCACCGTTGCACCGGATTCGAGCTTGGCCGGCTTGCCGCCGCCGCCGGAGGTATCGCCGCGCACACCGGGGTCGGTCTCGACGATTTCGAGCTCGACGAAGTTCGGCGGCGTCACGATCAGTGGCGTGCCGTTCCAGATGGTTACGATGCACGGCTCGTTGCCCTTGAGCCACTTCGCCGCGTCGGTCATGGCCGTTTCATCGGCACCGATCTGCTCGTGGGTTTCGGTGTTCATGAAGTGCCAGAACTCGCCATCCGAATACAGGAATTCCATGTCGGTATCGACGACATCGGCGGCATCGACCGAATCGGTCGACTTCATCGTCACTTCCTGCACTCGACCGGACTTCAGGTTGCGGTATTTGACCCGGGTAAATGACTGGCCCTTGCCCGGCTTCACGTACTCGGTATCCATGATCGAGCAGGGATGACCATCGACGATGATCTTCATGCCGTTCTTGACGTCGTTCATGCCGTATGAAGCCATGGGCAACTCCTTCAATGCTGCGATAGCCGCCAGCGGCTGCGACTACAATGGTGAGATGGTAAGGATGCAAATCAGTCGCGCATGATAACTGCTATTGGTTCACCCGCTGCGAACATTGCACCGCCAAGCCGGCGCTGGCAGTCGGTTTGGCGCGATTCGATTACTGATCCACATGAACTGCTCGACCTGCTCGGAGTGTCCGAAAAGGCGTCGACACTTCTGCCTGAAACCGATACTGGTTTCGCGATGCGCGTCCCGCGCGGATTCGTCGCGCGAATGCGACACGGCGACGCTGCCGACCCCTTGCTGTTGCAGGTATTGCCACAGGCGGCCGAGCTGCTCGACCAGGCGGGCTACGCAGCGGATCCGGTCGGTGATGGGGCTGCCAAGGTTGCCGACGGTGTCATCCACAAGTACCAGGGACGTGCGCTGCTGGTCGCGACCGGCTCTTGCGCGATCAACTGCCGCTACTGTTTCCGGCGACATTTTCCCTACGCCGACGAGACCGCTTCCGCATCGTCGTGGCGTGCCGCGCTGGCCTTCCTGCGCAGCGAACCGTCGATCACTGAGGTCATTCTTTCCGGTGGTGATCCGCTGTCGCTGTCGACATCGAAACTGGCTGAATTCACCGACGCGCTATCGGGGCTGCCTCAGGTGCGTCGATTGCGCATCCACAGTCGCCTGCCCATCGTCCTGCCCGAGCGCATTGATGGCGAGTTGCTCGCGTGGCTGGCTCGAACAACGTTGCAGAAAACGCTGGTGGTGCATGCCAACCACGGCAACGAAATCGACGAAAGCGTTCGCGCCGCCTGCGCCCGGCTGCGCTCGGTTGACGTGACCCTCTTCAACCAGTCGGTCTTGCTGCAAGGCATCAACGACAGTGTCGATGCCCTGGCGGATTTGTCCGAGGCATTGATCGATGCCGGCGTGGTGCCCTACTACCTGCATCAACTGGACCGCGTTCGTGGCGCGGCGCATTTCGAGGTCGACGATGATTCGGCGCGGCAACTGATCGTCGGACTGCGCGATCGGCTACCAGGCTATCTGGTTCCGCGGCTTGTGCGCGAAGTAGCCGGCGAACGCTCGAAGAGCCCTGTCTAGGAACACGCTCGCAGAATTGTCCCAGTCGCGTTGCCTTATCCGAGCCGCTACTGTAAACAGGGACGCTTGCAACGATGAACGAAAAGTCGCGGCCGCCGGCCGAATCGCCCCGATCCCAGCCTGCCCAACCCATGAATCGACCTGACCACATCCTGCGCGTGCTGCTGATTGAAGATTCCGCCGAGGTGGCCGAATCGATGGTCAGCCAATTGCGCAATGCCGGCATTCCCATCAGGCCATCACACGCGGCCGACCAGCCCAGCCTGGAAAGCCTGCTGGAACAGGCGCCCGATCTGGTCCTGATCGCGCTTGCCAATCGCAACATCGGGCTGGCATCGGCCATCAATGCGGTCAACCGAAGCGGCAAGGACATCAGTGTCGTCGGCTACTCGCGCTCCCCTGCGGACGCGCGCGAAGTAGCCAAGGCGTTCGCGATGGGTGTCTGCGGTTTCGCGTTCGCTGACCAACCCGAACATGTCCGTGCCGTCGTGCAGCGAGAATTCTCATCACTGACGGCTCGGCGCAGCCAGCGCCGACTGGAGGCCGCGCTGCGCGAGGCGCAACGGCGTTGCGATGCGCTGCTCGAATCGTCCAAGGAACCCATCGCCTACGAGCACGAAGGCATGCACGTGCGTGCCAACAAGGCCTGGATGGAAGCGTTTGAAATCGACGAGACCGATCCTATCGAAGGTATCGCCGTACTTGACCTGATCGCACCGGAAAGCGCCGACAAGTTCAAAGCACTGTTACGCAAGACCGGCACCGAGGAAACGACGCTGAAGCGGCTGTCGATCACTGCCCGCAAGATGGATGGCAGCACGTTCGAGGCAGTTATCGAGCTGTCTGGCGCGAGCTACGAAGGCGAGCCCTGCCACCAGATCATCCTGCGCATGGCCGACGCGCGCGAAGGGGCCGATCCCGAACGCCTGCGCCAGCTCGAGGAAATGCGCTCACGCGACCTGGTCACCGATCTTTTCAATCGAAAATACCTGCTGGGCGAGTTGGAGCGTGCCGTCGACGCCACCGCCAGCGGCAAGGCCGGCCACGTGCTGACCCTGTTCGAGATTGATCGTTACCGTGATCTGTACGACAGCATCGGCACGGTCAACATCGACCTGCTGCTGCGCGACCTGGGTGCCGAAATTCAAAAGCACCTGGGCAGCGACGAGATCGCCGGTCGCCTTGGCGACCATAGTTTCGCGGTGCTCGGCTCGAACCAGACCGCTGGCACCAAGACAACGTTTGCGGATTCCCTGCGCGCAGCGCTGGAAAAACGGTCGTTCACCGTGGGCAAGCAGGAATTCCAGGTGACGGCCAGTTTCGGCGGCACCTTGCTCACCGAAAAAATGGCCAATGTGGCCCAGGTGCTGACGCAGGCGCAGGAAGCGCTGCGCCAAGCCCAGGGTGAAGGAGGAAACCGGGTCGTGTTCGCGGACCTTGCGGCCAAGGCGAAAGCTGACGCCAGCGACGATTCGCAATGGCTTGAGCTGCTCAACAAGGCCGTGAATGGACGCGGTTTCGCGTTGCGCTACCAGCCTGTCATCGGACTCAACAGCAATGGCGGCGAAATCTATGAGGTCGTGTTGCGCCTCGAATCGGCCAAGGGCGAAGTCCGACCCAACGTATTCCTGCCGGTCGCCGAACGCAATGGCATGCTGGCCGCCATCGACCGCTGGGTCATAGCCGAAGCTATCCGCTCCGCCGTCGCACGCGAAAAGGCGGGCCATACGACACGCTTTTTCGTCAAGCTTTCGGCCGCATCGCTGGACGATCCCGGGCTGCTGAAGTGGATCGCCCAGCAAATGGCGGAAGCGCGCCTGCCTGGCGATACGCTGGTCTTTGAAATGGCCGAGAGCACCATCGTCACCAACCTCAAGACGGCGCGCGAATTCCTGAAAGGCCTGGAATCCATCAAGTGTGCCTTCGCGCTCGAGCAATTCGGGCTCGGGCTCAATTCGTTCCAGCTGATCAGACAGATCCCGGTGCGTTACCTCAAGATCGACCGCAATTTCATGGTCGGCTTGCCAGGCAACAAAGAAAACGAAAACAAGATCCGCGACATCTGTGTTCAGGCCAAGCATGCGGGCAAGCTGACCATTGCGGAGTTCGTCGAGGATGCGGCCAGCATGACCATCCTGTTCGGCTGCGGGGTCAACTTCGTGCAGGGCAACTTCCTGCGAGAGCCGGATCGGACCATGTCCTACGACTTCGGAATCGCCTGATCGGCCCGGAGCCGTTAACCGTTGATTGCGTCGCCCGCGCGATTGCTCGAGTAAGGCATCAGCAACGACGCGTCATCGACCACGGCATCTGGCAACAAATAGCGCGGATCGCCGCCGCGACGCAGCAGTTCGCGAATCGCGGTCGCACTGATTTCCAGGGCGCTGACAGCAATCTCGAACACCTTGCCGAACGCGCCATGATCGACCACCGTCGGTAACGTGATCCAGCGCGGAGCAAGCTCATTCGCCAGTTCATCCGGCATCGACATCGTGTGGCCGGGACGGCCGAGTACGCCAATGTGCGCGTGCTGAAAAAGTTCGCGCCAGCGATGCCAGCTCGGCAATCCGCAAAAAGCGTCGCGGCCCAGTAGAAGGATCAGACTGCGATCATGGCCGATCTCCTGGCGAAGCTCGATCAAGGTGTCGATCGTGTACGAACGACCGGGTCGCGACAGCTCACGCTCGTCCAGTCTCAATCGATCCTGGCCTGCCAATGCTGCTTTAAGGATGGCGACGCGTTGCGCTGCCGTCGCAACCGGCTGCGCGCGATGCGGCGGCACGCTGGCTGGCATCAATCGCAGCTCCGCAGCCAACGCGTCGGCGGCCTCGAGCGCAACGCGAAGATGGCCGATATGTACCGGATCAAACGTGCCGCCGAGGATCGCCAGCGGCATGTGCGTCGCGGATCGACTCATTGCACGAGCAGCGACGCCGCCTGCCTTGGTTGCGCCATCGCAGCGATCAGCGCAGAGAACTCGCGCCATGCCACGCTGTTGGCCTGCGCGGAATCGATGCCGCCGCGACCTTTGACAATGCGATCTATCAATCCGGCTTGGTCGAGACAGCGCTCCCAGTGCGCGACTGGCGCGCTACGCAGCGCACGTTGGAAAACCTCTTGTCGATTGCCGCCCCAGCCGCCCTTGCCTGCACCGCCGCCAGCTGCGGCGATGACCTGTCGAAGTTGATTGAGCACCCAGCCCAGCAGCGCGAACAACTCCTCGCCTTCCGCGCGCAGGCCATCAACGATGTGCAGCGCGCGCCCAACATCGCCGGCGAATGCGGCGTCAGTGAGGCGGAAAACGTCATAGCGGGCGTCGTCGGCGACGCAATCCTCAAGCGTTGCGATATCGAGCGGGCGATTGCCGACCAGCAAGGCCAGCTTGTCGATTTCCTGGGCGGCGGCAAGCAGGTTGCCTTCGACGCGCTCGGCCAACAATTCAATGGCGTCACCGTTGGCCTTGAGCCCGCGCGAACGCATTCGCGCGTCGATCCATGGCGACAGCGCCTCGCGCCGAATCGGTGCCGCGATCACATGCATCCCGACCTTGTTGACCGCCGCCGACCACGCGCCTTCGTGCGACTTGCTCCAGTCGTGGCAAGTAATCAGCAGCACGTTGTCGTCCGGCGGATTCTTGCAATACTCGATGATCGCCGCCGCGCCTTCCTTGCCCGGCTTGCCGGTCGGCAGGCGAATTTCGATGATCTTGCGCGACGAGAACAACGACAGCGTGCTTCCCGAGCGCGCCAGTTCGTTCCAGTCGAAGTGTTGATCGACATCGTGAATGTCGCGTTCGACGTAGCCCAGCTCACGAGCGCGCTGGCGCAATGCGTCGGCCGCTTCGATCACCAGCAGATGCTCGCTGCCGGCGATCAGCCAGACCGGCGCCAGTTCCGGCTTCGCCAGCAATGCAGGGAGTCGTTCAATCGAAGTTGCCATGGCCCCATTCTAGGGATGTTCCGATGTGAAGTCGGCGCGCCGCCACGCAGGACCCGTATTCAGCTGCAATGCGATGGCGGCAGCGAGCTCGAAAACCAGGGGTGCTCGGTCCTGTCTCCCAGGCTGCCCGTCCGTGCCGGCAACAGGTAAGCTGGGGATATGACGCCCGATGATCCCGATGTGTTTGTCTCTCGGGACCTTGCGGGCCAAGCCCGCTGAGGGGGGCAATGCCAGCTGCGATGAAATCGGATGTACTGGTGGTGGGCGGCGGACTGGCCGGTATCGTCACCGCGCTGGAATGCCTGCGTGCCGGCCAACGAGTGACGCTGCTGGATCGCGACGCGCCCGAACGTCTGGGAGGATTGGCGCGCTGGGCCTTTGGGGGCATGGCGCTGGTAGACACGCCATTGCAGGCTCGCATGAAGATTCCCGATACGCCTGAGCGCGCGCTGCGCGACTGGTTGCGCTTTGCCGAGTTGGACGTGGATGACGCGCACCCACGCCAATGGGCACGATATTACGTGGAGCATTCGCGAGTCCAGGTATACGACTGGCTGCTGGCGCACGGCATGAAGTTTCTGCCTGCGGTGAACTGGGTGGAACGCGGGCGTCTGGGTGACGGCAACTCGCTGCCGCGATATCACATACTTTGGGGCACGGCGCGCGAGCTGATCCGTTGCATGCTGGCGGCGATGTACGAGGCGGATACTGGCGGAAGGCTGCAGATCCTCAGCCGACATCGTGTCACGGCTCTGGAGCGCAGCGGCGGACTCCTGTCCGGTCTCGTCGCCGTGAACGAAGTCACCGGTGCCGACGTGCATCTGGCAGCGCCGGGGGTCGTGCTGGCCATGGGTGGCATCAACGGCGCACATGAGCAGGTGATTGCCAACTGGCCTGCCGCGAAACCGCGCCCAACAACCATGCTCAATGGTGCCAACCCCTTGTCCGACGGCAGGCTTCATCACCTTGTTGCCGACCAGTGGCAAGGATGCATCACTCACGCCGGCGACATGTGGAACTACGCTGCCGGCATTCCGCACCCGCAACCGCAGTTCAGGGGACACGGGCTGTCGCTGATTCCGTGCAAATCCGCATTGTGGCTGGATTACACGGGACGGCGCATCGGCCCTGAGCCGCTGGTCACCGGATTTGATACCCACGACCTCTGCCAGCAAGTAGCGGCACAAGCCAGGCCATGGACCTGGCATCTGCTCAACCGTCGCATCGCGCGCCGCGAATTCGCCATTTCCGGTGCCGAGCACAACCCGCGCATCCGTGACAAACAACTGTTGCGTTTTATCCGCGACACCTTGCTGGGCAGCGATCACCTTTACCGGCAGATGCAACGTGAGAGTCCGCATTTCCTGGTCGACGACACCCTGTCAGGCCTGGCACGCCAGATGAATGTCCTAACAGGCACCGATGACATCAATCCGTCCGTGCTCCAGGCCACTGCAGACGCCTTTGACGCCAATTTTGCCAATGCGGCCAAGCTGCACAACGACGACCAGCTTCGTCGCATCATCCATGCACGCCAATGGGGTCCGGACAAACTGCGTACCTGTGCGCCGGCTCCATTGCAAAGACCAGGCGCTGGTCCATTTATCGCCATCCACCTGCAACTCATCACGCGCAAGAGCCTGGGCGGCCTGAAGACCGACCTGCAAAGCCGCGTGCTGGATCACGCCGACTCGCCCATTCCTGGCCTCTACTGTGTCGGTGAAGCCGCCGGGTTTGGTGGTGGCGGCGCCAGCGGCAAGCGCTCGCTGGAAGGCACGTTCCTCCCCGGTTGCATTCTTACCGCACGTGCCGCGGCGCGCTCCCTGACCCAGGCTCGAGACTCGACTTAGGAGATTCCCATGACCAATGGCGCACAAGCTTTGATGCAGACGCTGGCAGACGCGGGTGTGAACGTTTGCTTCAGCAATCCCGGCACCTCGGAGATGCACTTCGTCGCCGCACTCGACAGCGAGCCGCGCATGCGTGCGGTGCTGACCCTGTTCGAGGGCGTGGCCACCGGTGCCGCTGATGGTTATGCACGCATGGCCGGCAAGCCCGCGGCCACGCTGCTGCACCTGGGTTGCGGGCTCGGCAACGGCCTCGCCAATCTGCACAACGCACGCAAGGGCAAGGTTCCGGTCGTCAACATCATTGGCGACCATGCCACCTTCCACACCAGGTACGACGCGCAACTGCAGTCGGACATCGAAACCGTCGCACGCAATGTGTCGACCTGGGTGCGAACCTCGACGTCCACCGAAGCGCTTTGCCGCGATGCAGTCGAGGCCATCGCGGTCGCGAAAGGTCCGCCTGGACAGGTCGCCACCTTGATCCTGCCAGCCGACGTGTCGTGGGGCGAGGGTGGCGAGCCAGCCAAACTGCCTATATCCAGCTCACCGCCATGCGCATCCGACGATGTGATTGCGGCCATCGCGAAGGCCCTGACCAGTGGTGCCAGTAGCGCCATCCTGCTGGGTGGCCGAGCACTGCGCGAGCCGGCACTGATGGCCGTGGGCAGCATTGCCGCGCAATGCGGTGCGAAGCTGTTTGCCGAAACGTTTCCGACCCGCCTGCAACGCGGCGCAGGCCTGCCAGCGGTGGAACGCCTTGCCTATTTTGGCGAGCTCGCATCGGTGCAGTTGTCCGGTTATGAGCAGCTGATCCTTGTCGATGCCAAGGCACCAGTGTCGTTCTTCGGCTATCCCGGCAAGCCCAGCTATCTGGTGCCCGATGGTTGCCAAGTACTGGAGTTCGCCGCGTTCACTGACGACGTGCTGGCCAGTCTTGAACGGCTGCAAACCCTGGTTGGCGCAAAGGACACCCCGGCCGTTCTGCAGGGCGCGAAACGGCCCGAGCGCCCGCGCGGCAAACTCACCGCCGAGAAAGTCTGCAAGGCGGTTGGCGCGCTGTTGCCCGAACACGCCATCATTGTCGACGAAGCGCAGACCTCAGGCGTGATGCTCCCGTATTACACCGCCGGCTGTCCGCGCCACGACGTGCTGGCACTGACCGGCGGTGCCATTGGGCAAGGCCTGCCCAATGCCGTGGGCGCCGCCATTGCCTGTCCGGATCGCCCGGTGCTGGCGCTGATCGGCGATGGCTCGGCCATGTATACCGTGCAGGCGCTGTGGACGATGGCGCGCGAAAAACTCGACGTCACCAGTATCATCTTCAACAACAAGTCCTACGCTATCCTCAACGTGGAACTGCAACGGGTGGAGGCCGGAGCTCGGGGCGAAAAGGCGCATGCGCAACTGGATCTGACCAATCCGGGGTTGGACTTCGTGCAGATGGCGCAAGGCATGGGTGTGAATGCGACGCGCGCAACAACGACCGACGAGCTCGTCGCCGCACTGCAGAACGCGCTGGGTACACCGGGACCACACTTGATTGAAGCCGTGGTGCCCAGCACCTTTTCCGGCTTGCGCCTGCGGTTGTTGCCACATGTGCTGGGCTCGCTACGCAAGCTGCCGCGACCATGGGCGCGTGCGATCAAACGCAAGATCTCGCCGTGAATGCGCATCGATTACCGATGGATCGCCTTTTCAACACGGGGCGATCGGATAGCTGCCACGCTGCAGCACGTGACGATCAAGTCCGGCGATGTCGCGAACGCCACAAAGCGTCATCGTCAGTTCCAGCTCGCGCTTGATCAGCTCGAGTGTGCGGGTGACGCCCGCTTCGCCGAGCGCACCCAAGCCGTAGACATACGCGCGACCAATGAGCGCTGCGTGCGCACCCAGCGCGAGCGCCTTCAATACGTCCTGACCGGAGCGAACCCCGCTGTCGAACCACACCTCGCAGCGATCATCGACTGCGGCAACCATCTCCGGCAGCACGCTGATCGACGATGGCGCACCATCAAGCTGTCGGCCACCGTGGTTGGACACGACAATCGCGTTGGCTCCGCAGTCGATTGCACGGCGCGCATCATCGCCATCAAGCAGCCCTTTCAACACCAGCGGGCCGCCCCATTGGCGCTGCACCCAGCGCACGTCATCCCAGTCCAGACTTGCGTCGAACTGCTCGACCGTCCATGCGGCCAGTGAAGTCTTGTCACTGATGCCTTGTACATGACCGATGATGTTGCCGAAACCGTGCCGACGCGTTCGCGCCTGGGCCAGGCACCAGCGCGGCTTGGTCATCATGTTAAGCACGTTCGCCAGTGTCGGCCGCGGCGGCGCGGACAAGCCGTTCCTGATGTCCTTGTGGCGCTGCCCCATTACGGGCAGATCCAGGGTCAGCACCAGCGCCAAGCAGCCAGCCGCCTTCGCGCGTTCGATCAATCGCTCGATGAAATCGCGATCGCGCATCATGTACAACTGGAACCAGAACGGACGCCGCGTAAATGCAGCCACGTCCTCCACGGAACACACGCTCAC